>JAAZND010000024.1 GCA_012798485.1 Candidatus Beckwithbacteria bacterium | reverse complement strand
TACCTAACAAGCGACTTGTTTGAGTGGCTGTTAGATCTAAACAGAAACAAGAAATAATCTTTTTCTGTTTATAGTTACTAATTGGTCTATTATGACAAGACATTTAGCTATTTTAACATGCTAAATGCTAGTCTAGACCCATTATAATTTATTTATCACTGATTCAACTCTTTTTAGCACCAATTCTTTACCCAAAACTTCAATTGATTCAAATAACGGTGGAGTAACGGGAAAAGCTGTTGTCACAACTCTTATGGTCATAAAATAATTTCTTCCTCCCCAATCTGGATAACTAGCTTTAAGATTTCTAATATCTAATTCAATTGATTGAACAGTCCATTCTTCATCTGTTTGTAAAGCTTCTTGCAAATCTATAAGTAGCTTTTTTATTTCTTCTTCTGTTTTTTTGCTTTGTTTTTTGACAAGCTCTACATCAATTTGTTGCTCAGGAAGTAAAAATTGCAACAAATCATTTACCTGGCTTAAAACTTCCAATCTTTCTTTAATCAGAGGGATCACTTTTTTAAGTTGTTGATCAGAAATTGCTAAAGTCAGATATTTTTTAATTCTCTCAAATAATTCATCCTCAGAAAGTATTTCGCGAATATATTTGCCATTCATCCATCGCAGTTTTGTTTCATCAAAAACTGGACCAGCAGGAGAAACATCTTCTAATTTAAATAATTGAACAAACTCTTCTAAACTGAAAATTTCTTTTCCCTCTGGATGAGTCCATCCAAGTTGACCAATAAAATTAAGAATTGCTTCTGGTAAAAATCCTTGATCCTGATACCAACCAACATTAGTGTGTCCTTTTCGTTTAGAAAGCTTAGTTTTATCTGGATTTCTAAGAGTTGGAGTATGGAAAAGCACCGGCATCTGCCAACCAAACATTTGATACAAAAGTACATGTTTAGGACTGCTTGGAAGCCATTCTTCGCCACGAATAATATGAGTGATTTCCATAAGATGATCATCAACAATAGCTGCTAAATGATAAGTTGGGAAACCATCAGATTTAAGAAGCACTTGATCATCGACATCTTTACTTGGAAAAAAAATTTTCCCCCTAATTAAATCATTGACTTCTATATCAATATTTTCCGGAACCTTAAGTCGAATAACATAAGGTATTTTTTTATCCAAATTGGCTTTAACTTCTTCGGCAGATAAATTACGACAATGCTTATCATACATTGGCGGTTTACCGGACTTTTGTTGGTCTTTACGCATTTGATCCAAGCGTTCTGTTGTGCAAAAACAATAATATGCATTTCCAGAAGTTATTAATTTTTGTACATATTCTTGATAAACAGCTAATCGCTCAGACTGGTGATAAGGAGCAAATTTTCCACCTTTACGAGAACTTTCGTCTTCTTGCAAGCCAAACCAATCAATAGCCTCATAAAGTTTTGCTTCTGCATCAGCTACATATCTGTTTCTGTCAGTATCTTCAATACGAATCGTAAATTTACCATGATTTTTCCGAGCCACAGCAAAATCTAATAGTACACTATATATACTTCCAATATGCACAAAACCTGTTGGTGATGGAGCAAAACGTGTATGAACCATAATTAAATTTTACTTTCTAATATCATATCTCTTGGAGTAAAACCATTTTTTGAATAAAATTTACTAACTTTTTTATTTACAAAGTAGACATTAACATAAATGGTATCAAATTCTCTTTTTTTACTCCATTCACGAAAATAATTAAGTAATAATGTACCAATCCCTTTTGATCTATAATTAGATGTCACTCCCATATTTTCTAATTCAATAATTTTTAATTTTCTATATGGATAACTAACTTCACTAGCAAAGAGATAACCAATAGGTTGATTATTAGCTTTATCTTCTGCAATTAGACAGCATGTTTTAGGGTCTTTAATTTTATCTTTATAATAACTAATTCCTGACTCTGGAAAAGGCCAATCTAAATCTAAATAAGGATCATACTCAGCATCAGCAATAAAAACTTCATTATTAAGTTCTTGAATCATTTCCCAATCAGATAGATCTGCTTTTCTAATACTAATTTTCATAAATTTTATGTGTCATCCTGAAGGTAAAACCCAAATGATCTTATTTATTCAAGATTCCCTGTCTGCCGTTCGCTTTGCTCAGAATGACACCATAATTTATTCAAAAAATTCATCAGGACGGTTGCTGACCATTGTTCCTACTTTTTCTCCACTTAAAATACTGCCAAGATCTTCAGCTTGAAAAACCAAAATAGGGATATTTTCTCTTTGACAGATAGCAAAAGCATTATTATCCATGACTTCCAGTTTTTTTTCTAGTGCAGTTTGATAAGTCAGATATTTATATTTTCTAGCTGTCGGGTCTTTTTTGGGATCTGCCGTGTAAATCCCATCTATTGTGCTTCCTTTTAAAATCACCTCGCATTTAAGCTCAGCAGCTCGAAGTGCTGCAGCCGAATCAGTTGTGAAAAAAGGGTTACCGGTTCCACCACCCAAAACTACAATTTTATCACTATCAAGATGTTTAAGCGCACGCTTTCGATAAAAAGGTTCAGCCACAGCTGAAATTGGCAAAGCAGTTAAAAGTACTGCTTTTCTTGAATCACCAGAAAGTCGATTCAAAGATTCCTCCAAAGCCAACCCATTCATCACTGTCCCCAAAGAACCAATATAATCAGCAACAGCTCGATCAACATCTGAATCGGCAATATCTCTGCCCCTCATCAAATTCCCACCTCCAACTACAATTGCCATTTGACTGCCGGTTCTTTGCTTAATTTCTAAGATTCCTTGAGCTACTTTATCAACTTCATGAAAATTAATCCCTTTTTCTCCTTCTTTACTCAAAAATTCTCCAGTAAGCTTGATAAGTACTCTTTTAAATTTAGTTTTTCCTGCTATTTCCATCATAGTTGAAAAATTTAGAATTATAGGTTTTTTCTAAACTTGTTTTTAAAAAATTAATAATATTTTACTACTTATCTTATAAGTTAAACAAAAATTAGGAAGAATGCAATCTGAAAAATTAATTTTTAAAAAAACCGAATAGAAACATAAAACTTGTCATTCCGAACTTGTTTCGGAATCTAATATAAAAGATGCTGAAACAAGCTTGCCTATCGGCAGACAGGTTCAGTATGACAAATTAGTAAAGTTTTACAAAGTTTCATCTAACTGTTGGAGAAGTCTTTTTTGCTCACGAGTCAAACTCTTAGGCACTTCGATGACTAAACGGATATATTGATCACCTCTACCTTTAGATCTTAAATAAGGCACACCTTTCTCTCTCAGTCTCACCATAGTGTTTGGTTGTGTTCCTTGTCTAATTTTAATAGTCAAATCGCCATCAATCGTAGGGACAGCTGTTTCTCCTCCAAGAGCAGCCAAAGTAAAGGGAATTTGATGATCGATAAATAAATCATAATTCTCTCTTTTAAATTGATCATGAGGTCTCACATCAATAGTAATATCAAAATCATTAAATCTAATTCTCGTACCATTATCCACTCCTGCCGGAACTTTAATACTATGTTCTTTCCCTTGATGGACAATTTTTTTCTCAACTCCTCTAATCGCCTCCATAAATTCAATCCTAATTGAATAACGAGGTTTTTGTGGCCTAGACCTAAACCCGCCAAAACCTCCTCCAAAAAATTGTTCAAACAAATCAAAAGGATCTCCAAAATCATCAAAATTAAAACCGCTATTGGAAGACGAATAAGTATAAGTAAAAGGTCCACTACGGTATGATTGACCGCCTTGAAAGCCACCAAAACCTGAAGCTCCCTCAAAAGCGGCATGACCAAACTGATCATATTGCTGTTTTTTCTTAGCATCAGATAAAACCTGATAAGCTTCAGAAACTTCTTTAAATTTTGCAGCCGCATCATTATCATCCTTATTCACATCTGGATGATATTTCATAGCCAGCTTTCGATAAGCTTTTTTGATTTCATCTGTTGTTGCCGATTTACTGATACCTAGAATTTCATAGTAATCTCGTTTGGTTGTCATAATTAAGTTTTTAGTAGAAAGAATTTAGTATTAAATATTATAAGATTTTTTATTATACTAAATATTTACTTTCTATAATAATTCAATTTAGGTATTTTTAGGGGCGGGCTTTCAGCCCGCCCCACTTTATTTACTTTTTATTTAATGCCTACCCGCAATGCTACGCATAGCGTTGCAGGCAGGCTTACTACTACTTATCTTATTCATTCACTACTTCGCCCTCTTCCACTTTCTGTTTTTCAGCTTTACCATCTACTTTTGGTTCTTCAGAATCTTGACCTTCAGCCTTTGACTGTTGAGTCTGATCATTTTGTTTATACATAGCTTCACCAACTTTAGATAAAGCTTCAGACAAAACTTTAGACTTTGCTTCTACATCTTCTTTATTAAAATCATCTTTGGCAATTGCCTGTTTAAGATCGGCAACTGCTTCTTCGACTTTCTTCTTGTCATCAGCATTTACTTTATCACCGGCATCTTTGAGAGTTTTTTCTGCCGTGAAAATCAAACTATCAGCTTGATTACGAGCATCACTTCTTTCTTTCTTAAGCTTATCTTCTTCAGCATGAAGCTCAGCTTCTTTTTTCATTTTTTCAATTTCTTCATCAGAAATTTCTGTTGAGCCTTTAATCGTAATTCTTTGCTCTTTATTAGTAGCTTTATCCTTAGCACTCACATTCAAAATACCATTAGCATCAAGCTCAAAAGTCACTTCGATTTGAGGAATTCCTCTTGGTGCAGGTGGAATACCATCAAGAATAAAGCGTCCTAATGATTTGTTATCAACTGCCATTGGTCTTTCTCCCTGCAAAACATTAATTTCCACTTGAGTCTGATTGTCTGCGGCAGTTGAATAAACCTGAGATTTAGAAGTTGGCACAGTGGTATTTCTCTCAATCATTGGCGTAGCCACTCCGCCCAAAGTTTCAATAGATAAAGTCAAAGGTGTAACGTCCAAAAGCAAAACATCTTTAACGTCTCCCATCAAAACTCCAGCTTGAATCGAAGCCCCAACTGCAACAACCTCATCAGGATTGACTGATTTGTTTGGTTCTTTGCTAAAAAAGGCTTTGACGGTTTCAACCACTTTTGGCATACGAGTCATACCGCCAACTAAAATGACTTCATCAATATCTTTAGCTTCCAATTTGGCATCTTTCAAAGCTTTTTTAACTGGTTCCATAGTTTGATCAATCAAATCTTGAGTCAATTGTTCAAGCTTGGCACGAGTCAATTTCATAGTCAAATGTAAAGGCTGACCATCTTTCCCTTGAGTAATAAATGGCTGATTAATTTCAGTTTCCATAGAAGAGGAAAGTTCCTTTTTGGCTTTTTCCGCAGCATCCTTGATTCTTTGCAAAGCTTGAGGATCTTTTTTAAGATCAACCCCATTTTCTTTTTTAAATTCATCAACTACCCAATCGATCACTTTCTGATCAAAGTCATCTCCGCCAAGATGAGTATCTCCATTGGTAGATTTGACTTCATAAACATTGTCGCCAAGTTCTAAAATAGAAATATCAAAAGTGCCACCTCCAAGGTCATAAACAGCAATTTTTTCAGCTTTGTTTCTCTCTGATCCGTAAGCTAAAGCTGCAGCCGTGGGTTCATTGATAATTCTCTCAACAGTCAAACCGGCAATTTCTCCAGCCTGTTTGGTAGCCTGTCTTTGTGAATCATTAAAATAAGCTGGCACAGTAATCACCGCTTTATCAATTTTTTCGCCAAGATAACTTTCAGCGTCAGTTTTGAGTTTTTGTAAAATTTTGGCAGAAATTTCCTGAGGAGTATAAGTTTTACCATTAACTTCTACCGCAGCACTGCCATTTTTACCATCCACAATTTTGTAAGGTACCATTTCCTGAGTTCTTTTGACTTCGCTGTCAGTTAATTTGCGCCCCATCAATCTTTTTACTGAATAAATAGTATTTTGAGGATTTAACACCATTTGTCTTTTAGCGACTTCTCCAACCAGATTTTTAGTGGGTTCCACAATCGAAGGTACAGTATTATTGCCCTCTGAAGAAGGAATCACTTTTGGTTTGCCTCCTTCCATAATAGCCACACAAGAGTTGGTTGTACCTAAATCAATACCAATAATTTTTGAACTTGCCATTTTGATAAATTTAAAATGTAAAATGTTAAATAAAAAATTTAAGCAAAATACATTTTAAACACTTTTCTAAAAAAATATAATTTTTAAAGTTTAAATTGTAATTATAATTTTTAATTTTGTTTTACTGCCCAACAATTACTTTTGCTGGACGAATAACTTTGTCATAAAGTTTATAACCTTTACTTTCGACTTTAACGACTACTCTCTTATCTTTACATTCTTCTTTGCCTACACATTCCATAATTTCATGATCAAATTTTTTGCCTAAAACCTGAATTTCTTCGACTCCAAATTCAGCTAATAATTTTGTCAAATTATCTCGAACCATATTCAGTCCGGCATCTTTGATAAAATTGGCAGCTCGATCCAAATCATCAGCAATAGTTAAAAATCTGATGAGTAAATCTGAGTTAGCCATTTTAATCCAAATCTGTTTTTCCTGGGCTACTCTTTTTTCCAAATTTTGGTAATCCGCTATTGCTCTTAAATATTTTGTTTGAGCTTCTTGCAGCTCTCTTTTTAAAAGTGTAACTTCTTCATTTTCTTGATCTAATTTTTCCAATTTTTCTAAGTCTTCCTGTATATTTTCTAACTTTGGTTCTGGTTTTAGGTTTTGTTTTTTCATAATCTATCTCGGACTGCTTTTAGCAGAACGGATTATTCCCAATTTTTAGTAATTTCATTAATAAGTTTGCCAAAATAACGCACCACTGGAATGATATAAGGATAATCAAGACGGGATGGACCTAAAACCCCAATTCGACCACCACCATAAGAACCTAAATTAATATCGGTATAAACCATACCGCAGGAATAAAGAAACTCAATATCAAAGTCATCGCCAATCAGGACGTGAATTGCTTCTTCTCCATAAGCACGATTTAAAATCTTTTGCATCGTATCAAGATCGTCAAGAAGAGAAAGCACAGTCTTAGTCACATCAATATCAAAAAATTCCGGCAAGTCTAGAATATTAGAATAACCAGCATGATAAACATCACCCTGATCTGTCAAAGCCAAGGCAATGCTATTAGTTTTGTGAGACAAGACTTTGGTAGATTCGTGTAAAAGACGATCAATCCGATCACGATAATCCCAGATTTTTGCCTTTACATCAACTTCTTCAGAAACTCCTAAATCTTTTTCATGCATCAGCTGTTTAATAAAAAATTTTAAAGCCATAGGAGTAGGAATTCTTCCAGAAGAAGTATGAGGTTGTTCAAGAAAACCCTGTTGAGTGAGAATAACCATTTCGTTACGAATAGTGGCAGGAGAAACACCTAAATTATATTTTTTGTCCAAAGTATCACTCCCAACAGCCTCACCAGTTTTGATATGTTCATCAATCACGCATTTAAGAATTTGAATTTGACGATCTGTTAGTGCTGGTATATCCACAAATTTTAATTCAAAATTCTAAATTAAAAATTTAAAAATTTTTTCTTAAGGATTTGAATTTAGAATACAGAATATAATTAGCACTAGTATAAATAGACTGCTATCAGTTGTCAAGAAGAAGTTTGAAAAACTATATAAAATAAGTTTTAAACTCAGGATAAAGATCTATACTATTACCAACTCCCAAAGAGCCAGTTCCTGAAACTAAAACTTTATTTTTAAGACTTTTTTTAAGAAATTGAATGGCTTCATTGCCTGTACAATGGCTGGGAATTAAAAAATCTAAATCAAGACTTTGCAAATAGTCAGCCGCTTTTTTCAATTCTTGTAAAGAAAAATCTTTATAATGAAAGCCACCAATAATTCCATGAATTTTTTGAGTTTTGGTAATTTTTCTGACTTCTTCAATAAATACTTCCAGTCCAGGATGACAGCAGCCAGTAATTATCACTAAACCTTTTTTGAGTAAGTTAAGCAATAACGCCTGTTCTTTAAGCTGATCACCAAAAGGACCAATGATAAATAAATTTTTTTCTATTTCCACAGATTTATCCAAAACTACTTTATGTTGATAGTTTTTGATTTTTGCTAAATCTTTAGCAGATAAAGTTAAAAGATGTTTGCCGTTTACTAAACTTTTGAAAAAACGATATTTCTCTTTCATTTTGTCTATCATTTTTTCTTCGACTTGAAAAAAGTCAGATGGTAAATACAAAGTCTGTTTTTTTAATTGGGGGAATAATAAAGATAAAGATCCACAATGATCAAAATGCTTATGAGAAATAATAATGCCTTTTATTTCTTCTAAATTAATCGACATCTTCTCTAAATTATGGGCAAGTCCTGAATAAACTTCTCCAAGATCAAATAAATATTGCTTACCGAAATAATTTAAAAGTAAGGACTGCCCATGCTGAGCTACTAAACTATATCTTAAACAGGTATTTTCAATAATAGTTGTAAGAGTAATTTTATCCATAACGAAATTATATATTTTACTCCTCTCTTTTCACTACCGCCATAAAAGCTTCCTGGGGAATAGATACTTTACCAAATTGCTTCATCCTTTTCTTGCCTTTTTTCTGTTTTTCCAAAAGCTTAAGCCTTCTTGTCACATCACCACCATAAAGTTTAGCTGTCACATCTTTACGAAAAGCTTTGATAGTTTCACGCGCTACAATTTGCCCACCCACTGCAGCTTGGACAGCCACTTCAAACATTTGTCTAGGAATGGCTTCTTTAAGTTTTTTGACTACTCTTTTTCCAATATTATAAGCTTCAGTTTTAACCACAATTTGAGAAAGAGCATCCACTCTTTCTCCATGAATAAGAATATCAAGCCTAACAGCATCCACTTCTCTCATGTCAGAAAATTCATAATCCAAAGAAGCGTACCCAGAAGTAATGGATTTCAAACGGTCAAAAAAATCGGTGACCAGTTCTGCCATAGGTAAATCGTAAAAAAGCTGGACACCATCAGATAAATATTGCATATTTTTATAAAGTCCGCGCCTTTTTTCAAACAAATCCATCACGCTTCCAAGGTAATCTTTGGGACTAAAAACCACGACATTCAACCATGGTTCAAAAACTTTATTGACTTGATCTGGTAATTCTCGAGCCGTATGAACATCTTGAATTTCGCCATTTAATTCATATTGAAATAAAACCTGAGGCACAGAAACAATTAAAGCTAAATCGAATTCTCGTTCCAATCTTTCTTTGACAATTTCTGCATGTAATAGGCCGGCAAAGCCTATACGGAAACCCTTCCCAAGGCTTGCACTAAATTCTGGAGAATAAGAAAATGAAGAATCATTAAGATGTAATTTTTCCAAAGCTTCAGACAAATCTGGATAATCATTGTTATCGACAGGATAAAGTCCCAAAAAAACCATTGGCTTAGGTTCTTTATATCCTGATAAAGCTTTGGTTTCTTTTTGCGAAAAAAGAGTAATGGTATCTCCCACTTTCACTTCCTGCAAAGATTTCAGACCAGTATGGATATAACCTACTTCTCCACTTGAAAGAATTTGAGTCGAAGTTTCTTTGGGAGCATAAACGCCAACTTGTAAGGTTTGAAAGTTTCTCCCTCCGGCAATAAGTCGACAGCGATCATTTTCTCTTATTGCCCCAGAAAAAAGTCTAACATCGGCAACTACTCCCACATGCTGGTCAAAATGAGAATCAAAAACTAGAGCTTTTAATTCATCATCAACATTTTCTGTGTTGGGAGCTGGGAGTCTCTCAATAACCGCCTCCAAAACTTTACCAACTCCTAAACCAGTTTTGGCAGAAATAGCTAAAACTTCATTTGGTTCAAAACCAAAAGATTCACATAGATCCAAAGTCACATCTTCAACTCTGGCATCCGGATTATCAATCTTATTTAGAACTGGAATAATTTTTAAATTTTGCGCTTTAGCCTGACGATAAACTGTAAGAGTCTGAGCCTGAATACCAACGGTCGCATCAACCAACAAAATTGCTCCTTCACAAGCAGCTAAGGCCCTTGAAACTTCATAAGAAAAATCTACATGTCCTGGAGTATCAATCAGATTGAGAAAATAATCCTCTTCTTGATATTTATATTTCATTCTGACAGGTGCCAATTTTATGGTAATGCCTCTTTCACGAGAAATAGGATTAGAATCCAGAAACTGCTCCTGCATATCTCTATCGGCAACCAAATGCGTAAACTCCAAAAAACGATCAGCAAGAGTTGATTTGCCATGATCGATATGGGCGATAATACAAAAATTACGAATATTTTTCATAGGGTGATTATATCAAGAAAATAGATTATTAGACTCTACAAAAATCTGATTTAAATAAACTGTAGCATTCTTTTAATCTTCTACTGGACTAGAAGCCACCGAAGAGCCAGACTCAGGAATCACTTCTTCTGATTGAGATAAAATAGTTTTCCAAGAGCCAAATTTCTTAAAAATTGCCAAAAACTGATCCAATTCTTCTATTTGAAAAATTTTAGAAAAAAGTAAATAAACCACAAAACCACAGCTTCCTGCCACCAAAGTTAGAATAATTAAATCAAGAGTCTTAGTAGTATCAAGAATAAATTTATCCAAAAATCTCATTGGAAACCATAAAGAAATCCCAGTTAGAATAGTTGCCATTATCATCTTTGTCAAAGAAATTTATAAAGAAAACAGATTAAAACATTGAACTTTTTGATGCAAAACAAAAAATAAAACTAAAAACTGCACTAAACTGGCAAGAGAAATAGCAAGCCCTAAACCTACCACTCCTAAATTAATCTGAGTCACTAAAAACCAACTAAAAAAGACATTAATGATAACTGATAAAGAAGCAATAAAAAGAGGGGTTTTAGTATCCTGGATAGCATAAAAAGCTCTCACTAACAGCTGAATAGCGGCTTGAGCAACAACAGATAAAGAAAAAGCAGCTACCACTTTAGCGGTTAATAAAGTCGCTTCCCAGGGAAATTCCTTAGCTCCAAAAACAATACGCACTAAAGGCACTCTCAAAACTAGAAGCAAAACACTAGCAGGTAAGGCAAAGTAGAATATTTGTTTTAAAGAGGCTGAAAAAAGATTTTTAAACTTTTCACTTTTCTCTGCATTTTCTCCTTCTTGAGAAAGCATCGGTAAAGCTGCTTGACCAAAAGTCAACCCAAACAATCCAACCGGCAAAGCCTGTAAATGTTGCGAAAAATAAAATATTGAAAGAGAGCCAGCTGCCATTCCTGTGGCTAGAAAAACAGCAAAAGTATATTCAATCTGATTGACTCCTAGTCCTAAAGTACGAGGAAGCATTAATTTAATGATTTTTCTGACACCCTTAAGATTGATACCTAAGACAAATTTATAATGATAGCCCAATTTTTTTACTAAAGGATATTGGACAATAAGATGTAAAAATGCACCAATGACTACTCCATAAACAGGGCCATAAATACCATAAACTGGCGCAAGGAAAATAATACCAAAAATAATCCCGATATTATACAAAACCGGGGCAATTGCAGGTAACAAAAAACGCTGATTTGACTGCAGAATGCCAGTAAAAAAATTGGAAATAATAAAGAAAAACTGAGAAAGCAGCATGATGCGTGTAAGGCTAACCATCAAAACAATTTTTTGTTCATTAAACTCTGGAGCAATTAAATTGGATAAAGGTTTTGCAAAAATATAAACTACAACAGAAAAAATTATAAAAACTAGAGATGCTAAATTGATACAACCATTGGTTATTTCCCACGCTTCTTCAATTTTATGTTTCAAAGAAGAGCTAAAAACGGGAATAAAAGCAGCAGATAAAGCTCCCATAACTAAAAGTTGAAAAATCATATCGGGAATTCTAAAAGCCGCAAAATAAACATCTAGTTGCCATTCTTGTCCGCCAAAAAAAGTTGAACTTAAAAGTCTATCTCTGACTAAACCCAAAATGCGGGAAGCAAGAACCGTAAACATAAGAACCACTGCTGCAGAAATAATACTATTTTGTTTCTGAGTGAAAAAATTGGTTCCGTTGAAAAGCCACTTTTTGATCATAGGTTATTACAGATAAACTTAATTACTGATTTTTATATCATAACAACTTAGCTCTTGTATTACTAGAGATAAATTGATAAAATCACACAGTTAAATTAAAATAATTTAAATATTAACTAATTTTGAGGTTTTCTAATATTTTATAGCTTTATCTTTACATAAGACTAAAGTAAGAATATTAAAAATAATAAACAGTGCCTATCACTAAAAGTGCCAAAAAAGCTCTCAGACAAAGCATAAGAAAAGCTGCCGTCAACAAACCAATCAAGACTAAAGCAAAAACATTACTCAAAAAAGCGAGAAAAGAATTAAATACTGAAAATATATCTAAAGCATTTTCAGCTCTTGATAAAGCCGGTAAAAAAAATCTTTTACCTAAAAATAGAATTTCTAGATTAAAAAGCAGGCTTACTAAAGCAGCTAATAAGCTAGCCAAATAATTACCTCAATTTAAATTTCTTCTTTACATCATAGGACAGTTTTCCCTATAATGAGTTTAGAGTTTTAATCTGCCCTATGTTTAATTCTGATAAAAAAAATTCTAGTATCAATTTTTTAAATAATAAAAAACTCGATAATACTAAAATCGGAAAGGTCATAAATTGGGCTACAACCATAGGCAAGTCTATTATTTGCCTCACCTTCTCCTTTGTCATCTTTTCTTTTATTTATAGATTTTATCTTGACCATCAAATCGAACTGTTGACAGAAAAAATTCAAAATAATATCAATGAAATTGATCAGTATAGCCAGCATGAAAAAAATATTATCGATTTTCAATCTAAACTTAATTTGGTGGAAGAAAAAACAAAAGATGAAATTGTCTATATTAAAGTTTTCCGAGCTCTAGAAATCTGTATGCCTAAACAATCTCAGCTTAAAAATATTGAGATGAATAAAAAAAGTCTTAAAATTGAAGGCACCACTCAAAATGAAGTTATTTTCTCAAATTTTCTAAATGCCTTAAAAAAACAGGAAATTTTCTCTCAAATTATTATTGATGATCTAAAAACAGAGGGAGTGTTAAATCCTAAAATAAGTTTTGTAATTAAATTACAAATTGTCTAGTCTATGGAAAAAAAAGGATCATATTTTAAACAATATTATGAAAAAAGGAAAAAAAACCCTTTTGCCAAGGCTTCTTTTTCCTTTTTGGCGGCTATTTTTCTTATTCTTATCCTTTTTGCCACAGCTATTAAACCTACAACAGCCACTATTAAGGAATTACAAATTAAGCAGGAAGAGTTTGAAACACTTAATCAAAGTTTAGAGAAAAAAGCTAAAAATTTAAAATCAGTTTTCGAAAAATATCAAGAATATGATGGTCAATCAGTCACTAAATTAGCTGAACAAGCTATTCCTAATGATTCACAATTCCCTGAATTTGAAAAACAAATCAGATATTTAATTCTCAAAAATAACTTAACTTTTACCTCTATTGCCTTTTCTAAATTCCCTATTATTAATAAGGATGAATTTAATGGAACTATCGATGTTAATCTTAGCGCAGAAGGAAATTATCAAAATTTAAAATTATTTATTAACGATCTACAAACTTTAATCCGTATTTCTAATATTGATAGTATCAAGTTTGAAACTAGTAAGGTAGATATACTCAAATTATCTTTAAAATTTAAAATCTATTATTTAAATTAAATTTATGGAAAATCTCAAAAGAAGAATTAATTTCTGGTATTTTGTAATCTTGCTTTCAGTTATCACTATTACTACCTGGTTTTTTGTGGAAATGAATAAAATCTCAATTACAAATGATAAAACTTATCAAAATGGAACAAATCATAATACCAAAATTGACCAGAATTTTAATGAAAATTCTATTAATAATTTAAAAAAAAGAGTCATTATAGATAAAGATATTCTTAATAAAGTACCAAAATATACCAATGAAAAAACCAGTAGACAAAACGAAGTAAAAACTGTTAATCTTAATAATAGCAATATTGCGACTTTAAGTGGCAATATTGAAGAAAATCAAGAAAGTAGCCCTTCTGCTTATGACAGATAAAATC
>JAAZND010000023.1 GCA_012798485.1 Candidatus Beckwithbacteria bacterium | reverse complement strand
TAGGGACAATTAAATTATTTTCCAGTTGTTGCACTAGAATACCCAAAGCTAAACCAGCCAAACCCAATAAAGGTGAAATGGTAAAAGCGACAATTACAGTTGGAATTGCTGATAAAGTTGGTCCAAGGTTAGGAATCAGCTCTAAAAGCCCAGCTAAAATTGCCAAAGGCAAAGCGTAAGGAATACGTAAAATGATCAAACCAACATAGGTTAACAAACCCACAATAAACATTAAGGTAATTTCTCCTCTAATCCAACCACCCAACCTAGATTCAATACTAAGCAAAATATGCTCCACTCTTTCCTCTTTTTCTTTATTATCAAATAACATATGAAGGTATTTAGTAAGATTAATTCTTTCCAAAAGTAAATAAAATGTCAAAACAAAGATAGTAAAAAAGGTAATTAAATTTGAACCGACACCGATGATAATTTTAAAAACACTAAAAACTCCATTGGAAAAAGTCTGGAAAATACTAGAGATAGAATTAAGATCAAAATTAAATATCAACAAATCCTTAGGGACTAGAGAACCAATCAAGTTAACCAAGTTTATTGTCTGCTCTACTAAGGGGGGGGCAATACTAGCAATAATCAAACTTAAAATAGACAGCAGTAGCAGAAAAGTAATAATAATACCTAAAATTCTAGGAAATTTAATCTTGTGAAAAAAATTAACTACAGGATTTAAAGCTGTCATCAAGACAAAAGAAACAAAAAAATACAATATTACCCAGCGAATTTGAAACAAAACCCAGAGTGAGAGTAAAAACAAAACTGTAAAAATAATTGTTTTATAAGAAATTTCTATCTTTTCCATAGCTATATTTTAATCATTTTTTAAAAATTTTTGCACTAGCAATTTTATTTGACTATCAAAATCTTTTTGCAAAATATCAAACCAGGTAATATCCTCAAATTTTTTCATAAATGTCATTTGTCTTTTGGCATACTGGCTTTCGTGTAAAGTCCAAAACTCAATTAATTCTTGCCTCTTAATTTTATAATCCAAAAATTGCCTGATTTCCTTATATCCCAAAGCTGACATACTAGGCAATTCTGCCTTATATTTTTGTAGAAGTTTTTGTGTTTCTGCTATGGCTCCCTGTTTAAGTCTTTTTAAAACTCTTTGTTTAATATGTTTAGCTAAAAATTCCTGTTCAGCTTTAAGACCAATTATTAAATTTTGAATATTGCCTTGATCGTTAAATATTGAATTTTGTATATTTTTAGCTAAGTCTTCACCGCTTAAAAAAACTTCAATCGCTCTCACGAGTCTTCTAGGATTATTACGATCCGAAAAATTCATCTGCTCCCATTTTTGAATATTTAAATCTTGCAGTCTTTCCTGAAGCTCCTGTAAACTCAATTTATCTAATTCTTGTCTTAATTCTTTGTTAATCGCAATATTTAAAGTCTTGGGAGGATTTAATAAAGACTTAAGATAAAAAGCTGTTCCGCCAATAATAATCGGCAATTTATTTCTGTCTAAAATATCTTTGATTAAATTTTGGGTAATTTTAACAAAAGCTGAGACATGAAACTCTTGATCAGGTTTAACTAAATCCAATCCCCAAATTTTCACTTTTTCAACTTCATAAAAACCAATAACTAAATTGTCATTCTCGAGCCGATTTCGCCAAAAACAGATCGACATCGGGAATCTATTTTTTAAATTTTTAATTTTAAATTTTGCATTGTTGCAAATGTCTTTTCCTGTCACAATATCCATACCTTGATAAACTTGTCTTGAGTCTGCTGAAATTAACTCTCCGTCAAAAGCTTTAGCTAGTTTTAGAGCTAATTTGGTTTTGCCTGTTGCCGTTGGACCAGTAATAATAAGCATTTTATTCATATTTTTTTATTTTTGCATATTTCTTCTTAAAATACTAAAATTAAATCTAAATCTTAACATTATTTAAGAAAATATACAAAATAAATTATCTTACTTAGAAATATACTAAATATGAAAATAACTGTACTAGGTTCTGGTATGGATGCATCTCAAATACCAGGAATCACTAACCGTTTCCCTCCAGGATATTTATTAGAATGGGGAAAGGGAAAAATATTAATAGAATGTCCTGAATCTATTCGATTTAGACTTGAAGAGATTGGAGTTGATTATGCTTCAATTCAACATTTAGCAATTTCTCATTCACATCCAGATCATTATGCCCTGCCTCAATACCTTCAATCTGTTTGGAATAAAGGTTATTTAACTGACAAAAATTACATCAATCATAATCTTAATATATACGGACCTTCCTCTTTAATTAATAAAATAGATGAACTACTACAATTTTTTAGACCAGGATGGCTTTCTGTTTTAGTTTTACCTAAATTGATTTTGAAAGCATTACCTCAAAAATCGACTTTAATAATTAATGGACTAAAATTATCAGCAATAAATGTTTATCATGGTTCTAAAGATTTAGATTCATTGGCTTTTAGATTTGAATATAACAAAAAAGTTATTGTTTATTCTGGGGATACAGGAGATTGTAAGGAAATTCGTAAAATAAGTTTAAATGCTGATCTATTTTTATGTGATTGCTCAGCTCCAATTGATAATAAGCAAATTCTCAAATTAAATGTACACTTAAATCCTAAGCTGGCAGGAGATATAGCAAAAAATTCTAATGTAAAAAAATTAGTTCTCTGCCATTATTCAGGTCTTGATTCTGAGGAAAAGATGATCAAAAATTGCCGTAAATCAGGCTATAAGGAGGAGATTATTATTGCTAAAGATTTACAGATTGTTGAACTGTAGTTTCTTTCAAGTGACTAGCATCATTCAAAAACTCAATCTGTTCAATATCAAAGGGATTAATAATGCTTAAGGCTGTATTTTCAAAAGCCAAATCTTGAATCTCTTCAAATTTGACAATTTGAAAAGCGATCAAAATTCCTTTCTTAATATAGCCATGAGTAGAAAGTAAAATCGTTTTACCTTTATAATCTTTTTTCCATTTTTCTACCACTGGGACCAAAGCTTCTACTCTTTCCTCTAAAGATTCTTCACCTTTAATTTTTAAAAGTAAAAATTCACAGACTTACACCCTAGTGGATTTTAATTAATATTTTAGTAAAATATATCCCTCTTTATTTTTTCTTGCACAAACTTTAATATATACATTATGCTGATAAAACTTTTACAAAAAAACAAATTATCCAAAAAGATTATTTATAAAATTGCCCAAAAACGAACTCAAAGTTTACTAAAAAAAATTGAACCTTTTTTAAAAGAAGGAGATAAAATCTTAGATATTGGGGCAGGAACCTGTTCGCTTTGTGAAGATTTAGAAAAAAAAGATTATCAAGTCTTTCCTCTTGATGTTCAAAATTTAAGCCTCATTGATCATATCAATCCACTTATTTATAATGGAGATAAAATACCTTACGAAAATGATGAGTTTAATAAAGCTTTAATTTTAACAGTTTTGCATCATACCAAAGATCCGGAAAAAATTATCAAAGAAGCCAAAAGAGTTGCCAAAGAAATTATTATCATTGAAGATGTTTATTCTAATCCTTTACACCAATATATTACTTATTTTTTTGATAGCTTACTCAACTTTGAATTTTTTAATCACCCACATTCCAATAAAAATAATAGAGAGTGGCAGGAAACTTTTGAAAAATTAGGTTTAAAACTTTTAGATACTCAATATCATCGTTCTTTTTTTGTTTTTAAACACGCTACTTATTATTTACAAAAATAAAAATTATACTTTATATGACTTTAGATCTTAAAGATTCTCTCAAAAAACAAAAGGCACAAAAAACTCCTCCTACAGATTCTCTATATGAGATTAATGCCAATGCAGTTTTAGGTGAAATAGAACAAATGTTTGAAAATGAGGAAAGAAAAAAAAGAATTAAAAAAGCTTTGAAGAGAAATAAAGATAGAGGTTTTGCTATATATGCTGCTACAAAATTTAATATAGCAATAAAAGGAGAATCAACTACAGATGATCCTGGAGAAAGATTATTTGATAATTATAGAGAGACATTAACTGTTTTATTAAACCATCAAATTACTATCATAGATGCTAATAGAGAACATGAAACAAAACCAATTGATCTCAAAAATGTAGCAAGTTTTATAAATGATCGATTTCCTCAAATTATTTTAGTTTATGCGTTATTAACACAAATTGTTATATCTTTTGAAGATGTTAATATTCAACTTCCCAAAGAAAATCCTTTTTTCCCAGAAGAATGCAGATCCTATATTCCGACAGATGAATTTCAACAACTTTGGAATGAAATGACAGAAGAAGAAAAACAATATTTTTCAAAACATATTTACAGAGCAATGTCTGTAAGCAACTGGGCTCCAAAAGGTAAATTTTTCCCTAGTCCAATAGTAGTTTATAACCAAGATTATGATCAAAAAAATTTAGCATTAAAAGCTGGTAAAAATCCACAAGAAATTGGCTTAGATTATCTGGAAGAAGTTCCAGAATCAGAAAGAAGAACATTGTATATTTTAGGAAACTTAGCTCATGAAATTGGACATAATTTATATAACTATTTTTTAAATGCTATGCAATTACAAGAAGATTGGAAAACTATAATTGATGAAATTGGTAATATAACTGAATATGCTCAAGATTACGAAGATGAAACAGGAGAAAAAGATTATGATGAAAATTTTGCAGAAGCAATAAGAATCTATACTACTTGTCCAAGTTTTTTTGCTAAAAATGAGATGCAAAAAATAGAGCAATTTATTAAAGAAAACTTACAAGATATTCAAAGCGGACAATATTA
>JAAZND010000002.1 GCA_012798485.1 Candidatus Beckwithbacteria bacterium | reverse complement strand
TTGAGGGTTTTAAACTATACATCAACGGTCAAATGTTTTTCCTCACTCAACTCTCAATTGTTAGAGCTGTTTAGTGTTTAGAAATTATACACCAAAGGTCAAACACTTTTCTTTTCTCAGCCGCTTTTTTCCCCTCAACACTAAACTCTCAACTGAAAAAGCTGTTTAGAGTTTAGTGTTGAGGGTTGAGGGTTGATTAAAAATTTAATTACCCACAGTCAGACACCTTTTCTCCCTCAACTGTTTTTAGCCTTATTTTTTTCTTCTCTAAACCCTAAACTCTCCACCCTCAACTGCTTTTTCAGCTCTCAACACTCAACGGCCTTTTCCTCCTTCAACCCTAAACTCTAAACCCTCAACTTTTTTATAACCAAGACTTATTATTCCAATATACTGATACATATAATTTCTCCCTAACATGAAATCACATTGAGACAAAACTATACATTTTCAATAAAATCAGCAAAAATTGGATAATTTTTATCCCGATCAAACAAATCTTCTGCTAACTTTCGTGAATTTTGTCCCTGAATTAAAATTATTTCTTGATTATCCAAATAAAATTGCATTGCTTTTATTAACGAACCAATACCTCCAGCATTATAGAAAATTCCAGCATGGTATTTTTCTAAAAAATCGTTTAGTTCGCCTGGTATACTATTAATAATCGGAAGACCTGCACCGGTGTAATCTCCGATTTTATTTGGTAATGCTATATAAAACGAGGGATGTATAGTATTTAATGCAACATGGGATTGATGTAATATTTGAACCATATCAGAGAATTTTAAATATCCCATGAGCTTTATAGTTGATGTTAATTTTAAAGATGATATTAGTTTTTTCAAACTATTTTCTTTTGGACCTTTTCCAACAATTAGTACTTGCAATTTATATCCTTTACTAACTAATGTGTATGTTGCATGAACAACAGATTCAAGATCATAATTTTCAGACATACTTCCTAAATAAATAAATTTTATTGGGGTAAGTAATTTCTTTTCTTTGGGTAAATATTTATCTATTAAACTTAATGATATCCCTATGGGAACCACTAAGCTTGGTATTTGATTTTCCCCCCAATGCTAGATCTATATATTTTTTTGCGACTCCTGAAATAGCGTTTGTTTGTGCATAAGCTCTTCTCGCCTGTTGAAACCATGGAGCAAAAACAATCGGACCTAAGCTTTTTCTAATCTTTTCTCCCCCTGGTATAAATCGATAAAAAGTCTCAGGCCAGGCATCTTGAATATCCAAAATAACTTTACCACCCCAAATTTTACGTAATTGAAAAACTGCTTGAGAAATCTGCAAAGGAGGGATACTTACAATATATTTATCAGGTGGAGTCAATTCCCCTTTATTTAATAAATCTTTTGCAGTTAAAAAGAAATTTTTAGCAAATTGTCGATGATTAACTAGTCGTGCTAAACTAATATTCTTTTTATAGGGTCGTGTCTTAATAATCCTAATCTCAAATTCTTTATCATTAATTTTATTTATATCTCGTTGTTTTATGTCATAATGGTTAAAACTCGATGACCACCATATAATATTATGACCTTTTTCCTTAAAACTTTTACTAAAATCCAATATTTCCGAGAATTAATTTCTAATGGGAAAACCCTATAAATATCTGCTAATGCACAATATTATAGTATTTTTCATTTAAATAAAAT
>JAAZND010000022.1 GCA_012798485.1 Candidatus Beckwithbacteria bacterium | reverse complement strand
AGAAGGTCGACTTTCATCGACCGTGCAGGTACATGTCAAACCCAGGTGAGGTCCAACGCTTTGTATCGAATTAAACCACATGCTCCACTGGTTGTGCGCCTCCCCGTCAATTCCTTTGAGTTTTAGCCTTGCGGCCGTACTTCCCAGGCGGTTCACTTAACGCGTTAGCTTACGTCACCCCAGTCACAAAATTAGCTTTCAGTTTTTAATTATTAGATTTATAGTTAATAAACTAAAACCTAAAACCTGTAAACTAAAAACTCTCTTTGTGATCGGGGCAACTAGTGAACAAGGTTTACAGCTAAGACTACAGGGGTCTCTAATCCCTTTTGCTACCTTAGCTTTCGTTCATCAGCGTCAGAAATACCCTAGATGCCTGCCTTCGCCCTTGGTGTTCTTTTCGATATCAACGGATTTCACCCCTCCACCGAAAATTCCAGCATCCTCTAGTACTCTCTAGCTTAACAGTATGCACAGCAATTTTTCGGTTGAGCCGAAAGATTTCACCATGCACTTGAAAAGCCGCCTACGACACTCTTTACGCCCAGTAATTCCGGATAACGCTTGCACCCTACGTATTACCGAGGCTTCTGGCACGTAGTTAGCAGGTGCTTATTCTTAGAGTACCCTCAATCCCGATAAATCGAGATTTGTTTCTCTACAAAAGGAGTTTACAACCCAAAGGCCTTCATCCTCCACGCGGTGTCGCTGCGTCAGGCTTTCGCCCATTGCGCAAGATTCCCAGTTGCTGCCACCCGTAGGTGTAGGATCCGTATCTCAGTATCCTTGTGGGGGAACATGCTCTCACATCCCCTAGCCGTCGTCGCCTTGGTAGGCCATTACCCTACCAACAAGCTGATAGCACACAGGCTACTCTTCAAGCGGACAGTTACGTCCTTTGCTTCAACTTGCGTTGAAGTACATGCGGTATTATCCCACCTTTCGATGAGCTATTCCCCACTTAAAGGTATATTCCTATGCTGTACTCACCCGTTCGCCGCTGTCCTCCCCGACAAGTCGGGGATTCTCGCTCGACTTGCATGCTTAAAGCACACCGCCAGCGTTTATCCTGAGCCAGGATCAAACTCTTAGTAAAATTTATTAAAAGTTTGATTTTTTAAAAAATTTAAAATTTAATTGGAATTAACAGGATTTTGTCATAAATGACAAATTATTTCTTCCACATTTTGCACTCCTTAAAAATGTCAAAATGTGAATATGTCTTATTAACTTGTTAAAGAACGAAAAGTCAAAAAAACCCACCAGTTAGTGGGTCTACAAGATTCACAAAACTGGTAAGTTCTTATTATTTCATATAGACAGTAAGTTTATTTAAAAACTTAAAGCTATTTTAACTAAGAGAAGGCCAAATGTCAAACCCCAATTAGAGTTTTAAAAGCTCATATAAACTAATTCCACACGCGACAGCAACATTCAAAGAATTTTTCACTCCTCTTGTGGGTAAAACTAAATGATAATCAGCAATTACTAAAATCTCTGGATCTACTCCACCAACCTCATGACCTAAAACTAAAGCGTATTTTTGTTTTTCTTCTAAATTAAAATTAAACAGAGAAACTGAATTTTGAGTTTTCTCAATTGCCAAAATTTGAAACCCTTGTTTTTTAAGCTCGTGAGTTAAAGTTAAAGCATCTTTGCAATATTCCCACTCGACTGTCTTTTCTGCCCCTAGTGAAGTTTTTTTAACTTTAGAATTATCTGGCGTTGGGCTAATACCACAGAGATAAAGTTTGGTAATTCCGACTGCATCACAAGTTCGCAAAATTGAACCCACATTCCAGGCACTGCGAATATTGTCCAGAATTAAAACAATATTGGGATATTTAGCCACTTCAGTTTTAGAAACAAAATTACTATATTTTTTGACAATTTTTATCTGTCCTTTACAATGAACACATTTATTTTCTCTCAAAACATTATTGGTAATGGGAAATCTTAATCCACAAGCCTCACATTTGGCGATAAAAAACTGATAATCTTTGACTCTTATTAACTCTGTCATACTAACTAATAATTCCTCCTCCTAAAACTTGATAACTCTCTTGGTTTTCCACCTTAGAATAAATCACACAACTTTGGCCAGGAGAAACGGCAAATGTTTTTTCTTCTAATCTGACTTTAAACTGATTACCTTCAATTTTGTTAAGTTTTGCCTTAAGAAAATCTCCAGTATTTCTAATTTTTACCCATAATCTTTGGCTTAAATCAAAATTTTTATTAATCCAATGAATTTCTGTAATAACAAATTCGTCTTGCAAACACGCTTCTCTTTCTCCAACAGTAATCTTGTTTTCTTTTTTATTTATCCCAATAACATATAGCTTAGGCAAATCATCATTTTTAAATTGATCATTTTGAATTCTAAATTTTCTTCTCCATCCTCCTCTGTGCCCTCTATTAAAAAACCAATAACCATCATGTTCTCCTATAACTGTTCCATTTTGTAAAACTACTTCCCCTTTTTTGATGCCAAATTTTTTGGCTAAAAGTTGTCTTACATTAATGTTGCCGACAAAACAAATACCCATTGAATCCTTTTTGTCTGCAACTATCAGTTTTTTTTCTTTAGCAATTTTTCTTATCTCTTCCTTTAAATAATCACCTATTGGAAATAAAATGTGTTCAAGTTGCTCTTGTTTAAGCTGGTAAAGAAAATATGATTGATCTTTGTTTAAATCTTTGGCAGTAAATAAAAAATTATTATCGGTCTTAGCATAATGTCCTGTAGCAATATAGTCAAAACCATTTGCTCTTGCCCAGTCATAAAAAAGGCCAAATTTAATTTCCCGATTGCATAAGACATCTGGATTTGGAGTTCTCCCTTTTTTATATTCGCTGTAAAAATAGTTCATTACTTTATCATGATAAGCAACTTTAAAATCTAATACTTGAAAAGGCAAATTAAGCTGTAAAGCCACTTTCAAAGCATCTGTTCTATCCTGCTCTGCCCTGCATCCTGGTTCCTGCCAGCATACTATATAAAAAGGACAAACTTCATAGCCTCGCTGTTGTAATAATACAGCAGCTACTGCACTATCAACCCCGCCAGAAAGTCCTAAAGCTATTTTTTTTAACATATTAAATCTAAAGCAATCTCGTGAATTTTGCCAAAGACTGCTCCATAATCTTTCCATCTAAATAACTGATGTTCTTCTTCTCCAAAAAGATCTTCTTTTAAGCTATAAAATTCTTGAATAAGCTGTTTCATTTCTTTGTAAGTTAAAATTTTAAGATCATCCAAATCATCCAGAGCTTTAAATTTTTCTCCCGAAGCTTGATAAAAAAATAAATAAACCTCATACAGATATTTTTCTTTACTATTACTAATATCTATCTGAATTTTAGCTATTTGTTTGAGTTTATCTTTATGAAAATCAAGCCCTAATTCTTCCTCAAATTCTCTATATGTACCAGAGAAAATCTCTTCTCCTTCTTCAATTCCTCCTCCTACAAAACGATAAATATTTTGCGGATACCATTTTTTGGATCCTAAAATAAAATTATCTGCTTTATCTTTTATTACAATTAAAGTTTGCTTCCCTCGTTTAAAAATAGGAGAAATTAAATCGAATTGATAAGCTAAATTGATCATTTTCATAAGCTCAATTATACCTCATTTTTTATCTTTAGCTTGTAAGTTTATCAAAAACCGTGCATACTAAAATCAATATTAGTTTTTAATTAACTCATTATTTTATTTTAATGAGTTAAATTGAAGATGAACTTTCCTGCCGGTGTTTTGTATGGACAACAACTAATCGATCTTTTTAAATATTTAAAAAATAACAATTTAGCTATTCCTGCAGTCAATGTTATTGGAACTAACTCCATTAACGCTGTTATGGAAACTGCCAAAAAAGCCAATCTGCCGATAATTATCCAACTCTCTCATGGTGGAGCAGCTTTTTTTGCTGGAGCAAGTTTACCCAACAATAATAGTGAAGCTTCAATTCTTGGGGCGGTTTCTGCAGCTCTTCATGTCCATAATGTAGCTAAATTCTATGGAGTTTCTGTGGTTTTACACACAGATCATGCCAATAAAGAAAAATTGCCCTGGATAGACGGACTTTTAAATGTTAACCAAGAATATTACAGTGAAATGCAAAGACCTCTCTTCTCTTCTCATATGATTGACCTTTCTGTTTTGCCACTCAAAGAAAATATAGATATTTGTAAAGGTTATTTACAAAAAATGAAAGAGTTAGAAATCTTACTTGAATTTGAACTTGGCGTCACAGGAGGAGAAGAAGATGGCGTTGATAATAGCGGACAAAAAAAAGAAAAACTTTATACTAATCCTCAAGATATTGATTATGCCTGGCAGCAATTAATGCCTATTTCTCCAAACTTCTCTATTGCTGCAACTTTTGGTAATGTTCATGGAGTTTATAAGGCTGGCAATGTTGTTTTAAAACCAGAAATTTTAAAAGATTGTCAACAGTTTATCAAAGATAAATATCACACTGATGACAAACCAATTCATCTTGTTTTTCATGGAGGGTCTGGATCAGAACCAGAAAAAATTAAAGAAGCTGTTTCTTATGGTGTAATTAAATTTAACATTGACACTGATACTCAATGGGCATTTTGGGAAGGAATTAAAGAATATGAACACCTCAATCATCATTATTTACAGAGTCAACTAGGAAATCCAGATGGACCTGATGAACCAAACAAGGATTACTATGATCCAAGAACATGGCTTAGAGAAGGCGAAAAAAATCTAGTGCACCGGCTTTTAAAAGCTTATGAAGAACTAAAAGGTTAAATGTTCTCCAAAATATATTTTTGAATATCTAAAGCCACATCTCTAACTTTCCCTTCTATTACACAATAATGTATTCTAAGTCCAGGGGGTGAATTAATTTCATTGATAATTCCTCCATTCTCTAGCATAGATTGACTAATATCCTGAGTGATTATATCTACTCCAGCTAATTTTAAACCTAAAGTTTTAACTGCTTTAATCGCTATATTAATATTATCTGGATGAATATCTTCTGTTTTATCTATTGTTATTCCTCCTGTTGATAAATTACAATTATCTCTTAAAAATAATTTTTTGCCTCTTTTTAAAATACTATCTATAGATAATTTATATTTTAAAAGATATGATTTTAAATCATTATCAATTTTAATGTTCTTTAATAAAGTATCTTTACGTTTTTTATTTTCTTTTCTGATCAATGTTCGAATACTATCTTTGCCATTACCTATGATAAAAGGCGGTAATCTTTGGGCTGCAGCAATTACCTTTTCTCCTAAAACTAAAACTCTATAATCAACACCTTTAATAAAATCTTCTACCAAAACTCTCTTATCTAATCTAGTGTTTTTTAAAGCGTTCTTAAATCCCCACACAAATTCTTCTTTATTCTTAGGACTAACCAATATACCTTTCCCTCCAATATTATCATTCGGTTTCAAAACTACTTTATGACGATTTTTCTCCCAATAACTTAAGGCTTCATCTAATTTATTAAATATTTTAGATTCAGGAACTAAAATATCATTCTTTCTTAAAATTTGATTAGTTAAATATTTATCATTTGATAAAAAAGCCGAAGACTCAAGATTTAAAGGCGTTCTAGCTTTAAAGATATACCATTTTTTTTGACCCTTCTTAAAAAGAACTAACTTTTTAGCGTCAAAAATCCTGAAACTAATCCCTAATTTTTTAGCCGCTAGAATATAAAAATTTAAATGAGAATTAAAAACTATTTTTTTAACCATGGGAATTACATTAAGGAACTAAGTAATCTATTATTTGACCCGCAATATTTAACCCTGTACATTTTTCAAAACCTTTAAATTGAGCTCCAAAATTAACTTCTAAAATATGAGGTTTATTATTTTGATCATACATAATATCTACTCCGCAATAATCTGCTCCAAACACTTTTGCAGCTTTTAAGGATAAATCTTCTAGTTCTTTAGTCAACTCAGCTTTCTCAAATTTCCCTCCTGCAGAAACATTTGTTAAATATTTCCCTTCCTGAGCGATTCTTTTCATAACCCCTAAAACTCTACCTCCCAAAACAAGAATTCTATAGTCTTCCCCTGTAGGTAAAAATGGTTGAAATATTAAATCTGATATTTGTTTATTCACTATCATCCCTCTATATTTCAGATTATTATCAATTTTCATTACTTCATTCCCATAACTCCCAACTATTCCTTTTAATATGAAGGGGAATGGATAAGCTTCCTCTTGACTATAAACATCAGTACTCCCATAAAGATTAGAATTAACAACTGGTAAATTATTCATTGATAATTTAAACACTTGAATTAACTTGTTAATATACAAAGAAGTATTCAATAAAACATTTTTATTTAATACATTTTTATGATTTTCGCTTAAATATAGACAAAGCAACTCTTTGAAAAAATCAAAGCTGACAAAACCTCTAAAAATAAAATTATCATATTCCAATAAAGATTCTTTAGTTTTCTTAAAATAAATATGAGGTATATTATTTTTTATTTCAAAATTTAAATCAAGATATGAAACTGTTTGAATATTAATATTTCTCAATTCACACTCTTCTTTAATTCTAGAAATCTGATAATTGGAATTATATTTGCTGAAAAGTAATAAATTCTTCATAATATGTGATTTATTTAATTTAAGATCTAAATCTTAATTCAACTATAAAATTTTGTCAATCTTTCAATTTATTCCGAAACTTTTAAAATAACCTTTTCTTTGTAAGATTTCAGAAGGTTTTTCTTTCGGAATTAAAATTCTACTTTCATCAAATAAACCAAATTGATGAAGTTCTGCCAATGTTTGTAAATTTACTCCGCCTAAAAATAAATATTTTTCTTTACCACGAGCTTTTAATTCCCTAGCTACTAACTCTTGTTCAAGATAAACTAGATCTACAGAATTAACCAAATAGGGATCGCGTGAGTCAAAATCATCCCCATATTTAAATAATCTTGCTACTCTATTAATTGCAGTTTTCAAGGCTTTTTCTTTGTTTTTATTTGGATCAGAAGCTAAATAACTATCATAAAAGGCTTTTACACATTCTCTATAACTTCCTCCTTCAAGTTTTGCTTTTACTGCTTGCAAATAATGAGCATTTAAAGGCCTATCTTGGCTAAATAATTTTTTTTGAGTATCAGCTTCCAATCCTACTGCTCCAGCTTCCATCATAACAACTGATCGATCTGTCCCAATTTCTTCAAAAATGGCTAATCCCATTCTGGCTTTATTATCATGTTGAACCACATGAGCCCCTACTTCATGATCAATTAGTGGTATAGCTCCAACGGGATTAAGAAAAGCAATTGAACCTTGATAGCTTTCTGGAATCTTAATTACTTTTTGTTTAGAATTTACTGATACATTTTTAAATTTATTTGAAATAACCACTTGCCACTTATTGTCATCAGCAGGACCTTCTCTATCTGAATCATAATCACTATATTTACTTAGTAAATCATATTCTTTTAATACTATTTCTATCCATTCTTTCAATTGAAAAGCATTAACTTTATATTGTTTGTATCCCTCTTCTTTATTAACTAAATTACTTTTATCTAAGCTTTTTGCTAAAGCTTCTAAAGACTGACTCACTGGTTGCGATTCTCCTCCTGTACCATGCTGGAATCTGTCAAAGCGTGCTAATAATCTTTGGACAGTATGCCTATCTTTAAATAACTTTAAACCTGTAAAAGATGAATCTAAATTATAATCTTTTCCTTGAGTTTGACCTTGCTTTTGTAAAGCAACAGCTGAAGCATAAAGTTCAGAAATTAAAACATTCACTTGTCTTTTATAAATTTTAACAATTGCTAATTTAGCTTTAGCTGTATTAATCCCTTCAAAATCATTAACTTTATGCGACTCATTTATTTTTTCTCTTAAATTTTTTATTTCTTGTCTATAAAAAGCTTTTAATCTTCTATATCCTTCTATTTTTTCTTGTAAAACTTCAGGATTTCTAATAACAGTAATTTTATGAGGATTATTAACTTGATCTATAGGATCAGCTAAAGTCCACTCCATCTGATATTCATTAGCTTCATGTGTTTCTATGTTGCTTTGGGCTGGATTAATTACATATTTATCAAATTGTCTATACATTTCTTCTTCCATAAATCTTCTACTCAAGCCAATTAGTTCATCTATTTTTCTAACATCAATATTGGAATAATCAAATGAATATAAAAACTGACTAACATCAGTTATCGTTTGAAATTCTGGAATTTCACTTATCCCTAGTTTTTCTTTTAAACTAAGTTTTCCTTCTGGAGTTAAAAAATATTCAAGATGAAATTCTGATTCTTTAATTTTTTTTCTCCAGATTGGTTCTAGGCCTGGAATTTTTTCTTTTTCATTCCCTTCAGTTAATTTTCTCTCATAAGTTAAAACTTCGGCTTTCTGTCTCTCATTAAGAATAATTTCAGGTTTCTTTTCTAAGATATTTATCCATTGATCGATATTCTCTCCTGGTCTATCTGGAAAAATTCTTGCTTCTGAGTTATTTACTTGCATATTATCTTTATTTTTGTATTAAATAATCTAACATAGCTCCAGAAATATCAAAACCAGTAGCATTTTGAGTTCTTGCAAAATAACAAGGAAAATTCACTTCTGCAATATAATGATTGTTATTTTGATCTATTAAAATATCTACTCCTCCAAATTCATAACCCAAAGCATTAACTGAATCAACTGCTGTTTTATTTACTAATTCTCCAAAATTTTCTTCAACTACATCTATTTTATCTCCCACATTACTCCTGAAATCTCCATTTACTCTTTTATACTCTATACTTGAAATAACCCTATCTCCTAAAACTATTAATCTTGCATGTTTTATATAGTCAATATATTTTCTCATAATAAAATTATTACCTTTATTAACTAAATAATCACATACAGAAGCCAACGATTCGAAAGAGTCTATTTTCATAATTCCTATTCCATGTGAACCACCTATCGCTTTTATGATAATAGGAAATCCATCAAGATATCTTACATATTTTTTTAATAATTCTCTATTATTTGTTATCTCAAAAATTGTTTTTATAATGGGTAGATCTAGTTTTTGGTGTATTAATGAAGAACCAATATTATGAGTTAATTTACCTAAACAAAATTTATTATTTTGATACAAGACTTTAACTTCAGAATTAATTAAATACTTTTCAATTAAAGCTGATTTATTCCCTGTAGAGATTCTATATAAACCATCTTCCTTAGTGAATTTAATTTCTTGACTAAAATCAAAATCTTCTACAAATATTTTGTGAATTTTAATATTTCTTTCTTCTGCAGATTTCGTTATTAAATTAAAAGTTATTAAAGCTGTTTTGCTAGGGGTTTTAGAAATTATTAAATATAAATTTTTCATATCTTTATATTATTAAGAATAAAGATTAATATTATAAATTATTTTTGCCCATTCAATAATTTTTTTAAATTCATTTATTAAAGCATTATTCCCAAAATTATCTCTATAATAAATATTTATTTTTTGAAAAAATCCTAAAGAATCAGGCTCTGTAAAATAAATAAATAAATTATTTTCTTGCATTAATTTTTTTAAATTAACTTCTTGGAAAGCTAATTTAGACTTATTCTTTATTTCTTTACTAATTAAACCAGAAAAGGGTTTACATCCAGCTCTTAATTTAAACAAGCATAATCCAGGATTATCAATATAAGGATGAGCATCTTTGCCATGAGAAATAAACTGACAATTGTTTTTAATTCCAAAATCAAAAACTAATTTTTCTGCCCAATAGTCTAGAGAGCAATTTATCTTAAAATCTTTCGTAATTTGATGATTATAAGCTTTATAACAAAACCCTACTTTCCCATCCCTAACAAAAAAAATTGTTCCTCCATAAATTTTATTCTTATCATGTTTATCAAAAATAGATAATAAATAATAATCATTTCTATCTTGTATATTTTTTAGAATAGTTTGATAAGTCTCTGTTTTATTTAAATGATAATTGTTTTTTGAAACAATGTAACTTTCATAAGAAGGGAAAAATAAATTTTCTAGAATTTCTCTATCTGCTTTAACAATTTGGAAGTCAAAAAAAGACTGTAATTTAGTTTGATATTTATCTATCCTCTTAGCAAAAGAGGGGTAAAAAATTTCAGAAACATTTTTTACATTCCGGAGAGTACCTCTCCATATAATTTTATTATCTAATAAAATATTTTCATCATTAATCATAAAAATATATCCTCTTAAAAATTTTTAACCTTTGAAGGATCAATAAAAAATCCCTGCAAATATCTTCTACCTATTAAAATTGGAGAGGTTAATCCTTTGCGATTTGATACTGTTGCCATAGCTTTAATCTTTTGACCTTGAAGCCAAAATTCCAATTCTATGACCGACCTCGTTTGTTTCCCTAAAGACGATTCTACTTCAGTCTTATACAAAATATTCTCCTTATTTAAAAGACCTAAATCTTTTGCTAAAGTTTTGTCTATGCTGACACTAAAAGCACCGGTGTCAATTTTTGCCACCAGTTCATGTTTCTCTCCTATACCATCTTTTAAAGTAATTTGTTCAAAAATCCCTAAAATCTTTTTTCCCTCTTTAGCTTTAATTTTATCAGCAAAACTTTCAGCAAACAAAAGCTGAGCAATCTGAATACCTTTGTAATCGCTATTCCCTATATTTAATTTTTCCAGTCTTTGTAAACGACGTAAAAGTCCTTCTCTATTTGCCATTTGGATTTGCAGTCCAGGTTGATCATTAATCTCCAAAACCATTGGCCCTTTTTCTTCATCAACCACAATATCAATCCCAGCAAAACCTAGAGTAGATGCTATCTGAGCATCTACTGCCGTTTTTAAAATTCTCTCCCAGAAAGGGATCAAAAGTCCATTAACTTTACGATTTGTTCCAGGAATATATTTAATCAAATAATTGTGATGAACTCCATAAGTCGTAATTCCAGTAGCCATATCAACACCTAGTCCCAAAGCTCCTTGATGAAGATTTGCTTTACCATCACTTTCTTTAGTTGGAAGTCTAAGCATAGCCATCACTGGAATCTTGTTAAAAACTATGACTCTCACATCAGGAGTGCCTTTGTAGGCATATTTTAAAAACTTAGGATGAATTTTAATTCTTTCTTCAATAAAAGGCATATCGGGAGTGCGATTACGAGAAAATCTACCTTCAATAATATCTTTAGCATGAATTTTAAGATCTTCTATTTTAATTGCAGTCCCATCCATTCTAATCCATTCTCCAGCATAATATCCAGGTTTTTTAACTACTAAAATCCCCTCTCCGCCATAACCTTCGCTTGGTTTTAATACAAAACCTGTTTTTAATCTAAGCCAGTCAAAATTATTGATATCAGAAATAGATCGAAAAACTTTCAGAAGTCTAGGATTCGCTACTTGAGTTTTTTTTAAAACTTTTTTAGTCCTTAATTTTGAGTCAGCAATTTTTCTTCCTGTCTTCTTATTTAAACAAAGATAATTTAAATTTCTACCATTCATCCCTAAAATATCATTAAGTTCTGACATAGTCCTAATAATTTATTTTGCATAAATTATTTTAACAATTTTCTAAAACGCCAAATTTCCATTAATCTTAAACCATCATATCTTTCTATCAGGATAATAAAAAGAAAAATCCCTACCATAAAAAGTTCTGGGTTTAAAAGAGCAAACTTCTGTAAAAAATCAAAATTTATAGTGAAAAAACAAATATAGGCTACCAGTAAAGTCTCTATTGTAATTAAGGAGGCGTCTTTAAAACTTCGAGTAATTTGTATATCCAAAAAATCCTCTAACAATAAAATTAAGATTAAAATTGGGAAAATTCCAATAGTAATTAATTCTTCCTGCCCTATAAATGGAGATAAAAGCAAAATAGCAAAAATAGTCATAGATACAACCCAGATAAAAACAGCCATTCTTGGCAAATATTGAATTCTAATTTTTCGCAAAGCCATTCTCATAATTGTAGCAACGGCTAAAATCAATAAAAATAATAAACTTCCAGTCAAAAGCCCAGTATTTAGAAAAGCTACGGCCAGTAAGGCTGGAGTAAAAATTCCAAAACTTTTAAGACCAATAATATGCCTACTAAAAACGACAATTGCCGCTACCAATGGAAACATTAACATCAAAACTATTGTATTAGGAGGTACTCCTTGAGAAACAGCATTAATAATTGCATGTCTTATAAAGCTAAAAACAGTTAATTCTCCAGGCGGATTATCTTCTAAATATTTCTCCAGTCTTCCTTTTATTACCGGATTAGGTTCTGTAATATCGGCTTTTTTTTCTACAATTTTTTTAACTAAAGCAGAAGCAGTAGCTAGCTTTGCTGATTCTGAAGCCTCTGCTGCTCTTGTTGCTTCTTTAATTGCTTTCCCTACTCTATTATTATTATCTTGAGCTAAGATATTTTTAGGGAAAATTAAAAAAAGAAGTAAAATTATGAAATAAGAAATAAAGATAATTTTTTTCATATTTTATCTAAATAATTACTTTTCTATATTTTACAAAAGATATTATACTACATTTCTTAATTGAATAATAAATCTAAACTAATTATGAAAAAAGCATTATATAGAAAACTAAAATAACTTACCAATTTAAAAGAAAAGCTTTTTATT
>JAAZND010000021.1 GCA_012798485.1 Candidatus Beckwithbacteria bacterium | reverse complement strand
CTACTTGTCTCTATCATCTTAACTATATCTTATCAAATGACTTAAGCTTTACGTTTTTGTGCTCATTGATTGCATTCATCCCTCGCACTTACAGTGCGGGGTTTTCTGCAATGGTTATAAATTAATCTTAGATTTTAATTAAATTCTAATTAAAATCTTATATATGTCCTCACTTGAATCAAGTCCAGAACAAATATCAAATAATAATAATAAAGATCTATTAGCTTTAGCATTAAAGACAGAATTAGCAAAAGGAAAATTATCTATTGCTGTAGAGCGTTTTAATAATGCAGTACTTTTAGAACAAATTAATACTTTTCTAGAAAAAAATTTAGGTAAACTACCAGAAATAAGCATGCCAAATCTAGAAAATTCAAATTTAGAACAAGAAAAAATCCAAGCTATAAAAACTAGAGTTAGAGCAATTCTTATTCTACTTAATCTTTTAGATAATTCAAATTGTCAAGTAGATCATGGACAAACACTCAGAATGCTTATAAGAGATCTGGCAATAGAACCTAAAATGATAGAATTCTTAGGTTTGTTAATGCCTGATTTTCTAGATAAACAACCAAAAGAAGTGTTTATCGCTATGATGAGAAAATTACTTGCTGTAAATATCTTAGACCATGTTAATCGCAAAACTAAAACAACTTATACAGATTTTCCAAATACAGAAGACACTACCGCAATAATCCTAAATGCAGTTTTAACTAAACAAGAAGCCGAGATAATACAAGTTAGACATATACCAGAGAAAAACAAACAAGGAGAATTAATTAATCTAGGAATTGATTTATTTTCCAAAAAACTTTACGTTTTTGATTATAAAAAAAATAGACGAGGATTATCCGAAAATATAGTAGGAATACTTAAACAAGTTCAGGAGCCAATAACAATACAACAACTTTTAAACTTTCTAGGCTTAGGTTCAAATATACAAAACCTTAATCAAGAGTTTTTAACTCTAATTGTGGAATTTATCAAAGATTATAAAACTAAAACCGGATCTAAAACCGGATCATGGACATATAAGGCAAACAACTTTGAAATTCCCCAAAAATTACAGACTCCTAAAACTAAAAATCAGAAACCTGATTGGTTATAAATAAATTACCTTAATTCTTTTTAAAATCTTTATCCACACAAAAAGCCACTCATGACGAGTGGCTTTTTATGCTATGTCATTCCTGTAAAAGCTTGCCTACCGGCAGGCAGGAATCTATAAAAAAGTTTACTGATTGGCCAATAAATCTTCAATTACAGCTCTAAATTCTTTTTCTTCCGAAACTAAATCTTTTTGAGCTTCATAACCATTGCCAACTCTAAAATATTTACAGCCAAAGACAAAAGTAGGGATAGAACCATCTGGGTTAAATTCTTTATAAACAGCTCTTTGCTCTGTAGGAACTTCAGTTTCTACTTCTTGCGTTAAAGTATTATCGCCATTATCAAGCTCCCAATGATAGGCATTGATTTTACCGGCAGCTATATATTCGTTCATGACTCTATCAAAAGTTTCTTTAATCCACTCACAATGAGGACACCAGGTGGTGGAAAAAAGATAAACATTAGGTTTCCCATTCTCACTGCAAATCTGAGCATCTTTCTTTTCTTCAAAAGTAGTAATTGCGCTATTACTAGCTTTCACTGTCTGTACTTGTGGTTTGGTTTCTTCTTTTTGAGCATCTTGAGCAATTTTTTGTTGATCAGTTGTGACCTCTACTTTGGCTTGATCTTTGCTGCTGCCAGATAATTGTTGATTTTGACGATAAAGATAACCGCTGGCAAACACAAAAATTAATAAAAGACCTCCTAAAAGGTAGGTTGTTATATTTGGTTTTGAGTCAGGTGAATCAGACATAAGAATGTTGATTTTTTTGTGTTAAAAAAAATCAATCCAGATAGATGGTTTTTAATTGCTTCATTGTAATAAAAAAATAACATTTATGCAAAAGAAAAAACTTTCAATTGTCTTTTTTCTAAAATTTTTGTTATAATAAACTAAATTTATTTCATCATTTAAGTAGAACTCACCAATCTATAAGATGAAGGCAAACCAGCCTAATCGGGGAAATTAAGACCGCTAAATCAGGATGGAACCGTTCCAAAAGAACTCCTGAAAATAAAGCGGTTTTTTGTTGTAAAAAAATACTGTGTCATCTTGAGCGAGCAAAGAGAATCGAAGGACCTTAAAAACTTTCTTTCTCAGAATAACACTTAAAACAATATGGACAATGAACAACTCAACAAAATCCGTCATAGTACTGAACACGTTTTAACCATGGCTATGCGCAAATTTTATCCCAAAATGAAAATGGCGATGGGACCAGCCACTGACGATGGTTTTTATTTTGATGTGGATTTGGGCGACAAAAAAATTACCGAAGCAGATTTCCCTAAGATTGAAAAAGAAATGTGGCGCCTAATCAATCTTTCTTTGCCAATAGAAAAAGAAGAGCATATCATTCCAGAAATTCGTCACTTTTTCAAAAATAATGAATATAAACAAGAATGGCTTGATGCTATCGAACAAAAAGGCGAAAAATCCACAGTTTACTGGATTGGCAAAGGCACTAAAGATGAATTTGTTGATCTATGTGCCGGTCCTCATGTTGAAAACACCAAAGAAATCGGCGCTTTCAAACTTTTGTCTGTCGCCGGCGCTTACTGGCATGGTGATGAAAAAAATAAAATGCTGACCAGAATTTATGGTACAGCTTTTGCAACAAAAGAGGAATTACAAAAATATCTGCAAATGATGGAGGAAGCCAAAAGACGCGATCATCGATTGTTAAATAAAGAATTAGATTTCTTTAGTCAAAATGAAGATCTTGGCTCTGGTTTAGTTTTGTGGCATCCAAAATTATCAACAGTTCGAGAAGAAATCGAACTTTGGTGGAGAAAAGAACATCGTAAGAAAGGTTATGAGTATGTTTATACTCCACATATCGGCAAAAAACTTTTGTGGGATTTATCTGGACATACTGGATTTTACAAAGACTTGATGTATCCTCCAATGAAAGATGAACGCAACGATATTTATTATGTCAAACCCATGAACTGTAATGGCCATATTTTGATTTATAAATCAAAACAACGAAGCTATAAAGAAATGCCAGTCAGATTTTGCGAATTAGGCACTGTTTATAGATATGAATTGGAAGGAGTAAGACATGGAATTTTAAGGCCACGCGGTTTTACTCAGGATGATTCTCATATTTTCTGTACCCAAGAACAATTGATCAGCGAAGTTGAAGGTGTTTTGGATTTTGCTTTAGAAATGAATAAAGTTTTTGGCTTTGATGATTTACACTATGAATTATCAGTCCATGATCCTAAAGATAAAGAAAAATATGCCGGCAAGCCTGAAGATTGGGAAATGGCTGAAAATACTTTAAGGCAAATTTTACAAAAAAGAGGCGTCCATTTTACCGAAGATCCAGGAGGAGCTAAATTTTATGGTCCATCAATTGATCTCAAGGCTAAAGATGCTATCGGCAGACTATGGCAAGGAACAACAATCCAATTTGATTTCAACCTCCCAACTAGATTTGATTTAACTTATACAGACAAAGATGGTCAGGAAAAAAGACCATATATGGTTCATCGAACTTTACTCGGATCTTTTGAAAGATTTATGGGCGTTTTGATTGAACAATATGCCGGAGCTTTTCCTGTATGGCTATCGCATACTCAAGCTGTCATTATCCCAATTTCTGATAAATTTACTGCTTATGCCCAAAGTATAAAAGAAAAATTAGAAACCAATAATATCAGAGTCGAACTAGATGCTAGAGATGAATCGATGCAAAAAAGAATCCGTGAAGCGGAAAAACAAAAAGTGCCATATATGTTGGTAGTTGGAGAAAAGGAAGAAAAAGAACAAACCGTGGCTGTCAGACAGCGAGGTAGAAAAGATTTAGGTGTGATGAATTTTGCTAAATTTATAGAAATAATCAAAGCCGATATTGAAGAAAAAAAGATTTGGTAAAAAAAAGTAAAAATGGGGCGAGCTTCGCTCGCCCCAAAAAAATCCAAATATTAAAAATAAATGCTTCACTATCAATTTAAACCATATCAAAACACCTATTCTGAACTTTTTAACCAGGAAAAAGAAATCATCAAGCAAAAATTACCCAATGCTCAAATTGAACATATTGGCAGCACTTCTGTTCCTAATTTAAGCGGCAAGGGCATTATCGATATTTATGTCGCTGTGGGAAAAGACAAAATCAAAGAGGCTAAAAAAATCATCGAAAAACTAGATTATCAATTTGATGGCAAAAGAGAAGAAAACCGATTTTTCTTTGACAAAATTAAAAATAAGCAGAAATATCATCTCCATCTGACACATACTGGTCATCAGGATTTTATCAATTGTGTTTTATTTAGAGATTTTTTAAGAACTCATCAAGAATATTTTAAAGAATATGAAGAATTGAAAAAACAGATTTTTGCCAAAATGAAAGATATCAAAACCAAAGCAGAGAGACGTAAAATTCACAGTGCTATGAAAGATCCCTTTATTGCTAAAATTTTAAGGCTTGCGAAAAACTCACCACTTGCTTGCTAAATCCTCTTTTTGCTAAACTAAAAGCATGGATAAAAAACTTAAATCACCTTTAACCTATCAAAGGCTTATTGGTCAGCATATCAAGATTTTACAAAACCTGCAGTATCAATCCGGGCTCTTTGCTGCCTCTGATAAGCAAGTCGGCACTGGCTATGATCGTTCCTGGCTTCGCGATAATTTTTATGAATGTCTCGCTTTTCAGGTTTTGGAAGACTGGGATAGCGTCGAACGAACCTATGACGCGCTGTTGCAAATTTTTCTCAAACATGAGTGGAAAATCGATTATGCCATTGCTCATAAGCCTAAGGCCAAACACGAATATATTCATGCTCGTTTTAATCCAGAAACTTTTGAAGAATTCTGGGAAGAGTGGGGGAATAAGCAAAATGACAGTATTGGCGCTATTCTTTTCAATATTGGTAAGCTTGAACATCATCACAAGCGCACGATTTTACAAACTCCTGATCATGTCCGCATAGTTAATAAGCTGGTTGAATATTTAGATACAATTCAATACTGGCATGACGTTGATCATGGAATTTGGGAATTTGACGAAGAAGTGCATGCTTCATCAATTGGAGCTTGTCTTGCTGGTCTTAAAGAAGTTAAAAAGTTGCCTCAAATTACTGTACCAGGGTATTTGATTGAAAATGGTGAAATCGCTCTCAATGACCTTTTGCCCAGAGAATCACAAAGTCATTTTGTGGATCTGGCTTTATTATCTTTAATTTATCCTTATAATATAGTCAATACGCAGCAACGCAATCAGATTTTAGAAAATGTTGAATATCATTTACTCAAAGAAAAAGGAGTGATTCGATATAAAAACGACTGGTATTATAATAAAAACCCAGATGGTTTTAGTGAAGAAGCAGAATGGAGTTTTGGCCTTTCCTGGCTTGCTATTATTTACACTCATTTAGGGAATAAAGATAAGGCTGAATTTTACATTGATAAAATGATCAAAACTGCTACACCAAAAGGCATTCCTGAACTCTGGTATTCTCATACCAACAAACCTAATGAAAATAATCCTTTAGGTTGGGCAGAATCATTATTTGTGGTGGCTCTTCATGATATGAATGAAAAATTTTTGAAATATAAATATAACTACCTGCCTAAAACAGAAGATAGCCAAGAACCAAATCAAAACTAATTTATGCAGCTGCCCAAACGCCAATCAGGAATTTTATTACCGCTGTTTTCTCTGCCTTCCAAAGAAGGTATTGGCACTTTAAGAGATGGCTTACTTTTCTTGGATATTTTAAAAAAAACCAAACAGACCCTCTGGCAAATTCTTCCTGTTCATCCGACCAATCCGACTAAAGATTATTCTCCTTTTCAAAGTTCAGCTCTTTTTGCTGGTAATCCTATGCTCATAAGTTTAGAAAGTTTGGTTGGGGTAGGGGACTTGGAGGAAATTTATTATCAGGATTTTGTCCGTAAATGCCAGCATCTTGCTCAAGGCAAAATTGATTATGATTTTCTTTGGGAAGCTAAATTAGGTTTTGATAATACTAAAAATACACCTTTAAAAATTGCTTTCCGCAAATTCTTAACAAACTCAGAAAGAATCAGTTTATTCAAACAATTTGAACATAAAAATAAATTCTGGCTGGAAGCCTATGCTCAATTTTTTGCTCTCAAAAAAAACTATGGCTTTGCTAAAGTTTGGAGCGATTGGAAACAGGAAGATAAATTGAGACAAGAAAAATTTAGTGAAAAAATTAACAAAGCTGATCTTTATTTTTTTAAATATTTACAGTTTGTTTTTGATGAACAGTTTAAAGCCTTAAGGCAAAAAGCTAAAGCAAACAAAATAAAACTGATCGGCGATTTAGCTATCTATCCGGGTTTTGACAGTGTTGATGTCTGGGCAAATCAAGAGCTATTTCAGCTTCTAGAAAATGGTGAAATGGAATGGTGCGCTGCTGTGCCACCGGATTATTTTTCTCCCACTGGTCAAAAATGGGGTAACCCTTTATATAAATGGGGAGAAGTGGGCAATGTAGAAATTCATAAAAAAATTTTTTTGTGGTGGGAGCAAAGAATCAAACGCGAATACGAATATTTTGACTGGCTCAAATTTGATCATTTCCGCGGCGTTATCGCTTATGGCAGACTAAATCCGCACGAAAAAGATGCAATTAATACTCACTGGATATATGGTCCAGGAAAACAATTTTTTACTTATCTTGAAGATAAACTTAATAAAACTTTATGTCTGATTGCTGAGGATTTAGGCTTAATTACGGACAATGTCAGACAGCTGAAAGAGGAATTAAATATGCCTGGAATGAAAATTTTTCTGTTTGCTGATTTTACCAATCCGCATGATAAATATCTGCCAGCCAATGTGGAGGAAAACTGTGTTTTTTATACCGGCACCCATGACAATGAAACTCTAAGACAAAAAGTAGAAGAAGTGATAGATGAAAATCAAAAAAATGCTTTATTTAATTTTCTTAATAATTCTTCACAAAAAGACTGGCATTTAAAAACCATAGAACTAATTTCTGAAAGCTCTGCCAAATGGATCATTTTCCCAATGCAGGATCTTTTAAATCTTGGCAGACAAGCCAGACAAAATATACCGGGAAGTGAAAAAAATAACTGGCGCTGGCAGCTAACTGCCAACGACTTAGAAACTTATCAAAAAAAAGTAGGAATAAATCTCAAAAAAATCACCGAGAAAACCAAAAGAGGTTAATTATCCTTTGTTATCTTCTTCTATATTTTGTTTCACTAAATGCTTCTTGATATAATTTTCCCGCACGTTTTTCTTCTGCTTTATATACTGCATTAATTGGATCTTTAGATCTTGCCGTAAATATTATTCTTTTGTTTATTTCTTCTAAAGCTATATTTGACCACTGATCCAAAGTAAATTCGGAACTATCTTGTTGCTTATGTCTATTCTTTCGAAAATTTAACGCTTCACTAAGTTTATCAATTAAGTTTTCACATAATAATCCAAGTAAGTTAGTAATAGGATGTCTTGGTGTAAATCGATCATCTATTGCTCTGTCTGACCATGTTCTTTCATCAAGTCTTTTCCAAAAATTTTCTTCTCTTCCCATATGACTTAGATAAGATCAAATTTTTAAATTTGATCTTCTATTTTTTTTATACTTAATTATTAACTTCTGTCAAAAAATCAATGGTTCGACAATCCCTTTATTGTTTTCATTTCAATTAATGTCCAAGATTACTTAATCTTCGACTTTCTTCTCTTCTTTTGGCTGCATCTAGTTCTTTCATAGTCTTTTGCATAACTGCATATTTCTCATCTTCTACTTTTGGATCAGCAGGGATGGCTTCTGTGTATGTTCTTGCAGTTCTCTCTCCATACCCACCAATTGATTCTGCTAATTCTTTAATGACTTCTTTAACTCTTATCTCACCTAACCAGTCAATTATTTTATTTAAAAAAAGACTTGGTCTCCTCATTTTATTTGTTTATAATGATTAGTAGTGATTATAGCAAAAAAAGCCTTATTTCACAAAAAAAGAAAAGCAAATAGACTACAAAGTCTTTATGAAATTTAATAATCCTTTTATTTACGAGATTAATACCAGAGTTTGGTTGAGAGAACTCAGACAAAAATATGGACAAAATCTGACGCTTAGTCAGATTCCTGATACTGAATGGCAGCAAATCAAAAATCTTGGTTTTCATTATGTCTGGCTCATGGGAATCTGGGAACCAAGCCCTTATGCTCTCAAAATGGCTATCGAATGCGCCTTTTTATACGATGAATATACTCAGGCTTTACCAGATTTAAAAAAAGAAGATATTATCGGTTCTCCTTACGCTGTGCAAAATTATGAACCAAATGCCGATCTGAGTGACTGGCAAGATTTGTGGCAAACCAGGATTAAACTTCACAATAATAACCTTGGTCTCATTCTTGATCTGGTTCCCAATCATACCGCCTGCGATCATCCATGGACTCAGGAAAATCCTGATTTTTATATTCAGGTCAGTAAGGAAAATCATGATCAGAAACCTGAAAACAGTTTTCTGGTTGAAAAAAATGGGTATAAAGTCTATCTTGCTCATGGCAAAGACCCAAATTTTCCTTCATGGTGCGACACAGCCCAACTTAATTATTTCAATCATAAACTTAGAGAAGCGATGATCAAAACTATTATAAAAATTGCCAAGTATTGCGATGGATTAAGATGTGATATGGCGATGTTGGTTTTAAATGATGTTCACGGTAATATCTGGCAAAAAGAGCTTACAAACTGGGAAAAACCCAAAGAAGAATTCTGGCAACAAGCAATTGGTAAAACCAAAGCTAAATTTGCAAATTTTATTTTCATGGCAGAAAGTTATTGGAACAAAGAAGTTGATTTGCAAAATCTTGGTTTTGATTATACTTACGATAAAAATTTATACGATTTAATTAATCAAAATAATAATTCAGCTCTTCAAAATTATCTCAAAACTAGAGTCAATACGGGAAAATGGATCAACTTTATTGAAAACCATGACGAGCAAAGAGCTGTCACTTATTTTGGTAAGGAAAAATCTCAAATCGGAGCTACTCTTATCTCTACTTATGCCGGAGCAAAACTTTTTTATGAAAATCAAATACAAGGATATACAAAAAAACTGCCAGTTCAACTTGGCAGAAAAATAACTGAAGAAGTAAATTTAGATTTGCAAACCTTTTACCAAAAATTATTTACCATTACTCAAAATCAATTTTTCCAAAATGCTAAGATGCAAACACTGGAAATTGCCCAAATTGATAAATTTCCTATGCCAGTAGCCTATCTTTGGCAGACAGATGAGGAAGCCAAAATTATTGTTCTCAACTTTGAAAATAATTTGGTTAAAGGTAATCTTAAAATTCAAACTCTTGATTTTAAAAATGATAAAGTGGCTTTTTTTGAAGAAATAAAGCAAAAAAACTATGAATATAAAAGAAACGATCTTAAAAAATATGGATTATATGTAGAACTTCCCGCCTTCCAAAGCCAAATTTTTTCTGTTAAAATCTAAATTAATTATTTTTTAAATTTTCTCTAAACTCAATTTGTAAAAATTATCTTTGTTTGATAAGATATACCAGTTAATACAAACAAAACCAATCTTTTTGGTGTTGTTTGTATTTATAAAGAAAAATAAGATACAAATATAATCAACAAAAACGAAAATTTTACAAAGTAAATCAATATATTAAGGCAGGAGAAGTAAGAGTAATTACTGATGAAGGCAATTTAGGTGTTATGCCTCTGAATGAAGCTTTTAAAGAAGCTGAAGCAAGAGGGCTTGACTTAGTACAAATTTCTGAAAAAGTCGAACCGCCAATCTGTAGAATTATTGACTTTACCAAATTTCAATATATTGAACAAAAAAAAGATCAAAGCGGCAAAAAGAAAAACAAAGTCCAAGAAATTAAAGAATTAAGATTCAATCCTTTTATCGGCAAAGGCGACCTTGATTCTAAAATCAAAAAAATCAGATCTTTTCTAGAAGATGGAGATAAGGTAAAATTAACCGTTAAATTTACAGGCAGACAAATAACTCGTAAAGATTTTGGCAACAAAGTGTTGGAAACTATTTTGGCAGAACTTACAGATCTTTATAAAATCGAACAAGACATCAAATTTCAAGGAAAATTGATGTATATGATTATAAAACCAAATAAGTAGAAATTAATTGTTTTGCAGTTTTAAACTCAAAAGTTAATATCTAAAAATTTAAAAAGTGCCTAAGCAAAAAACCAAAAAATCAATCGCTAAAAGATTCAAAGTCACCAAAAATGGTAAAATTCTGAGAAGAACTATTGGTATACGCCATCTTAAATCAAATAAAACTAAAAGTAATAACAGAAGACAAAAAGCTCAAAAATTTGTCACAGGTAAAAAAGCTAAAAAAATTAAACAAATATTAAGCTAATTATTAACTTGTAGTTTCTAGCTTTTTTTAATACAAGCTAAAAACTAAAAGCTAAAAAAACTAAAAACCATGAGAGTCAAAACCGGGACAGTCAGACATAGCAAGCATAAAAAAATCTTAAAATTTACCAAAGGCACTTTGATGGGCAATCGCAGACTCATCAAACAGGCAAAACAAATAGTTTTGCATGCTGGTGAATATGCTTTTGCTGGCAGAAAATTAAAAAAGAGAGATTTTCGCAAAATCTGGATCCAAAGAATCAACGCAGGACTTAGCAAACTTGATCTTTCTTATTCTCGATTTATTGATGGATTGAAGAAAAACAAAATTGAACTTAATCGCAAAATGCTTGCAGACCTGGCTTTAAATCATAGTCAGGTTTTTGGCAAAATTGTCGAACAAGTCAAAAAATAAGCTAATTATAAGTATCATCCCGAACTTGTTTCGAAATCTGATATAAAAATCCAAATGAAAAATATAACAAAAATGACTAATAACAATTTTTTTAAATTTACCCAGCGCTAAGGTGGGCTAATTTGTGATAAATAAAACCCACCGTAAAAGGTGGGTTTTTTATGACTTGTCTTGAATTAAAATCATAATAACCTTAAAATCTAAATAGCTAAATAGCTTAGAATTTTTAAAAAAATAAATAGTTCGAAATTTCTAATTTTAATTTTCAATTTTGAATTTAAAATTTTTAATTTTTAATTTGAAACGTGGATCCTTTAACACTCAAATTACAGGCGCAAAGCGCTATCAGTGAAACTGAAAATGTCAAAAAACTGGAAGAACTGAAAATTACTTATCTTGGCAAAAATGGTCTAGTTAACCAAATGATGAAAGAAATCATCAATATCCCCTCAGACCAAAAACAAAATTTTGGCAAAAAAGCTAATCAGGTTAAACAAGAAATCCAACTTTTATACGAACAAAAACTACAGGAATTATCGCAAGAAGGCAAACAGCAAGAATGGTTTGATATTACAATGCCAGGTAAAAAGCCAACTCATGGCCATCTTCATTTAGTTTCTCAAGCAATCGAAGAAATTTCTGATATTTTTGCCAAAATTGGTTTTATAAGAGCTAGATATCCGGAAGTGGAATGGGAATATTACAATTTTGAAGCGCTTAATATGTCCAAAAATCATCCAGCTAGAGATGAATTCGAAACGCTTTTTATTGATGCTCCAGTGAATGAAAAATATGGCAAAATAGTGCTTTCTACTCATACTTCGAGCGGTCAAGTCAGAGAAATGTTAAGAGTCGGACAACCTCCAATCAGAATGATTAATATCGCCAAATGTTATCGTAGACAGCAAGATATTACTCATACCATTATGTTTCATCAGTTTGAAGGCTTAGTGGTTGATAAAAATATTTCTATCAAACATCTCAAGGGCACTATGGATTATTTTGTCAAACAATTTTATGACGAAAACCGTAAGACAAGACTTAGACCCTTCCATTTTCAATTTACCGAACCTTCATTTGAAGTTGATATTAACTGCGCTGTCTGCCTTGGAAAAGGTGAAATTAACGGCAAAAAATGCCGCACCTGCAAACAAGGCTGGCTTGAACTCGGTGGTTCTGGTATGGTGCATCCCAATGTTTTAAAAGCCGGAGGAATTGATCCCAACAAATATTCTGGTTTTGCTTTTGGCTGGGGTGTGGAAAGAGTTTATATGATGAGATCAGATGTCAAAATTGATGATATTCGCTATCTTTATGAAAATGATATCAGATTTTTGAGACAATTCTAATTAAATTGTTGAACTGTCAAATGGTTAAATTGTTTTATGATAAATTTTTTAAAACTTAATAACCTTAACTCTTATAAAATAGCGTTTAATATTTCAAATTATATTTGGGAAATTATTATAAAATGGGATAATTTTTCAAGAAATAGTTTTGGATCACAGCTTGTACGTTCTATTGACTCTATCTCCGCTAATATAGCTGAAGGATTTGGAAGATATAGCAAAAAAGATAAAATCAAGTTTTATAGATATAGTTTTGGATCTTTAAAAGAAACTCAAGATTGGATACAAAAAGCAAAAATTAGAAAATTAATAAACAACGAAGAATATAAATATATCATGGTGAATTAAACAAATTACCAAAAGAAATAAATTCTTTAATAAAATTTACTAATGAAAAATTAACAAAATAAGTTTACATATGTACATGTTAACAATTTAACAATGTATCAATGTAACAATTTATATTCGTGGATATCAAAATTTTACATTCCTGGCTTTTAGAATATTTAGAGACTAAAGCAAGCCCTCAAAAAATTTGTGAATGTTTAGCTTTATGCGGACCATCTTGTGAAAAAGTTTATCCCTATGGCAAAAATGACTGGCTTTACGAAATCGAAATCACCACTAACCGTGTAGATTCAATGAGTGTCTACGGTATTGCCCGCGAAGCCGCTGCAATCTTGCCTCAATTTGGCATTGAAGCTAAATTAAAACCTTTAAATTTAAATAAAGCCAAAGTTCCAACAAAATCACTTCCACTCAAAATTAAAACTGATCCACAGCTCACTAATAGAGTTATGGCTGTAGTCATGGATAATATTGAAATTAAACAATCTCCAGATTGGATAAAAGAAAGACTGGAAGCTACTGGCATCCGTTCTTTAAATAGTGTGATTGATATTACCAATTATATTATGACGGAAATTGGTCATCCGACTCATGTCTTTGATTATGATTTGATTAAAGATCATAGTTTAATTTTCCGTAAATCCAAAAAAGGCGAACAAGCTATTACTCTTGATAAAAAAGCCCACATTTTACCAGGAGATGATAATGTCATTGTTGATAGTGAAAACAAAATTATTGATATTCCAGGAATTATGGGCACAGCTAACAGTGTGGTTAATGATAACACCAAAAGAATTATCTTTTTTATTGATAATAATGATCCAAAAATTTTAAGAAAAACGTCTATGACTTTGGGGATTAGAACTGTAGCTGCCACACTTAATGAAAAAAGAGTAGATCCGGAACTTGCGCAAACGGCAATGTTAAGAGGCATTGAGCTTTACGAAAAAATTTGTAAAGCCAAAATGGCTTCCAAAATCTACGACATCTATGATCATAAATCAGAACCAAAAACTGTCAAAACTTCACTTCAATTTATTGAAGAACGTATTGGAGTTCCGATTAAGCCAAATTTAATTAAACAAACATTAGTTGCTTTAGGGTTCAAAGTTAAAAGTACGGATAATAAAAACTTTGAAATTACTGTCCCAAGCTGGCGCAGTTATGATGTGGAAATTCCTGAAGATATTGTTGAAGAAATAGCTCGTATTTATGGTTATCATAATCTTCCCAGCATCGTTCCTTTACAGGAACAAACTAAAGCTTTTCCTTTGAAACAGCAATTTTATTGGGAAAATCTGGTCAAACATACACTCAAAAATTGGGGCTATTTCGAAACTTATTCTTATTCAGTTATTAGCAAAGAAATGATTGAAAAATTTGAGTTAAAAACTCAAGATCATCTTAAAATTAAAAATCCACTTTCAACGGAATGGGAATATATGCGTACCAGTCTTGTTCCTTCAATATTAACTTTAATCCATAACAATCAAAGCGGAGAAGAAAATCTTAAATTTTTTGAAATGGCTAATATTTATCTTCCACGCGAAAATGAATTACCAGAGGAAAAACTTACTTTAATTATCAGCCAGAATGATGATTTTTTAGTTTTGAAAGGCTTGATTGAAGCGCTTTGTGAGGAAATTGGTATCAGTGATCTAAAATTCAAAAGAAGTAAAGAAAAATATCTAGACGAAAATATTCAAGCTAAAATTTATTTTAAAGAAAATTTGCTTGGCAATCTTGGTAAAGTCAGTCAGAAAATGCAAGATAAATTTGAAATTAAAAATCCAACTTATATAGCCAACCTGGATTTTGCCGTCTTGGCATCTTGGGCAACGAAAAATAAAAAATATCAACCATTACCAAAACATCCACCCATTATTGAAGATCTAACTTTTTATAATCTTCCCCAAGTTCCAGCTGAAAAAATTTTGGAAACTGGCAAGAAATCTTCTAATTTAATTAATCAAATTAGAATCATTGACGCTTTTGAAAATAAAATCAGTTTAGAAATAAGCTATTTAACTACCGACAGAAATCTAACGACTGAAGATGTAGCTCCGATCCGTAAAAAATTGGTGGAAGAAATTGAAAATTTAGGTATGAAACTGCAAGGAGAAATCTAGACAGCAAGCAAAACTTTAAGCACTGAAATTGCCCTTTGTCTTGCTTCTTTAACTCCAAATCCAAATCTTTTTTCTAAAGTTTTCATTGTTTTTTCTCTAAAATCTAATAACTTATCCGTATTTTCCAATAGTTCGTTGTAGTCAGCGATTACACCAACTATCGATTCAGTTGGTACTTGAATCTGATTAGGAGAAAGAATTTGTAGTACTTTTATTGCTAATTGTTCTCGATATGGTTGCATTTTTTGCGCTTGTTGCATTAAAGATTCAGATAATATAAATCTATCAAAACCAAATCTTTTTACTAAAATAGCTGCAAGTTTAGGATTAGTAATACCAACAAGATAATTAGGCCAAACATATTCAGATTCATTAAACTTAGGAAAATAAGTGATTAAATCTACTAAATCATAAAGTCCTAACATTAAAGTTTCTCCCAAAAACTTTGCATGGTCACCTCTACCAAATGGTAAAAATGAAGAAAAAGTAATCTTGATCTTTCAAACAGAGTATATTCTCTATTTTCTTTATCCAATATCAAGGTCATTTCCTTTTCTAAAACTATTGGCTGAAAAAATACTTGCAAAACTATGTGGTATACCAAAAATCATCTCTATTAATCTAGCATGCTTTTCTGATAATGGATCAGAATGATGACGATAATAATCAAAACTAGGAAATCTAAAAAATTCTTTTGTCATTTTTACTATTATTCCACCACTGTTCTTCCTTCAATTCCTTGGCTAATTCCAAAAACCAGATATTCAACATCTTGGCGATCAATATTTTGCATTTCGTGAATTTCCTTTGGATCAGCCACAATCAAATCTTTTTCTTGCAAAATATAAGCTTTGCCATCAACTATTATTTTTACTTTGCCCTTGGTGATGATAAAAATCTCCTGCATGGTTTCGTGATAATGAGCACTAAAACTACTGCCAACTGGTAATTTAGCCCAATTCACCATTGGGATTATTCCTTGTAATAAATCTTTATGACCGCTCCGCGGACTAAAAGTCCGCGGTGTCTAAGTCTTAATCTTTATTCTGATTTTTAACGTATTTAATAACTTCTCTTAATTCTCTCTGTCCTACTGTCCCTACAAAGTATCCCTCTGACCAAAAGCCATCTG
>JAAZND010000020.1 GCA_012798485.1 Candidatus Beckwithbacteria bacterium | reverse complement strand
CAGATGGCTTTTGGTCAGAGGGATACTTTGTAGGGACAGTAGGACAGAGAGAATTAAGAGAAGTTATTAAATACGTTAAAAATCAGAATAAAGATTAAGACTTAGACACCGCGGACTTTTAGTCCGCGGAGCGGTCATAAATTCGATAAAATAATTTCTCTTAAAGTGCAAATTTCTATCGCGGCATTTGCCTTTGGAGTTATTGTTGGTGGTTTTAGTTATGGGATTTATTTCCGATTGCCTTATATTTTAACAGCCATTTCTATGTTAATAAGTTTGGCAACCTCTTTCTTTTTATATGAAGAAAAAAATTATCAGCATCACCACAAAACTCTTAAAGAAAGCCTAAAAGAAAATCTTCAAGGGTTTAAACAGCTTGCAAAAATAAATATGAGAGCTTATTTGCTTCCTATTATTTTGATTATGTTTATTGCTTATCTTTATGATTATGGTTTTCCCAAGCCAGCCATAGCAGTTAATTTTGGTTTTTATGAAAAAGAACAAGCACTTATTTATGCTTTGATGGCTTTGTTGAATATTACAATAATTGGTCTACTGCCCAGAATAAGAAGATTTATTAAAGATAAATTAGGATTAAATTTGGTTACTTTTTTGCTTGGAATTGGTTTTATGTTAGCTTCTTTAAAATTGGGTTATTTAGGTTTGTTAGTGCTCATTATGATTGAGCTTAGTTGGAATGTCGCAGACCCTTGGATTTCTATTATTGTCAATAAAAATATTGAGTCAAAATATCGGGCAACTACTTTATCAACTTTACAATTTATTTCAAAACTGCCTTATATTCTGATCAATTTTATTTTAGGAAAGGCAATTGATAATGGGGCAGCTAATTTATTTCACCTGATCTTGGGAGTTATGATTATTGTATTAATTTCTGGAAGTATTTTGGTAAATAAAAGAAATAAAAATAATTTAAGTTTAGTAGAAAGCTAGTGGGTTATTCTACATTTGAGCAAAAAGTACTCTTACATGCTCTAATCCAGCTTTTCTTGCTTGATATACCCAGTTGTGTCCAGATAATAAATTATATGGAGGATGATTAGAACCTCTCAGGTCATGGATTGAAATTATTGGAGGTTCTAGAATGTATGAATGATTTTGATTCCCTAAAACTAGATCATATTCAAAAACTGATACTTCTGCCATACCAGGAAGCTGAGTAAAAATATCAAGTGCATAAGCTTTAATAATTTCTTTTCTTATTTCTTGCAAGCTTAATAATTTTTGTCTTTGATAGTCATTATCTAAGTTAGATCCATTGGGGTTTATAGACGATAGTGGGATTAAGCGAGAAGTAAGTCTAGAGATATGCTTTTGGAATTTTTCTTGTAAAACTTCTTTGGTGTTTCCTAAATTACGAACTAATTGAAAATATGTTTGATCAGTAGCTGTGTTTGCCCAACGTTCTCTATCTCCTCTTTGAAAAATTAATTCTATATCTTCGTCTTTAAGTTGAGCAAAGGGAAGAAATCCTGATTCCAATCTTAATATGCTTGGATTTGCCATTGCTTCTTTTTTATATAACTGCTCGACAAAAGTAAAGCCTTGTCTATAAATTTGTTTAGCAATTTCTTGCCCAGATCTGGTATGAGCATCAAGCAGAGCACGGTTAAGAGCTAAAATAATATTAGCAGCAGCTGATCCTTGCCACCAAAGATCTCCTATACCCATGACTCCACCTTCATTACCAAAACGAGGCACACCTCTCTTGTCGCAATAAGCTAAGGTTCTTTCGGCACTGCCTAATCTTGAGTCAGCTTCTTGCAAAATTTTTAGAAGATTAAGCAAGGGATCATCAATTTTAGTAACATTGGGAGTATTAGCTTCACCTATTGCGTTTTTAAAATAATCCGGGAGTGTTCTTATTCTTCCTGGTAGTAATCTAGGGATAGCTGTCCCAGGGGCAGTTCTTTCTAAGTATTTTTGTTCAAACAGCCAAAAAGCTGGGAAAATATAGTTTGTATTATCATGGTTGTAAATAAGCCATAAAACTTGACCTAATTTTTCTGGATGATCTTTATAATATTCTAAGTTTTTTAAAATAGCTAAAGCCATAGCTGCTGATTCTATTGGATGTTCTTCTTGTGTTCCAGACCAATATCCGTATTTATTGGCTGTATAGCCTAAATCATGAAGTAAACCTGCCTCTCTTAAGACAATTAAATCATCAGTATTAGTTCTTTTAGCATATTCTGGCTCCTGAGCAATTGCAAAAGTCAGATCTGCTGTTTCTTGGGCATGAGGAATTCCGTGAGAATTTTCAGTTTGGAGATGTTGGAGTATCTCTGGGTCGTGTCTTCTGATTGCTTCTGGTAGTCCTGGGTTTACTCTATCTTTCATTTGTTTATAAAAAAAACTGCCTTTCGGCAGTTTTCATTAATTATTTAGTGAGTTATTTTCCTCTTCTCAGCAATTTTAAGCTCCATGATTGCTCGTCTTATAGCAGTTTCGGCGCGAAGTATTTCGGTAGCTGATAATTTTTCTTTTTCAGAAAGAGCTTGAGCAGCCGCTTCTTGAGCTTTTTTGATAGCTTCAATATTTAATTCTTCTGACCTTTGTGCATTATCAGCTAAAATTGTCAGATTGCCTTTGATATCAAAATTTAAAAATCCCTGAAAAATAGTAAAAAAAGATTCTTTGCCTTCTATTTTAACCTTGATTTCACCATGATTAAGTTTGGTAAAAATAGGAGTATGATTTGGTAAAATGGTAATTTCCCCTTCGCTGGCTGGGGCGTTGATTGACTCTACATTACTATTGGTAAAAGTAGTGCCAGTGGGGGTGATAATGGAAAGTTTAATAAATTTTCTCATGTAAATATATTTATATATTTAAATTCCATTTCTTTTGACCATAAAAGAAATGGAAAGGCAAAATTCTCGCTTCATACAAACACTTTCAGAAAAATTTTATTTTCATACTATTACGGTTTCAAAAGTCGAAAATTTTTATATTGTATAAAATTTTCTCCCTGAAACCTTTTTTTGCTTAAAGAATTTATAAAATTTTTTCTGACCGTTTATTGCAAAGAGCGATTTTTAGAATTTATTTCTATACCTTCTACTTAATACTTATAAAGTTTTGGCTTTTTCGACAGCTTCTTCAATGGTTCCGACCATATAAAAAGCTTGTTCTGGCAAAGAATCGTGTTTACCTTCTAAAATTTCATTAAAACCTTTGATAGTTTCTTCTATTTTTACATATTTACCTTTGAGTCCGGTAAACTGTTCGCCGACAAAAAATGGCTGAGTCAAAAATCTTTGAATTTTGCGAGCACGCGACACAATCAGTTTGTCTTCATCAGAAAGTTCATCAATGCCTAAGATAGCAATAATATCCTGAAGTTCTTTGTATCTTTGCAAAACTTTCTGGACGCTTTTGGCCACGCGAAAATGTTCTTCTCCTACACTATCTTTGGTCATTGCGGTAGAGTTGGAAGTTAAAGGATCAACTGCTGGATAAAGTGCCTGATCAGCCAAGGCTCTTTCAAGTACAATAGTTGAGTTTAAATGAGCAAAAGTAGTCACAGGCGCTGGGTCAGTATAATCATCAGCAGGGACATAAACAGCCTGGAAAGAGGTGATAGAACCATTTTTGGTAGAAGTAATTCTTTCCTGTAAAACTCCCATTTCTGAAGCCAGAGTTGGCTGGTAGCCAACAGCTGATGGAGTTCTTCCAAGAAGAGCTGAGACTTCAGAACCTGCCTGAGAAAAGCGGAAAATATTATCAATAAATAACAGCACATCTTCTTTTTGTTTGTCTCTAAAATATTCAGCAAAAGTAAGTCCCGATAAAGCAACTCTTAATCTTGCTCCAGGTGGTTCATTCATTTGACCATAAACTAAAACTGTGGAAGGTAAAACTCCAGCGTCTTTCATATCTCTATATAAATCATTGCCTTCTCTTGTTCTTTCGCCAACACCAGTCAAAACTGAGTGTCCAGAGTGTTCCATGGCAATATTACGGATCAGCTCCATCATGACCACAGTTTTACCAACGCCAGCGCCACCAAAGGCAGCGATTTTGCCACCCTTAACAAATGGAGCAATCAAATCAATTACTTTGATTCCAGTTTCAAGAATAGAGACAGATGATTCCTGTTCATTAAGGCTTGGAGCAGGACGGTGAATAGGGATCCATTCCTGTGCTTTTACCTCTCCTTGATTATCAACAGTTTCACCTAACACATTAAAGATTCTACCCAAACTGGCTTTACCCACAGGCATACAAATGGGACTACCAGTATCAACAGCTTTCATCCCTCTTCTGACACCTTGAGTAGCTTGCATAGAGACACATCTGACTTCGATATCAGACAATAATTGTTCGACTTCAACAATAATATAATCTTTATCATTTTTATAAACTTTGATAGCGTTATAAACTGCTGGAATATTTTCTTTGGCAAATTTAATGTCTAAAACTGGACCAATAACTTGAGTAACTGTACCAATGTTTTCTTTTGTTTGGTGATTATCTTTTGGCATATTTTATCCTTTCAATTAATTAATATTAAATTGTTTTATTGTTAAATTGCTAAATTGTGAAACAATTTTAACAACTTAGTGGTTTAACAATTATTGGATAGAACTGGTAGCTGTAATAATATCAGCCAGTTCCATAGTGATTTGTTGTTGGCGCATTTTATTATAAACAAGTCTGAGTTGTTTCATCACATCCTGAGCATTTTGGGAAGCATTTTTCATAGCCACCATTCTAGCTGAATGTTCACTTGCTTTATTTTCCAATAAAAAATGATAAAGTTGTAATTCGACAAAATAAGGCAAAAGCCAATGGATAATAGTTTTAGCATTGGGCTCGATAATGTATTCTTTGGTTTGAAATTTTTGTTCCTGTTCTTCATCAAGTTCTTTCAAAAGTCCCAAATCTTCATCTTTTAAGCTATGTGGATCAATTGGCAAAATTTGTACCAGTTTGGGTTTTTGAGCAAGTGTGGAAATAAAATGATTGAAACTAAGATAGATTTTTTGATATTGTTTTCCTCTAAATAATTCCTGAATGTAACGGCTAATAGTTAAAGTTTGTTCAAAATAAATATTTTCTGGCAAATCAGAAAAATCAGCAATGATATTAACGCCAATGGCTGCCAAAAACATTCTGCCTTTTTTACCAATAGTAATAAAATCAGTATCTGGGTTTTCCTTAAGCCAACGGTTAATCATACGAAAATGATTGGTATTGAGTCCGCCGCAAAGTCCTTTATTGGTAGTCACACAGATACACAAATTGGTTTTTAGTTCAAACTTTACAACTTCATTAATAAGAGGGTGATTGACTGATTTATTTAAAGCCAAAAGGGAACTAATAATTTGCCTTAAGTGAATCGAGTAAGGTTGACCATTCAAGGCTGCTTCCTGAGCTTTTTTCATTTTGGAAGCCGAAACCATTTCCATAGCTTTGGTAATTTGGCTTATATTTTTGGCAGAGCGAATACGGGATAAAATTTTACGTGTACCAGCCAATGTTAGTTAGTAGGTTTTAGGATTTAGGGTTTGCCTTACATCTAATAATCTACTTCTTATTTACTTTCTTTTTTATCTACAAATATTTGGGTAAAGGTTTTGACAGCTGTTTCAATTTGTTTTTCCAAATCTTCATCTAGTTTTTTAGCTTCAACAATTTTTTTATAAATTTTTCCATGGTTTCTTTCTACATATTCCAAGAGTTCAGCTTCATAAGTTTTGATATCAACAAGTTCGATTTCATCCAAAAAACCATGATTAACAGCCCAAAAAATAACAACTTGTTTTTCTACAGCCATAGGTTCATCCCAGCCTTGTTTAAGAAGCTCCATTACTTTTTTCCCTCGATCAATTTGTTTTTTGGTAGCTTGATCCAGATCAGAAGCAAATTGAGCAAAAGCTGCCAATTCTCTAAATTGAGCCAGATTAATCCTCAGTTGTCCGGCAACCTGTTTCATCGCTTTGATTTGGGCTGCGCCTCCAACACGAGAAACTGAAGCACCAGCATTAATAGCAGGTTTTTGTCCAGCATTAAATAAATCGGTTTCAACATAAATTTGTCCGTCAGTAATAGAAATGACATTGGTAGGAATATAAGCCGAAACATCTCCAGCTTGAGTTTCGATAATAGGTAAAGCAGTTAAAGATCCGCCGCCATATTTTTCATTATACCTGCAAGCTCTTTCAAGAAGAGCAGAGTGTTGATAGAAGATATCTCCAGGATAAGCTTCTCTTCCAGTTGGTCTTTTTAAAAGTAAGGAAATTTCTCTATAAGCCCAAGCATGCTTGGTCAGATCATCATAAATCACTAAAGCATCTTGACCTTTTTCTGCAAAATATTCGCCGATAGCTGCTCCAGCAAGAGGAGCCAGATATTGCAAAGCTGGAGATGAGGAAGCACTAGCATCAACAATAATGCTGTATTCCATGGCTCCAAATTTTTCCAGTGTCGCAACGAGTTGAGCTACAAAAGATTCTTTTTGGCCAATTGCTACATAAATACAAGTCAGATTTTCTTTTTTCTGATTCAAAATTGTGGTGATAGCAATAGAAGATTTGCCAGTGCTACGATCGCCGATAATCAATTCTCTTTGTCCGCGACCGATAGGAATAATAGCATCGATTGATTTAATTCCAGTTTGGACAGGTACGCCGACTGGTTCACGAGTGATAATACCTGGAGCAATACGATCAAGAAGCATTCTTTTGTCACTTTTGATTTCGCCTTTGCCATCAAGTGGTTGACCAAGTGGATTAATCACTCTGCCTTTAAGATTATCTCCGACAGAAATATCTAGGATTTTGCCAGTACTTTTAACAACATCACCAGTTTTAATTTTGGTATAATCACCAAGAATAATTGCCCCAACATTATCTTTTTTAAGATTCATGGTTAAACCATAAACTTTACCAGGAAATTCCAAAATTTCTCCAAACGCCACATTAGAAAGTCCATCAATCAAAGCTACTCCGTCACCCAGTTCTTCAATGGTGCCTACATTCGTAAGTTGATTTTGATGTTGGAAATTTGCAATTTCTTTTTCAATTAATTGAGTTAAGTCAAGATTATTGTTTGCCATAAATAAAATGCAAAATTTAAAATGCAAAATTTAAAATAGCATTATCGCATTTTAATTTTCCCTATATCTAAGTTTTTAATTCTAAATTTTTTATTTTTTTAAATTTTCATTAAATTCTCTTAAACTATTCTCCAAAGACATATCAATAATAAAATCTCTAATCTGGATTTTTAGACCAGCAATTAATTCTTTATCAATTTTAAATTCAAAAATAGAAATATTGTCAAATCTAGCCTTAATTATTTTCTTAATTTCTTCTTTTTGCTTTTCGTTTAAAGTTTGAGCGCTCGTAATTACAGCAGTATTTTTTTTAGTTTCTTTTTTGACCAACTCTTCAAGTTCTTTGACGACTTCTTTAATTTCCTCAATATCTCCACCTTGGGCTAGAAATTGAGATAAAATGTTGGTGATGAGTTGAGTTTTTTTGTCTGACATAAATTTAATTTTTTTGAGCTAACATTTTAAGCTGTTTATCAATAATATTTTTCTCTCTACCTTCATCAAGGTATTCCTGCATGATTTTTTTGGCAATTTGAGTAGAAATATCAATAGTCTGTTTTTTCAAAACTTCCTGTTGTTTGATAAATTCATCCTGAAGTTCTTTTTTTTGTTTTTCTGCAACTTTTTCTGCTTCCTTTTTAGCTTCAACTAAAATGTCATTTTTAAGATTTAAAGCTTCATCTTTGGCTTTTTTGATCAGTTCATCGCCTTGCTTCTGGGCTTTTTTCAAAACCTCTTTTTCTTTGGTTTCAATTTCTGCCTGTTTTTTTAGGTTATCTTCAGCAGCTTTGGCTCCATCTTTGATTAATTTACTTCTTTCATCCAAAGTTTTTAAAATTGGGTTATAGATAAATTTTTTAAGAACAAAAAGTAAAACCAGAAAATTAACAATCTGACCTAATAATACTGGTAAATTAATTCCAAGAGATGCAAGGACATTACCTTCCATAAAAAAACTCAAAATTCAAAGTTTAAAACTGATTTAAAGTTGATGAATTTTGATCTTTAGACAAATTTGATAATTAAAGCAACAACTAAAGCATAAATAGCGATAGCTTCGGCAAAAGCAAGACCCAAAATCATTGATGTTTGAATTTTATCAGCAGCATCTGGATTTCTTCCAATTGCTTTTAAACCACTTGTCACGATTTTACCAATAGCAAAAGCTGGCAAAGAACCACCAATAGCAATAGTTAAACCTACTGCAAAAGGTTTTAAGGCATCTAAGCTGTTGACTACTTGAGCTACTTCTTCCATATTTTTTGCTTAAGAATTAAGTTTAAGAATAAAAATTCTTTTCGTTAATTACTTAAATTTTAAATTAATAATTATTATAAACTTAATGATGAGCCTCTCTTGCTCCGGCAGTAAAAACAAGGGTAAGCATCACAAAAACTAATGCTTGGATAACTCCAACAAAAATTTCTAGTCCCAGAAATGGAATAGATGCGATCACGGGAATTAAAAAAGCCATGACAGCTAGTAAAACTTCACCGGCAAAAATATTACCAAACAAACGAAAAGCAAAAGAAATAATTTTAACTAACTCACTAATTATTTCCAAAAGACCAACAAAGGTAAGAATTGGATTTTTAAAATTGAAAAACTTTTTGAGATAACCCAAACTATGAGCGCTAAAACCCTGAATTTGGACAAATGTCATAGTGATTAAGGCTAAAGCTAAGGTAGTATTCAAATCAGCAGTTGGAGCTCTAAAAAAGGGCACTAATACTGTAGTTCCATGATGTTCTTCCCAAAGACCAATACTACCAACTCCAGGTAAAAGTCCAGACCAGTTGGAAATAACAATAAAAAAGAATAAAGTGGTAAGCATTGGAAATAATAGTCTTGCAGTTTTTTTACCAACGATAGATGTATAAAAACCATAAAGCATTTCCATAAGCATCTCGATAATATTTTGTAGACTTCTACCTTTAGGATATTGTTCTTTTTTAGTTTGATAAAAAGCTAAAGCGATGAGAATAAGAAAAAGCGAGACAAAAAAAGTGGTGAAAACAGAATTGGTAATATTAAAATTACCTAGCTTGAAGATTGGTTCTGCAGCTATAGATATATTTAAAGCCATGGTGTTTATTTTGTAAGATTATAAAGACACCTGCATTTTAAACTGCTTTTTTTTAAAATGCAAATACTAAATACATGCAAAATAAGTATTTTTACTATATTTTAATAAATAATTTATTTACTTAATAATATTTGAAAATTATCAGCAAAGATTTTTCTTAATATCATGATACTTATTTAAAGATATTTTTGCAAATCTTTTTGCCAGACCTGATCCCAGATTACTCCTTTTGATAGTTTGCCTTTAACCAAATGTGTTGCTAAAGTCGGAATATAAGTATAAAGTTTAAAATTTGTTTCTTTTACTTCCAGCCAAATCGTATAATCAAAAGTGGCATATTTTTGCAAAATCTCTATTTTGTTCTGGATAATTTTTGCTTTGGCCCCAAAAGTAAGGCATGTATAATCTGTTTGATAAAAGCCTGCTTTTTTTACCTTTCGGTCATCTATGCGGTTATGTAAAGAGAAAAAGTCATATTTTTTGATTCCTTCTTTTAATTTTTCTCCTGCATTTTCTCGATAATAATAATCATCTTCTGCAAAATAAATTAATTTATCAGGATTTAATTTGCTGGCAATATCTAGTTGTAAAAGCCAGGTAGAAAGATTACCTGCATTTTTGACTGGCAGGATTTGATATTCTAAATCATGATATTTTTTTATATAATTTGGATAGCTTTGTGGACATGAATCTAGGATAAAAATAAAATAAGGTTTTGTTTTTGTAAAACTTTTAAGCAGCGAATCAAGACAAAAACAGAAAAGTTTATATTTATCATTAGTAAAAACTGGACTTTTGCCATTATTAAAAGGGCAAACGCGATAGATAATAATCAAGTCATTTTTAATATTTAAATTAAGTGGTTTAATAGAGTTAGTTTTAAGATTTTTAAATTTTTTCTTGGCAAAAATTGTGATTAAAAATCTAAATGGTTTAAGCGAAATAATTCTAAAAATTAGATCTTTAAATTTGTTAATAGTAACAGATTTGGTTTGCAGCATGTTTTTGTTAAATTTATTTATAACTTATTAGACAGCTAAATTCAAATTATTCAAATGACTCAGTTAAGAACTTTCTTGTTAATACCATTTTTCTATCTATACAAATTGAATTTCAAATATTCCCGTTTAGCAATTTTTTATCTTGTAAAATATTTAGATAGCGGTTTGCCTTATTCTACTTTAATTCGTAAAATTTTGTGGCATTATCATCAGATTAAATTAGGACAATATTCTTATGGTGTTTTTAATCCATATATTTTACCAGAAGGGATAGTAATTGGTAAATTTACTTCCTGTGCTGATTTTCGTGTTATGTATAATCACAAAATTAACGAGGTGACAACTCACCCTTTTACTTTTTCCAAGAATTTTGGAGCTTGTATAAAAGATCGACTAGACAAATTTAGCCTAGAAATTGGCAATGATGTTTGGATTGGACACAATACCATTATTCTTGCTAAAGTTAAAAAAATTGGTGATGGAGCAATTATTGGAGCTGGAAGTGTAGTGACCAAGGATGTTCCGGCTTATGCAATTGTTGCTGGTAATCCGGCAAAATTAGTCAGATATCGATTTAGTAAATATCAGATTAAAAAACTGCAAAAAATCAAATGGTGGAACTGGTGCGAGGAGAAAATTTTTAAAAACTATCAAGATTTTTTAGATATTAATCAATTTCTTAACAAATATGATAAAGAGAGCTAAATATATTATTTTAGTAGGAGCCAATTTTAATTCTTATAATCGAGGTGTAGGCGCTTTGAGTTATGCCACTATAGATTTGGTTAGAGAAAAATATCCAAAAGCACAGTTTACAATTTTAAAACTTCATCATGTAATTCAAAACCGAAAACTTGAGAATTGTGATGCTGTTTATTTTTCCAAAGTTGAATTGATTTTTTATTTTTTACTTTCCTTTTTAAAAATTAAAATTGGTAAAATCCAGAAATTTATTGTTTATGATTTAGTGATTGATCTTGGAGAAGGTGATAGTTTTACTGATATGTATGAAATTAAAAGAATTATTGCTCTTACCATGCTTAAAGTGATGTTTAAAAATTGGGGGCTTAAAGTTTTAATGTTTCCACAAACAATTGGACCTTTTAGAACTTTAATTGGAAAGATTCTAGCCAAATGGGGTTTGGAGAAAGTTGATAAAATTTATGTAAGAGGACAATATAGTTATAATCTGGTAAAAAATTTATTTGGATATGAAAATAAAATGGAGCTAGCTTCTGATATGGGGTTTTTATTAAAGCCACAAATAGTGCAGACTGAAATTTTTACCAGCGGGCAAAAATATATTGGAATTAATATTAGCGGCTTACTATTAGATTCTAAAGAAAGGTTTAGTTTATTACAAAAAGAATTTGACTATGAAAAGTTAATTGATAATCTCATCACTTTTTTTCTTAAAAAAAATTTCAACCTTGTGCTTGTTTCTCATACTTATGCTTTAGACAGAAAAATTCCTTTTGATGATCTTAGAGCTTGTAAGTATTTTGCCCAAAAATTTAATAATAAAAGAATTTTTTTGATAAAAGATGATTATAATAGCCGAGAATTAAAATATCTTATTTCTAAATGTGAATTTTTTGTGGGCTCTAGAATGCATGCTTGTATCGCTGCTGCTTCAACTTTTGTTCCTTTAAGTTCAATTGCTTATAGTCATAAATTTTTGGGAGTCTTTGCGCAACTGGGAATTTTACAAACAGTGGCCAATCCTAAAGAAATGACGGAAGAAGAATGTTTTACGCTTATTAAAAATAATTTTAAAGATAGAGCAAGAATAAAACAAATTTTACATAAAAATATTACCAGAGAACAAAAACAAGCACAAAAGGTGCTTGCCAGTTTATGAAAATTAATGAGGTAGTAAATAAAAATTTATGTTTTGGCTGTGGTTTATGCAGTTTTCTAGATCCTTCAATTGAGTTTTCCCAAACTGGAGATTTTAATCATCCTGAGGCTTTTACCAGTTGTTTTCATTGTCCCAACTTTATTTTTAGAAAAAATAAAGTTTTGCAAAACCACGACAATAATTATTTTGGTTCTTTTTACAAGCTATTTCTTTTAAAATCTAGAAATCCCCAAATACTCTCTCAGGCTTCTTCTGGCGGTTTTATTACTGATTTTTTATTTTTTTTACTTAAAGCTCAGATTATTGATGGTGCAATTGTGACTATTAAAGCAGTAGATAAACCATGGGAAAATCAAATTCAAATAATTAAAGATTATAAGTTTTTAGAGAAAAACTCCTTGCATTCCCGCTATACTCAAGCTTCTCCTTTAATCAAAGTTAAAGAGCTTTTAAAAATGAAAGGTAAATATGTGTTTGTAGGCAAGGGCTGCGATATTGCTTCTTTAACTAAATTAAGGAAAGTCAATCCCAAAATAAATGAAAAAATTTTATTTACTATCGGAATTTTTTGTGCGCATCAGCCATCAAGACAGGCAATTTTGGATTATTTAAAGGATAAGAAAATCAAACTTTCACAAATCAAAGACCTTAATTTTCGTTATGGTTCTTGGCCAGGCAATCTTAAAATTAAATTTAAAAATGGAGAAGAGTTTTCTGATTCTTATCTTAATGTTTGGCCAAATTTTCTTGCCAAAAGCAAATATCGCAATTTTCGCTGCGATTTATGTCCTGATGGTTTTTGTGAACAGGCAGATCTTAGCATAGGCGACCCTTGGATTTTATTGAAAAAGAGAGAAGCTGGTTCTGTTGTAATTTTAAGAAATTCTAAATTTTATCCATATTTACAGAAAGCTTTAAAAAATAATATTTTTTCAGCAACCAAAATCGATCCAGCTTTTATTATCAAGTCTCAGCAAGCTTTAGTTTTTAAAAAAAAGAAAATGTTACCCAGATTTTTCTTGCTTAAAAATTTATCCAAAATAAATTTTAGCTATGAAGGTTGGAATTTGCCCCAAATCTGGCAACAAAATAGTTTGCTAGAAAAAATTAAATTTAGCCTTATTGCTTTTCTTTTTTATTTAAAATTCTTACTAAATAAACCAGCAAAAAGTCCAATGAAATAACTTCTTAGAGTTGGTAAATCTCTAATATATAAAATAGGTCTAATCCAAATAGTAAACAGAAGAAAAATGATTTTTTCTGGAAAGCTTATTTTTTTATCTTTAAAATAATACCAAATTTGGTTTTTGCCATAATAATAAGCTTGCAGTTTTGAGATTTTTTCTTGACCCAAAAAACCAGAGCTTGCAGAAACGTGATGCTTGATTAAAGGTTCTTGGATGATAATATTATTTTTTCCTTTTGAAAAACTGAAGTCTTCAAAATATAAAAAATATTTTTCGCTCATCAAACCATTAGCTTTGATAAATTCCTTGGTAAAAAACATGCAACAGCCGGTAGAATATTGTGATTTTAAATATTTTTTATCATGATTCAATTTATTAAACTGTTTGTTTTTATCTTGAGTTTTAGGAAAATTTAGTAAAGGTAAATCAAAAAGTCCATTAAACCAAATTTGTTTATTTTCTCCAAAGATGATAATTGAAGATAAGATAGTGTTTGATTTATTAAATTTGTTTTGCTCAAAACTTTTAACAAAAATTTCCAGTGTTTCTTGATTAATTTCAGTATCATTATTTAAAACTAAAATATAGTCAGTTTGCTTCTTTAAAGCTAGCTTTATTCCTTGATTATTAGCTTTGGCAAAACCCAGATTTTGTTTATTAAAGATAATTTTAATTTTTCGATCTTGAATTTTAGCTAATTTATTTTTATTTTCTTGATTAGAATAGTTGTCAATAATAATTAACTGCCAATTTTTATAAGTTGATTTTTGAATTGATTTAACACATTTAAGAGTTAGATCCGATGTGTTATAGTTAATTAATATAATACTAATTTTGTTTGTCATAAGTTTATGTTCGCTCATAATTATATTGGGTCTAGACTAGCACATTAACAATTCGACAAGGTTTGTTTCAAGTTCAGTGGTAGATTTTCTCCACCGCCATTCACATTCTTTGAGATGTAGATTAAAGTTCTTTTTAGTACCTTTAAACTTAACAAGTCTTTGTTTGGTAAATGCCCAGAATGATTCAATGCCATTGATATGGACCTTATTCCTAGCAAAGACATCATTCCTGTGAGTAATACGATAATGTTTATCAAAACCCACATCAACTAAGCCATCATAACCTCTCCAAGAATCTGAGTAAATGATACTATGGTAGTCAATCTTGCCTGTTATAACACGCCGTAAAGTCCGTAAACTACAATCAGGAATAATTTCTGTATAGACTTTACCATTTCTCTCAAAGATACCAAAGACTGGTTGTTTATGAGTTCCTCTACCTTTCTTACTCATCTTACCTGGTATTCTTCTTGGTCCAAAATAACTTTCATCAACTTCAACCTCACCCACAAAGTGATGTTTTTGAGAAACCTGAAAACTATAGATCTTCTGTCGAAACTTGTTAAAGTACTTATTAATCGTATTCCTGTTTATACCTAACAATCGACTCGTTTGAGTGGCTGTTAGATCTAAACAGAAACAAGAAATAATCTTTTTCTGTTTATAGTTACTAATTGGTCTATTATGACAAGACATTTAGCTATTTTAACATGCTATGTGCTAGTCTAGACCCTTATATTTTTACACGAGAGACTTTATCTTAAAAAAGTGAAATTTTATAACAAAGCTATGCTCTACGATCACGTCATTCGTTATAATTTTGCCAGAAATTACCTTAAAAAAATACCAAGAAATAATTTAAAAATTTTAGATATTGCTTGTGGTTCAGGGTATGGATGTAAAATTTTAGCCCAGGCTCAAAATGTCAAACAAGTCGTAGGAGTAGATATTGCCAAAGAAAGTATTGATTATGCTAAGTTGCATTATTCAGATAAAAAAAATAAATTTAAAAAAGGTGACGGACTTTGTTTAAAAGAAAGAGAAAATTATTTTGATGTAATTGTCTCTTTTGAAACCATAGAACATTTAGAAAAAGATATGGTCTTTTTACAAAATCTTAAAAAAGTTTTAAAAAAAATGGTATTTTGATTATTTCAACTCCCAACAAGACAGTTTCTTCCTATAAAAACCCTTTTCATTTTAAAGAATATAGTCAAGAAGAATTTCTAAATTTATTAAATAATTTTTTCCCCAAGATCGAGCTATTTGGTCAAAAAATTTTCCCAAAGAAATATATTCTTTTTATTAACAGTTTTACACAAAAAATTAAAAGAGGCTTTGTAAAATGGTTTATTAGTAATTTTCTCCGTTTCCCTTTTCGAAATAAGGAAATTCTTAAATTGGGAAAAATTGGCTTGAATTTATTACCAGTTTATTTTATTGCCATTTGCTATAGTGATTATCTTTCCACCATTTTCCAAATGTAAGGATTTTTTCCTAAAATATTATAGTCAACCCACCCGAGAAAACGAGAATAGATTTCTAAAATAATTAATTTAATTAAAATTATAATTTCTTCTGGATTCTTTTGAAAATAAGTTAAAATTGCCTCAAAATTATTTTTAGAATTCATGGTGGAAACTTGATAATGATAGTTATTTTGTAACCATAAATGTCCAGCGTAAATTCTTCTTCTTTGTAAAATAAAATCATTTACAGTTTTGGCAGCCTTATTAAAGACAATAGCTCGAGGAGCATAGACAACCTTAAAGCCGATTAGTTTTAAGAGGACTTCTAGAGTTGCTTCATCAACAGCAGATTGCTTAGGAATGGATCTTACTACACTGCGAAAAGCGACCATTTCCCCACATTTGGGTGCATGCAGAGAAACTAAATGATGGAGGTGCCATAATAAAGCAACTTCTTTTCCGACTTCACTTTGTTGTGTGTTGCAAGGGATAGGATGAGCTCCAACCATTCCCACTTCTTGTTTGATAAAAGGTAAAGTGATTTCTTCGATAGATTCGCTGTGTAAACGCAAATCACTACTAATGATTACTAGGATTTGTGCATGGGAATTACGGATAAAAAGATTGATAGCTGAAGCTTTACCTTCTCTTTTAAATTGTTGTAAAAATTTGATTCTTTTATCTTTTTTACTAAACTGTCTAATTAATTTATCAGTTTTATCAGTAGAACCAGAGGAGACAATCATAATTTCTTTAATTTTGGCAATATCTGTTTTTTGTTTTTCAATAGAATTAAGAATTTTTTTGATATTATTTTCTTCGTTATGAGCAAAAATTCCGATACTGACTGATATTTTTTTATCCATTTTTAATTAAATTTAATTTATTAAATTTTTTTAAATTTAAAATTACAAAAATCAAAGCCAAAATACTTGTCGGCAGTAAAATACTATCAATAATATTTTCTAAGCTAGTATGATTTAGAATAATCAAAATATATTCGCAGATTAAAGTCAAGAGGATTGATAATGAATAAAAATATTTTTTCTGTAAAACGTAATAAGTGGAAAAAGCTAAAACAATAGTAATCATTAAAATAATTAAGCAGTATTTGAGTAAATAAGGCATAATTAAAAGATATTTTTCGCCGATGAAAAATTTTAGCGAATACTGGGGCAGTAAATTAAAAATAAGAGAACAGCTAATGGTTGTGACAAGTCCTAAGCTTAGTAAAATCAAAAATGAGATTTTTTTGCCATTTTTATTCGTAAGCATAGGGGAAATAAGAGGAGGAATGAGAGCAATAAAACTTTGAGAAAAGAAAAAAATCATTTTGCCAACCATACTAAGAATAGCGTAGGTTCCGGCAATTTCACTACTAAAATAATGTTTAACAAACAAAAGATCTAGGCTCACAAAAGCGACTACACCAATTTTTAAAAAAATGGATTGTGAGAGAAAATTCCAGATATCACTAGGAATTTTAACCTCTATTAAAGCGAAATTAAAAAATTTTCTAAAAAATTCCGGATCCTCTTTTTTGTCTTTTAAAATCAAGAACATAGTGACAAACATAGAAATTGGTACAGCTAAAATAGTAATATGTAAAGGATTTTGAGAAAGTGGACTTAATAAAGAAACTAAAAGTTTAATTAAAGCTTCTAAAAAAACTACCAAGGCTGCCAAATAAAATAATTGTCTGCCGTTTAACAACCCTTTATAACAGGAAAGAGGAAAAATAAGAATAAACATTAAGCTAGAGATAATTAACAGACTGGCGTTATAAGGAAATTGAAAATATCTGGTCCAGAGAAAGGCAGTCCCAAGATAGATAATTGCTAAAACCAAACCTAGAAGACTGCTATAAATAGACATGACAAAAAGATATCTAATTTTTCCCGCCTTATTATTTTTTAAAAAAATAGCTGTATAGCGATTAAGAGTCATAATTAAAGCTCCAGTAATAATGAAAATAAAATATTCAAAAGTAGTAAAAAGAGTAAGATTACCAAAATCAGTTAAAGATAAATTTTTGGTAGCAAAAAGATTATAAAGCCAGTTTAAAAAATTAGCTCCCATATTAGCCACCCAAAAAATAAAAAGCGGGAAGTGGTGATAGTATTTTTTTAAAATTAAACTCAGGCGATCATTCATAAGCTATGTTTCTAATTTAACAGAATTTTTGGAATATTGTAGCTAACAAAAAAAGCTTGCCTTAAGGCAAGCTTTTTCTCTAATTTATAACCATTGCAGAAAACCCCGCACTGTAAGTGCGAGGGATGAATGCAATCAATGAGCACAAAAACGTAAAGCTTAAGTCATTTGATAAGAT
>JAAZND010000019.1 GCA_012798485.1 Candidatus Beckwithbacteria bacterium | reverse complement strand
GATAGCTACAGGGATAACAGCTTCATAAATATAGAGAGGTAATTTACCTTCGCCAAATGATCGAAAAAATAGAGGGAAAGTTTGACCAAATTCATCTTTACCAGTTTTGAGAATGGAATAAGCGTTGTAGCCAACGGCAGCTTCGTCATTAAAAATGGAAGGGTAGTTACCCAATCTGTAAAATCTTAAAATTCCTGCTAAAATGACAATCAAGCCTAAAATAAGAAGTTTTGCCTTCTGACTCATATTTTTATTTTAAGATTATTTATCTATAAATTCAATCTATGAATGCAAGAGAAAGAACATATTTAATTAATTCTCAAATTCCTCAAGGTAAAGTTTTGACTTATAAAACTTTGGCTATTTTGGCAGGAGTGACAAATTCTAGATTAATAGGGTTTTTTTTACACCAAAATTCTTATCCTAAAATTCCTTGTTATCGAGTAGTAAATTCTTTAGGTAAAGTTGCTAAAACTTATGCTTTTGGTGGAGCTAATGTTCAGAGGAAAAAACTAGAAAAAGATGGTATAGTTTTTGTAAAAGATAGACTTTCTTTAGATAAATATTTGTGGAAGCCAGATTTACAAGCTTTGCAAAAAATCCAGAGTTTATTGAAACAGGATTTTAAAACCTTTATTAAGAATCTATGAAACTTTCTATAGCTTTAGCAACTTATAATGAAGAAGAAAATATCGCTGATTGCCTTGAATCAGTTAAAAATTTGGCAGACGAGATTGTGATAGTTGATGGTTTATCAACCGATAAAACTGTTGATATTGCTAGAAAATATGAAGCAAAAGTCATAGAAGTGCCTAATGATCCACAGTTTCATGCCAATAAACAACTGGCAATAGAAAAATGCAAAGGTGATTGGATTTTGCAACTTGACGCTGATGAAAGAGTAAGCGAAGAATTGAAAGACGAAATTAAAACAGCTTTAGTAAAGGAAAATAATGAATTTGCAGCATATTATCTTCCAAGAAGAAATTGGTTTTTAACTCAATTTTTGCAAAAAGGCGGAGTTTATCCAGATTATGTTATTCGTTTATTTCGCAATGGTAAAGGTAATTTTAAACATTACGATATTATTGATAATGGAATCACAACCAGCAATGTTCATGCTCAGATCAGTATTGATGGCAAAATTGGTTATTTAACTAAAGATTTAATTCATTATGGAGATAAAAGTATTGATCGTTATTTTACTCGTTTTAATCGTTATACTAGTCTTGAGGCAGAGAATCTGCATAAATTGGGATTTAAAGCTAATTTTGGACAATTTTTAAATTATGTTTTCTATAAACCGGTTTATTGGTTTTTCAAAAGATTTTTACGTCACCGAGGTTATATTGATGGTTTTACTGGGTTTACCTTTGCATTATTTTCTAGTTTGCATTATCCTGTAATTTATATCAAATTATGGGAAATGAGAAAAAATCGATAATTAGCTTTTTATTTAATACTATGTTAATTTTTTCCTATCGATAGATTGTTTGAAAAAAAATAATGAAAATATTAAATACAATTAAAAAATTAAGAAATAAAGCTAAAAGCTAACAAGCTAAATAGCATCTGTTAACCTTGCAAATTGTTTTTGATTTATCATCAACGCAAAGCGGTCATAAATTTAGAGGTATTGGCTTTTATACCCAAAGACTTTATGATAACTTAAAACTTTTGGCTAAAAATGACAAAAGCTTTGATCTGGTTGGTTTTACAGGAAAAGTTGGTGTAATCATGGTTTCTAAAAATAAGAACCTTTACCATTTTCCAGCTTTCTCGCCTTTTTTCTTTTCTTTCCCTTTAACCTTAGTCAATCACGCCATTATTACAGTTCATGATTTAATTCCTTTGCAATATCCAGAAAAATATCCAGTAGGTTTTAAAGGAAAATTGCGTTGGCAAATTCAAAAATATTTATTGAAATATGTAAAAAAAATTATTACAGATTCTCAGGCTTCAAAAGAAGCCATAATAAGTATTCTAGGAATTAAAGAAGATAAAATAGCAGTGGTTTATCCTGCAGCTGATAAAATTTTTAGAAAAATAGAGGATGAATATTTATTAAATGAGATAGCTAATAAATATCATTTGCCTAAATTTTTTTTATTATATGTAGGAGATCTTAACTGGAATAAAAATGTTGTTAGGCTTGCTAAAATTGCGATTAAAAATAATTTAACTTTAGTAGTAATTGGTAAACAAGCAACTAACAAAAATATTGATCGTAGTCATCCATGGAATCAGGAATTAGTAAAATTTCAAAGATTAGCATACAAAAATCAAAATCTAATTAAATGCTTAGGATTTGTACCAACAGATGATTTAGTTGGAATTTATAATTTAGCAACCTGTTTTGTTTATCCTTCGATTGCTGAAGGTTTTGGTTTGCCGATTTTGGAAGCTATGCAATGTGCTTGTCCAGTAATTACTTCTGATCAATCTAGTACCAAAGAAATCGCTCAAGATGCAGCTTTATTAATTAATCCTTTAAGTAATAAAAAACTAGAAGAAACAATCTTAGCCTTAGTTAACGATGAACATTTGAGACAGCAATTAGCTAAACAAGGTTTAGAGCAAGCGAAAAAATTTTCTTGGAAAAAAACTGCCCAGCAAACATTAGAGGTTTATAAAAAAGTTTATGGTAAATAAAAAAAATATTATTCCTTGGAAATTTATTTTTTTACTTTTTTTGGGATTAAGATTGTGGACTTTATCGGCTTTTTTTGGGGCACAGAATTATTTACAATTTGAACCAAGATACCCTTACACTAGAGAATTACTTTTACTTTTTAAGTATCCAATTTTATGGTCATGGGCTAGCTTTGATGGGGTTCATTATCTTTCTTTAGCAGAGAAAGGTTATAGTTTTTTATATTCTCAGGCTTTTTTCCCAGTTTATTTTTTATTTATTAGATTTGTTAATTTTTTTATCCATAATTATTTACTTTCTGGTTTACTTATTTCTCATCTTGGTTTTATTTTGAGTTTAGTGATGTTTTATAAATTGATTAGATTGGATTTTGATGAAAAAGTTGCTAGATGGAGCATGCTTTTTATGACTTTTTTTCCAAGCTCTTTTTATTTTTTATCAGTTTATACGGAATCTTTATATTTATTTTTAACT
>JAAZND010000018.1 GCA_012798485.1 Candidatus Beckwithbacteria bacterium | reverse complement strand
ATAATGGTTTAATTAGAAGATACTTACCTAAAGGCACTGACTTTTCTAAAATCACAAAAGATGAATTAATTGATATACTAGAGGAGATAAATAATCGACCTAGAAAATGTCTTAACTATTACACTCCTAAAGAAAAGTTTAATGAAGAATTACAAAAGTTAAAAACTAGCAAGTGTTGCGATTACACTTAGAATTCAGGTTTAGCAAGAAAATTATCAACTTGTGTTATAATTGAGGCTTCTTCTTCAGAACTTAGAATTATTTCTGAAGTTGTTTGTGAAATTTCATTTTTTACTGATTGAGTTAATGGAGAGGTAGATTTAAGATTATGTTTTTTTCTATATTCTGCTTCTGCTTTTTGTTTTCTAAATTTTATTCTAAAATTTTCTATCCAAGCATTTCTAATTTCAGTCTCAATTTGTTCATCGCTTTTAACTTGATCTGTATCTTTGTTTTTAGATTCTAGTTTCAGTTTATCTAGTCTGGTAGTGGGGGAATTTAAAAGCTTAACCAATTTATCTTTATAACTAAGGTTATAATTCTGTTTTGACTGTACTAATTGACTTTGATGAATAGTAACTATATCTTCAAAATTATTTAATTCGTTATTGCTAAATAATTTATTTTTTATTGTATTTAAAATTTTCTGCCAAACTAAAATATTATGTTTTATAAATACTAAATTGGTTTTGTTTTGTAGTAATTCTAATATTAACCTTAATTTTGCTTCTGTTTTAGCGAATTGCTCTATTATTTTGACTTGATCTGTTAATAAAATTTGAACAAATTCTTGCTGTTGGGATATAATCTTTTTATCTGGATTTTTTCTACTAGAATCAGTTATTTCTCCTTTTTTAGCTTGATTAAGAATTAATTTTTTAAGCTCTCTGGATAATTCGGCTAAACCCAAAATACTCCCTAGTTTTGTTTGTGTATCTAAATCTAAAATTGCTTCTGAATTAGCAATCATTTCTAGTTTTGCATGTTCTGGATTGAGTAAATTATTTAAATCAAGAGCTAGAGGTTGGTTATCTTGAGTTAGATTAACAGCTCCAGTTTGTAAAATAATATCAGGAATAATTCTTCTTCTTTTAGTTAATTGACCGAAGGCTAAGTTATTAATTTGTTCAGGACTGATAGGTGCGTTCATAGATAAATTTTAACTTAAATTAATTTAACAATAAAATGGAGAAAAGTATCCAAAATTTTTAAAATCTGCTATGCTAAAGATAGCGCTTTTTTAGGGTTTTTGTTTTTATAAAAATCATTATTTTCTGCCCAAATATGATTAGTAATGTTTTAGTGTTTTATTCTGCCTACATTCAGCTTTTACAAGCAGATCTTTCAAAAAAGAAAATCTTAGTATCTAAAGAAATTGAAATAGATCCAAATGTAATCCAAAGAGGAGTAATTACCAATAAAGAGCAGTTGCTGACTTATTTGCAAACTTTAATAAAAGATATTGATTTAAAAGAAGTTATTTTGATAATTCCTGAAGACACTGTTTTTTCTAAGTCTTTACAAATTCCTCAAATTCCCAGAAAAGAGATAGATGAAGCTGTTCGCTGGGAAGCAGAAAAATTTTTACCTTTTGGAGTGGAAGACTCGGTTTTTGATTGGAAAATGCTTTATAAAAACGGCAAACTACACGTTTTACTTCAAGCAGCACCCAAAGACATGATTGAAACTTATCTAGATGTTTTTAAGCAGTTGAAGATTGAAATTATTGCTATTGAAACTCCAGCTTTAGCTATGACGCGTTTAGCAGAAAATAAGCTAGGAATAAGACTACTGATTTATTTTGAAGGTAAAAAAGTGATTTTAGCTCTTACTAAAGATCAAGAAATTGTAGCTACCTCGATTATTGCTTATGATGAAGAACTTTTAGCTAATCTTCATACAACTATTACACGGATGCTAAATTTTTATAAAGATTTTCCTATTGCATGGATTCAAGTTGGTGGCATTCAGGTAAATGATAAAATTATTGCTATTTTGCAAAAAATTGGTGTGCCTGTAGCTGGTTTTACAATTCCTTTTGCTTTAGATGCCGCGCTTGCCAATCGTTATCTTTTAGCTATTTCTGCAGTGTTAAAACCGATTTTTCCTCCGGAAGATGACAAAACCATCAATCTTTTACCAAAATGGTATGCTCTTTCTCAAAAAATTAAACGCTGGCTCAATTTCAGTAAAAAAATCTTAGGAATTTTAGTTTTATTTGCTTTACTTTTAACTATATTTTTGGCTGCAGTTTTCCTTTATTTACAAAAACAAGAACAAGATTTAATCCAAAAACAGAATTCACCGGCTTTTTTACAAAAGAATTCTCTAGTTCAGGTGACAAAAGCGAATATGTTGTCGCAGAAAATCCTTGATCTTGGCAAGACTGACATTTTATCTTTAAAAACAATTAAAGATATTCAAAATTTGACAGGCGAAAATATTAAACTCGAGAAAATTTACCTTTCTTTATTAGATAAGAAAGGAGAAATATCCGGTACAGCAAATTCTCGCTTAGCGCTTTTAACTTTTAAAAATAGTTTACAGGATTTAGCTTCGATAGAAACGGTGGTTTTACCGATTGAAAGTTTCACTCAAGAAGAAAATTTACCCTTTGACCTCAAATTCAGTCTTAGTCAAAATATTTATGAGCTGGAATATGAGGGGTTATTAAAGTCTAAAGAAACTACGAAAGCTGGTAGTTTGACTAATTTAACAAAGTAAAAAACTATGCCAAAAACCAAAGCAAAACCTTTACCAGTTTTAAAAACAGAAAAGAAAAACAATTTTAATCTTAAAATTGATTTCGTCTTGTTAATTTTAGTTATTTTGTTGCTGTTTTTGGCTGGAGCAATTTTTTACTTTTTAAAAACTTTTCCAACTAAAGCCTTAAAAATCCAACAATTAAATTCACAAATGATGGCTAATCAAATTTCTAGTCAAGACAAAGAATTAATTTTAAATGATCTTAAAAATTCTGAAGCTCAGAGAATTAAACTCGAAAAAGTTTTTCCCAAAGAAGAAGAACTGTTAGACTTTATTGCTTATATTGATCAGATTAGAAATGAAAAAAAAGTAGAAGTTTTGGATTTTAGCCTTGATAGTAATACTCCAGCTAAATCGAGTCAGAAATATGATTATTTACCTATGACTTTAGTTTTGAAAGGTGAGCAAGGGTTAGTGGATCAGCAATTGGTAAAACTGGAGCAAAGTCCTTATTTTCTCAAGATATTAAAAATTAGTAAAGAATTTGACCCTGAAAGCAGTCAAGTGATTGTGCAGGTTCAATTTCAATTATTTGTCAGCAGTGAATTCAATAAAAATAAATAATCAACAACTTATTGCTATTTTTTTATTTCTTACTATCTTTAGTTTTTTAGTTTTTTGTCTAAAAACTGTTTTTGATACAATTCATACTACTAAAGCTTTAGACCAAAATATTATTGCTTCTCAGTTGATTAAACTAAATAAAGGCAATTTAGATAAAGCTATTAAAACAATCGGGAATGGAGAATTTTTGCATTCCTCTGATTCCGCTTTGTTTAAAACTAGTTTTAATGCTTCTTCATCTGCATCTAGTCAAATAGCAGCTTATCCCAAAAAAATTTTAATTATTAATTCTTCCGGTATTACAGGTGGAGCCAAGAAAGCGAGTGAGGTTTTTTCTCAAGAGACAGAGATTGTTTTACAAAATGGCGAAGCAATACTTGACGAAAGCACTTTTCTTTATAAAAATGAATATAGTGGACTTGTTTCGGATTTTGTTAAAAAATTAGAAGCACAGGGGTGGAGCTTTGGCAAAAAAGAAACTTTATCAGATGACGACGAGTATGATTTTAAGATTAATTTAGGCAAATAATAAATTTTAAAAATAGTTTATACTAAAAAGAGCTATTTTTATAAATTTTTTTGGGGGGAGGTGAAGAAGAAAATATGAAAAGATTGCAAAAAGGTTTTACGCTTATCGAGCTTTTGGTAGTTATTGGCATTATCGCTATTTTAGCTACCATCGTTTTGGTTGCAGTCAACCCTGGTAGAAATTTTGCTACTGCCAGAAATACTCAAAGACAATCAGATCTTTATTCTTTGACAAACGCCATTTACCAATTTAGCGTTGAACATAATGGAAACTATCCAGAAATGGCTAATGGAACAGCTATTTCTAATGATCCAGATGCTCCAAGTATTGTGGGAACCGGTAACTTTAATTTAGCTGCTGCTGGTGAGGTAGAAGCTGGAGTGGTAAGAGATACCATTGTGCCAACTTATATTGCTGCTATTCCAGTAGATCCATCTACAGGAGATGCAGCCAATACTGGTTATAGAATTTTTGTCGATTCAAATGGCAGATTAGTTGCTTCTGCATCTGGAGAATTAGACGCAGAGATTACTGTGATCAGATAATTAAAAACACTCAGAGACTAAATGAATAGCCTGTCCTGTTTCTGAGTGTTTTTT
>JAAZND010000017.1 GCA_012798485.1 Candidatus Beckwithbacteria bacterium | reverse complement strand
CAATTTTGGGACCTACTTGATCTATTTTGCTAAGCATTTGAAGAATTTCACCTAGATTAGGATTATGAAAAAAAACCGCCATAAGTCGCTTAACTTCGTTGCTTGGAACGAAACAAGTTCTATCAAATTTTTTTTTAGCGCAATTTTCACAAATTCTCTCACAACTCATATTAATTTGTATTTTATTTATTTTTTGTCAAAAGTCAAATTTATTGGAAATTTGTGCATTTCTGTGCAAGTGTTTCCATCCAAAACTGTAATTCTTGAATAAAATCTCTATAAGACATTTCTTCATCAAATCCAAGTTTAAGAGAATTATGTATACGTTCTTGTAAGCTTTCCATTTCTCCTTGTTTTTCTTTTACGTTGCTTAAACTATGGCAACCATTACCCATTGGTTCAAATAATCCAACTAATCTAAGATATGTACTTGCTCTTTTAATATAAGGATTTCTATTGTATTCATTTTCACTAAGATCAACAGGAATTTCTCTACAATTTCGGTAAGTACAGTTTGCACATGATCTTAATACATCAGGCTTGCTCATATTATTTATAGTTTAAATTATTTAATTTGAGCAATTTTATTATTATTATTATTTGTCAAATTTTAAATGATATAATAGATATAGATGTTATTATTGAATTGATTTTTTGTTTTCTTGTTTTTTTCTTGCTTTTAGGCAAGCTTTTGTAGGAATAGTACTGTTTTTTTGTGTCATTCTGAAGGAATCACCCAGCTGGCTGAGACTGAAGAATCTTAAAGATTCTTCGCAACGTTTAGGATGACATGTTTTTATGCAAACTAATTTAATCAATCAAACTAGTTTTCAAGAGCAAATATTTAATCAAATTAATTTGCCAAAGCAAAATTTTGCTAGTAAAAAATTTGAGGATTGTCAATTTATCGACTGTAATTTTGCTCAGGCAGAATTTAAAAAGTGTGAATTTTTAAACTGTAAATTTAAGGATTGTGATCTCAGCCTTATTAAAATTATTGATACCAGGTTTAAAGATGTTGAGTTTTGCAATTGCAAACTCTCAGGAGTGGATTTTACCAGAGTTTTAATGACTAAACTCTTTCCCTTGCAAATCAAATTTTATGAGTGTCTTTTAAACTACACTAATTTTTCCGGACTTAACTTGGAAAAGATTGTGATAAATAATTGCGTGGTGATTGAGTCTGATTTTGGAGAAAGCAGTCTTATAAGCGCTGATTGTAAAGGATCAGATTTTGCCAAAACCAGATTCTTGCATACAGATCTGAGAAAAGCTGATTTTCGTGGCGCCAAAAATTATTCTATTGATTTTAAAAATAATAGGATAGAAAAAGCAAAATTTAGTATGCCCGAAGTGATGGATTTATTGCAGTTTTTGGAAATAGAAATCGAGGATTACTAATTATTTAAAATATTCTGTGGGGAATTTGATAATCCCATTTTTAATAAGAAAGCAAACTATTAAAGTATAAATTACAGATAAAATGATATTGATAACTAGATTTTTGTGATTCTTTTTTATTTCTTCTTCTTGACAAGGGCAGGTAATTTTTTTAACCCCATAATGAAGCATAAGAAATCCGGCAATGTTAGTGAGAATATAGCCAACCATAAACATTGGACGAAAAAGGGATTTAGAGATAAGACCAAAAGGAAGAGCAAAAAGATAAGCAAGCGGAATATTGAGGATAAGATCATTCCACCATGAAAGAGGACATAAAATATAACCAATGGGGGCAATGATTCCCCCGCTGAACTTCCTGCCAAAGACAAGCTTCATAAAATTTGTTATTTATATAATAAGATTTTTTTAAGTAAAAGACAAGATTGATTGTTAATCTTAATTTTATTAAGGTAAAATACGGCTATGAAAAAAACCTATTTTATCAAAACCTGGGGATGTCAAATGAATCAAGCGGATAGTGAAAGACTGGCTGGTTATTATGAGTCTCAGGGTTTTATCCAAGCCAAAAAAATTAACGAGGCAGATTTACTGATTCTCGTGACCTGCAGTGTGCGTCAATCAGCGGAGAATCGAGTTGGTGGACTTTTGCAAAAATTTAAAAAGGAATTTAATTCGCCAAAAAATAAAAAACCAAAGATTATTTTGACAGGCTGTATGACTCATTACGGCGAGCAAAAACTCAAAAAAAAGTTTCCTCTGCTTGATGAGATTTTGGCAATTGATGATCTGAAATTGCAGTGGCCATATTTGCGTAAACACCAAAAACAAGCTTTAGTTCCAATTTCCACTGGTTGTAATAGTTTTTGTACTTATTGTATTGTGCCTTTTTCCAGAGGAAGAGAAAAATCTAGACCGCAAGCAGAAATTATTGAAGAAATAAAAAAACTAACAGAGAAAGGTTATGAAGAATTCACCTTGCTTGGGCAAAATGTCAATAGCTATGGTTTGGAAAAAATCGGGATGCATGCCCGTAAAATTTTAGATACCAATAAAGAATTGCCAACTCCACAGAGCCAATACAAAAGTTTTGTCGGGTTGCCACCATTTGTAAAACTACTTGATAAAATCTGTGCGATAGAAAAAGTGAAAAAAGTTAATTTTATCTCTTCTAATCCTTGGGACTTTTATAACGAGTTGATTGATTGCCTAGTCAGAAATCCTAAAATCAATCGGGAAATTCACTTGGCTATGCAGTCAGGTGATGATGAAATTTTGCAAAAAATGAATCGAGGTTATACCGCTAAGCAATATCTAAGTTTAATTAATCAAATTAGACAAAAAGTAAAAGGCGCCAGTTTTACCACTGATATTATTGTAGGTTTTCCCACAGAAACTGAAGAGCAATTTCAAAATACAGTGAAGCTTTGTCAAAAAATAAAATTTAATCTAGCTTATATCAACCGTTATTCACCAAGACCTGGGACAGTTTCTAGTAAAATTTATAAAGATGATGTACATGATCTGGAGAAAAAAAGAAGATGGAAAATTTTAAATGATTTAATAAATAAAAATTAATTGAGATCATAATTTCTTTCTCTTAATAAAACTCGAAATTTATTTTCAAATTGATTTTTTAGATTTTCTGCTTGTTTACTTGATGGTTTTGCAATAAGTGTAGATATTCTTTCTATAATCATACGAAGTGTCTCCTTGGTTTTTAAATAAAACTCTTCATTAAGTGAATCCTTATTTTTTTCTAATAAAGGAGTAACATATTTTTCTAAAAAATTTTTTTGACCTATCAACCATGAGTCAAAGTTTCTTGGGTTAGTCATAAGATTATCTTGTAAAGATTCTTCTAAAAAAAGAAAACTGTTTTCAAGCCAAGATTCCCAGCCATCCATAAAACTACTTACATCTGCTAAAGCTAATAGTTTTTGTTCTATACTTTCCGGGTTATAAGGACGGAGGTAATCTATTTGATCTAGAAATAGTATTGTAATATCATTTTGACCAAAAGTAGTAGCTAGCAAGAGCTCTTCCATAAATTTATGATCTTGTTCAGAGAGAATATTAGTTTTTTGTGATTTTTCCTGCTCTAATAGTTCTTTCCTCATTGTTTTAACAGCGTATTCTTCATTACTGTCTCTTGGGTCTTCTCCTGCCGCTAAAGCTAAAGCCCTTAAAGAAGAATCTCTGAGCAATTTTTCTTGTCGATGTCTTTGCCCAATGTGTTTATCATCATGCCGCCAAGTAACATCTATACTTAATAATTTTTTTCTTTCATCAAAATAAGACTGAGTTGATTCAGAAAGGTTAGCTAATAATGTTTGAAAGTGATTTACTACTTCCTCTGTATGTTTGTAATTATGATAAGGATTAGTTGATTCTTTTAATCTTTGAATTACTCCCTTTCTTGTTTCAATAAGTAAATTTTCTAATTGTTCTAGATTTTGTGATTGTTCTGCTTCTGTTCCAGATTTTGATTCTGATCCTTCTGATCCTATTAATAAGGCCATAGTTTTTATAAATAATTATTAATGTTATAATTTTATGATAAATTTTTAAATTTATCCAAAATATTATATAGAGCAAAATAAAAGTTTAAATAACCTTTTTTTGTATAAATTTTTAACATGAAAGTCTATATTGTGCGCCATGGCTTAACTCATTGGAATGCAATTAATCGTATTCAAGGTAAAAGTGATATTGAGTTAAATGAAGCAGGCTTAGAACAGGCTCAAAAAATTGCCAATCGTTTGAGATTGATTAATTTTGATGCGATTTTCTCATCACCTCTGCAAAGAGCAAAACAAACAGGTGAAGCTATTGCTAAATATCACCCTCAAACTCCATTTTTTATCGAAAAAGAATTAAGAGAGGTTAGTTTTGGTGAAATGGAAGGTAAAACTTGGAGTCCTTCTGAGAGAGAAAAATTTCAAACTCCACATGATGAGTTTATTTTTAAAAATAAAGGAGGCGAATCTTTAGAACAAAGAGTTGAAACTTTAGTCCCAGTAGTGGAAAAATGGAAAAAAGATTATAAGGGAAAAACGATTTTACTTTCTACTCATGGTTATATTAAGAAAGCGATTTTAATCGCTTTTCAAATCGCTAAATTTGAAGAGATTCAAAACCTTAATTTTGAAAATACCGCCCTTAGCATCATAAATCCCTTTGACATTGAACAAATTGAACTTTTGAATGATGCTAGTCACTTGAAAGAAACTACAGTTCAATAATCTGTAAATCTTTAGCAATAACAATCTCTCCCTTATAGCCTGATTTACGGCAATTTTTGATCATTTTTTCTTCAGAATCAAGACCTGAATAATGGCAGAGAACTAATTTTTTTACATTGGAATTTTTTGCTATTTCTCCAGCCAGCTTAGGATTTAAATGTACATTTAATTTGATAATTTGCTTATTGTCAATTGGAGCTGAGCAATCACATAAAAATAGATCAGCAT
>JAAZND010000001.1 GCA_012798485.1 Candidatus Beckwithbacteria bacterium | reverse complement strand
TAGGCATTTATATTTTTATAAAAAATAAATCTTGGAAAATACTTTATTCTCTTCCTTTATTCATTCTTGGTTTTTATACTTATCATGCTTATAAAATCTTATTTTTACCTCTAATTTTTATCCTTCTTCTTTGTCGCTATTTTTCTAAAAAATCAGAAAATAAACAGGAGTCTCTAAAGCCATATTTACTATATTTTCTAGTTTCTATTATTTTTATCTTTTCTTTCTTTCTTAATTTTGATCATCAAGCTGCTTCCACACGAAAAGGTCAGTTTTTATTATTTACAGATAATCAAATCATAACCAAAACCATTGATAAACAAAGATCATTATCTCTTCCTTCTCCTTTAAATAAAATTTTTTATAATAAATTAACTTATCTTACTAATATTTTTATTGAACAGTATCTGGGATTTTTTTCTGCAGATTCAATATTCAAATTTAGTGAAGATTCTACAGTTGCAGCTATTAGTTACTGGGGAGAACATGGAAATTTTTACTTAATTGAGTTTTTCCTTCTTATCTTTTGCTTTATTGGTTTTTTAAATGATAAAAACAAAAGAAATAAAATAAGCCTTATTTTCTTAATTGCTCTTTTAGCGGTTTCTATTATCCCTACGGCTTTAAGTGACGGCAAACAATATGTTTTTAGATCAGGATTGGCTTTCCCAATCTTAATAATGTTGATTGCCTATGGGATTTACCACTTTATCAATCTATTTCAGGATAAATATAAAAAAGTAATTATTGGAGTTATTACAGTTTTATATTTATTATCAATTTTAAATTATTACAATATTTATTTTTATAGATATCCTGTTTTTGCTGCCGAAGGATTTATGTTCAGCCAAAGACTTTTATCATCTTATCTAAGTCGGATTGAAAATGATCAAAATATCAACAAAATCATAGTAATTAATGCAGAACCTAGTAGTATTTTTGAACAATATTTATTTTATAGTAATATATATAATTCCAAACAAATAGCTCAACAGGTTATCCAAAATTATAAAGATAATAATTTTGCGATAGACAAAATCCAATTTACTAATCAATGTATCTATCCAAATTATCTTGATAATAAAACAGTATTAATGAAGTCAGTTAATGTTGATTGTCAGGATATTGATTATGGTAAACATGCAAATAAGGCAAATAAAATCTTAGATTTAAAAGATTCTAGAACCATATTTTATATTTACAATGACAACCTTTGTGATCCCAATAAATTATTAACTTATTATCGAATTTTAAGCCAAAGTGATTTTAAGATAGAACAACTAAATAATGAAGAATTTTGTCAAAAATGGATTGCTAAATAAATAATAATCCTAAAAGTAAAATCATAAGAATCAGGGGAAAATAGGCAGTAGTCATATATCTGCTGAAAACGGTAATAGTATCAGAAAAAATTCTTGAAAAACTAAAATCAGGTCGATAAAAAGAATTTACTAGAATTTGAGGATTTTGGTCATTATCATTCAAAGCAATTTTTAAAAAGTTATCTTCAAGTTTAACTGGTTCAATTTTAAAATAAAAAATTTTGTCCTTAGAATCTGTGATTTTAGGAAAATCTATTCTAAATTTCCCTGGATCTCCAATGTTGTAGCCACTGACAACTCGATCAGCAATAACATTTTTATTTTCATCAAAAATGGTAATTTTGTATTCATCGTGGCTTGCAAGTCCAGGATTTTTAAACAAAAAATCTATTCTTTCCAATCCGTCATTTGTAGCTTTAAATTTCGATACTAAATTGGCAGGAACATTAACATACCTTAAAATTTTATCATTAGCTGTTTGATATTCTTGAAAAGTTAAAAGTCTAATTGCTAAAAAAACGACAAAAATAATTAAGTTTAAACCAATAATACTTGCAATAAAAATTAATATTTTATTATTCTTCATTTTTAAAATTAAAACTTTTGATAAGCATCCATAAACTCACTCCAGCTATAATCGAATGACCCAAGTTTTTAATCCGTATATAATCAACTCCAAAATGGCTTAGAATATAAGGAAAATCAGGATAAGATAAAAATCCTAAGCTAACTGGAGAAAACATGCCAAAATATAATGTCTGATCTGCAAACATCAAAAGCACTAAAACCCAACCAAAAAAAATCACCAAGCTTAATAAAATTTTTTCCTGTAAATTTTTACTAGTCTTAGAATTAGTAAACCAAATCGACCAGAATGGCATAAACCACAAAAACCATTGCACATGAAAATGCATAAAACCTAAAATTAACAAACTTGAAGTCATTAATAAAAAAGATTTCTGTGATAAGTCTAATTTTTTTTTAGCATAAAATAAAGCAACAATAACTAAAACTATAACTAAAGTTGGAATAATTATAACCTGATCAGAAAAACCCATGTCAATACTAGCTACAAACAACCTCTCAGTTAAAGCTGAATTAAAAATTTCTTTTCTAAAAGGTTCGGATTTAATAAAAGGTAATAAAGTTAAAACAAAAATAAACACTGGGATAATATAAGCAAAAATTTTTTGATAAAATTTTTTAAAATTGGTTAGAGATACAAGAATAAAAGTCCAAACTAAAGGATAATTTTTAATTGCAATACTTAAACCAAACAACAATAAACTCCACCAATAATTTGAGGCAAGAAGAAGCCATCCTGTCAAAAAGAAAGCTAAAGTAAAAATATCATTTTGTCCTATCATTGCCGTGCTATAAATCGTGATTGGATTTATAAGCCAAAATAAAACTACCCTTTCTGCCCAGATTTTGTTTTGCGAATACTGAATCACTAATTTATAAATAATCCAAGCGCAATAAAAAACTAATAAAATAAGAAGGAGTTTAGTAGCAAAAATATATTTAAAAATATTATAATCTGCTGATTCCTTTAAAAAGGGAATATTAATCCAATCTTTGTATCCAGCTCCAGAAATAAGATAAGCAAAAAAATATTGAATTTTAAAAAGAACAAGCAAGAATGGATTATAATTAAACATGCCAACTATCATTGTTAATTTGTTATTTACTATGAAATCATAAATATTGAATTGCCAAGGTTTGAGAAGAGATGTCCAAAGCATGGGAAGAACTGGATCAGGATGATAAGTGACAGAAGAAATAAAGATATAAAAAATAGCACTTAAAATAAGAATTTGTTTAAACTTCATAAATTTGTTTTAACAATTTTAAAAGCCACACTTCCATCTGGAAAATAAACTCTATCAATTATTTTACCAAGATCTTCTGATATTTCATCTGGAATTTCTTTATCTGTCCCAATAAGCAAAGTGTTTTTAGAAAATTTATCTTTATCCCATTCAATTTTATCAACATAAAGATATTTACTCATTTCTCCCCATATCACATATAGCGGATTTCTCTCTTGATAAAAAGCAAACATCAAGTATGGTTGTCCATACTGACTGGTAATTAAAATTTTATCAACCTGACTTTCATATTTTTGGCTTATCAAAGCTATCTTTTCATAACCATATTGCCAATCTCTAGCACTATATTTTGGAAATTGCAGAAAATATTCATAAGTAAATCTTGTTAAATCAAGACAAATTACCATAATAAATAAACTTAGCAAAATCTTCTGCATTTTTTGTTTTTTATTAGTTAAATAATTTAGAAAGAAAATTAAACCTAAAGAAGAAATAAAAATCATACTAGGTAAAATATTAAAACTACGGATTGCATGAGGTACTACATCAGGTTTGGATAAAACCCCAGGCAAAATCCCAAACAAATACCAGAGAACAAAAAAAGTGATAATTTCTTTTTTACCTAATTTAATTAAATAAACAAGACCAATAATAAATAAAAAATATTGCCAAAATGGCATCAAACCGTACCAAAGCATCTGATTACGAAAATTACTTGCACTCCCCCAAATATAAAATAAAGGATTAAGATGAGCGATTAAATTTAAAAATAATTGCCTGATTAAATGAAAATCTAAGGAAATTAACTGATTATTTTCAAAAAAGATTAAAGTCCCAGCTCTCGCTCCACCCTCTGATAAAAAAGTATCCTTGAAAAACCAATAAAATGAGCTAACAAAAATCAAAAGGTATAAACTCAAATACCAATTTTTAAACTCAATTTGTTTAAGTAGTTTCTTTCTAAAAACAAAAAAACTCAAAATTAAAAATAAAGGCACAAAAATCTTGGGACTGTGATAAGTATAAAGACTCAAAACAAAACTTAAGCCAGAAAAAATCCAAAAATAAGTTTTTTCAAGGCTCAAAAAGAAAAAATAAGCACCAAGTACAATAAAAAAGAAAGCTACATTCGCTTCAAAAGCTGCACGAGAATACATGATAGACCAAGAAGAAATAGCAAGAAAAAAACTAGAGCTTAAGGCAAAAATTTCTTTCAAATCAATTGCTCTATTTAAAAATTCAATTTTTTCTTTTTTAAAAAGCTGAAAAAGTTCAAGCTTTTCCCAAAGTTGTTTGGCAAGAAGGTAAATCAAAAAAACTGATAATAAACCACAAAGTGCCGAAGGCAATCTTACG
>JAAZND010000016.1 GCA_012798485.1 Candidatus Beckwithbacteria bacterium | reverse complement strand
TTGCTTCAATATCTAACGCAAAATATCTAAGTAATTGTCTAAATTTTTGCTCCGAAATATGCGCAAGTTTCTTATATCTATTTTTATTTGTCATGACTTGATTTTATACCGTTTTTATATGGTTAAACTAGTCATGAACCATAATTTATTTTATTCCTTAATTCCTTATTTACTTATACTCATAAATCCTTATTTTTTAGTTTTTTGCAGCTTTGACTTTGGCGGTAATGACAAATTCTCTCACTTGACCGTTGTCAGTCTCAAATTCTTTGACTCCGGTAATTTGGAAAAGAGTTAGAAGTTGAGTGCTTAAACTATCTGTAATATCTGCCATTTCTTCTTTAAGGTCTCTTAGTTTAGCTTTAATATCTTTACTTTCAGCTGATTCCATGAGTTCCTGCTTACGCTTTTTGACATATTGGCTATATTGTTTAGCTTGCTCTTCAGCCTCTGATAAATCACTGTCATTAATCAAAATATTTTTAAGCCTTTCATTATATTCTTTGATTTCGTCTTTGAGTTCGTCCATGCGTTGGGCTTTAGCATTGACCATTGCTTTGGTAGCAAGAAATGTTTTTTCATCAAATTCTGGTTTTTTATCTTCGACAATTTCTGCTTCTTCAACGGGTGTTTCTTTTTTTTCTAATAAATTTTTATTGAGATTTTCTTCCTGTTTTTGTTTTTCTTCTATTGTTTGTTCGTCTGCTATTTGGGCTGTCTGATTTTGATCGTCCATAATGAGTTTTATTATCTTAACTTAACAAAGAATAAATTCTTTTTTGAGTCAAAAATAACAAATTTATAAATTAGCTTATTTTTTATAATTTAATATAAAAGTATATCTTTAGGCAAGAGGAGATTTAGGTTATAGGGCTTTATGGATTTTTTGTTATTCTTTGAGACGAAGATGTTATATAATCTAGTCTGATGAAAAAAAATAGTCAGCTTATCAGCTCCAAACAGATTTTTTCTTGCCCATGGTTTTCTATTAGTTATGATATTCTGATTTATCCCAATGGGACTCAGGGTGATTATTATATTTTTAAGAGAGAGTATCCCTTTGTGGCAGTTTTGGCAATAGAAAATAAGCAAATTCTTGTACTCAGACAGTGGCGGGCAACTATCAGAGATTGGGTTTGGGAAATTCCCATGGGTGCGGTGAATAGGCATGAAACACCTTTACAAGCGGCTAAAAGAGAATTGTTGGAAGAAACTGGATACAAAGCAAAAAAATGGCAAAAATTGGGAGAAAATTATGTCGGGCCGGGGCATACTGATACCAAAGGTTTTGTTTTTTTAGCAACAGATTTACAAAAGATTACTGGTAAAGCAGAAAAGAATCCAAAAGAAATTATAGAAGTTTATCAAATTAGTTGTGAAAAGTTTGAAAAAATGATACAAAATAATCAGTTGAAAGATGGACCAAGCATGAGTTCTTATTTACTTTATAAATTGAAAAAATAATATTTAAACTTGATTTATTTGTAGAAACGCGATTAATCGCGTTTCTATATTAAAATAATTTATGAAACTTCTAATTACTGGCGGGGCTGGTTTTATCGGCTCAAACTTTATTCTTTATTGGATGAAAAAATATCCACAAGATCAGATTGTTAATTTAGATAAACTGACTTATGCCGGCAATCTTGAGAATCTTAAAGATGTAGAAAAAAATCCCAATTATCAATTTATTAAAGGCGATATTTGTGATAAACAAGTGGTTGCCACAGCTATGAACGGAGTTGATATAGTCGTTCATTTTGCTGCCGAATCCCATGTTGATCGTTCCATTCTTAGTCCAGAAGAATTTATCAAAACCAATGTTGAAGGCACTTTGGTTCTTCTTGAAGAAGCACGTAAAAATAAGACTCGTTTTCATCATGTTTCAACTGATGAAGTTTTTGGAAGCCTTGAGTTAGGAACAGAAGATAAATTTAATGAGCAAACCGCTTATGATCCATCCAGTCCTTATTCAGCATCCAAAGCCGGATCTGATCATTTAGTCAGAGCTTATCATCGCACTTACGATTTACCCGTCACTATTTCTAATAGCTCTAATAATTTTGGACCTTTCCATTTTCCTGAAAAATTTATTCCTCTGGCTATTACCAATCTTATGGAAGGCAAAAAAATTCCGATTTATGGACAAGGTAATCAAGTGAGAGATTGGCTGTATGTGGAAGATCATTGTCGAGGAATTGATCTGATTGTCAGAAAAGGGAAAATTGGACAAACTTATTGTCTTGGAGGTATGACTGATGATATTTCCAATTTACGAGTTGCCAAAATGATTGCCAAAATTATGGAAAAAGATTTAGATAATCTTGAATATATCAAAGATAGACCAGGACATGATGTCCGATATGCTATTGATTGGACCAAGGCTAAAAATGAACTTGGTTATTTCCCTCAATTTAGTTTTGAGCAGTATCTTAAAAAAACAATCGAGTGGTATCAAGAACATGAAGATTGGTGGAAAAGAGTAAAATCAGGAAGCTATCAGGATTATTATAAGAAGCAGTATGGAGATAAGTAAAAATTAAAATTTGATTTATTTAAATCTTTCTTGTGAAAGGGAGAGTCAGAGAAGGGGATTTAAAATCCTCTCGGCTTTCAGCCTGATCTTCTTTATCAAGGAGAGTGAATTATTTATTTTTAACTTAATTTTATGCAGATTTTTTGCACTGGTTCATCAGGATTAGTCGCCAGCGACTTCAAAAAATTAGTTCAAGAAAAAGGAATTAAGTTTATTGGACTTGATTTACATGGAGAAAAAGAAAGCGCTGATATTACTAATTTGGAAAGTTTCAAAAAAATAGTTGAGAAAAATTTGGACAAAAAACAAAAAGCTGCCTTATTTCACTTTGCTGCCTTTACAGCCACAGGCAAAAATTTATCAGACAAAGAAATTGAATTATGCCAAAAATTAAATGTTGAGGGAACTAAGAATGTCTTAAAAGCATGTGAAGATTTAAAAATTCCTATGGTGCATATTTCTACTGATTTTGTTTTTTCCGGAGGTAAAAAAAGAAGCCCATATTTACCCAGCGATGAGCTTTGTCCTGATGAAACTTATTATTCCCAGACAAAAGCTCAGGCTGAAAATTTAGTCTGGGAGAAAAGAGATACACAACATGTCAATATTATGCGCTTGGCTTTTCCTTATGGTAATTTTTCTCATCCAAAAATGGGCTTGGCTCGTAAAATAATGACCTGGATGGAGGAAAGACCAGAAGTTAATTTGTATGATGATCAACAGATTTGTCCTACACCAATCGAGTTTATTTCTCGAAGCTGTCTAAAACTGGCACAACTTATCGAAAGCGAAGATATTTTATCAGGAGTAATTTTACATGTGGTTGGTCAACAAATTACTCCTTTTGAATTTGGCAATTTAATCAAAGTAATTTTTGATAAAAAAGCTAAACTTAATCCTACAAAAGCTATTGATACTTATAAATATATGGTTCTTTCAACCAAAGAAACTGAAGACATTTTGGGCTTTAAAATACCTGGACATAGACAAGCTTTGAAGGCATTAAGAAGTAAAGTTTATAATAGATTCTGATCCCGTAAAATGCGGGACAGAATGATAAAGTGAGCTCATCAAAAAACCCGCATAAAGCGGGTTTTTTAAAAGATACTTAAGATTTCTCAACTATGTTCGAAATGACATAGTGACTATCTATCGTTTCTTGGTCTGAAAGTTTTTCTTTCTTCTCTTGGTCTAGCTTCGTTAACAACAAGATTTCTACCTTCGAAATCTTTGCCGTTAAACATTTCGATTGCAGCTTTGGCTTCATCTTCTGAAGCCATTTCTACAAAGCCGAAACCTTTTGATCTACCAGAAAATTTATCTGTGATCACTACAGCACTAGCAACATTACCAGCCTGAGCAAAAGTGCTTTTAAGCTGATCGTTATTAACACTGTATGGCAAGTTACCTACATAAAGATTTGTAGCCATTTGGGTGATTCACCTCCTTGTGAAATTTTTTGTAAAGGGAATTTCTGACTGAACCGCGAGAAAAACTCAAGAGAAGATTTCTAGAGGTTAAGAGATTTTGCCCGAAAATTTAAATAACAAAGATATTATAACAGATTTGAAACAAAAAAATGCAAGTGCTTGAAATAGGTGTAAGATTTTTAATTTTTATTGCTATTCATTTTTTTAACTTCTTTTTCCAGTTCAGTTTTAAGAGTTTTCCAAAATGTATTTAAGTCTTTATTATTTAAGTTGGCTAAAGCTTTATCTGGATAGTTAAACATATGTTCGTCTAATTCTTCTTCAATCCAATATTTATTGCCACTATTTAAATGTTGTAATTGGGTTTCCAATCTATCAATTACTTTGACTATTTTTGCTTCGATAGTCTTTTGCTCTTCATATTCTTCAAAAGCATTTTTAAAGCTTGGTTGAGATTTTTGAGGGATTAATCTGATAATTTTTTTCAGGTTTTCAGCTTCTTTTTGTCGATTCTCTTTATTTTTTCTAAATCCTGGAGTGTCCCCATCGATGATCTCTGAGATATCATGAATAATGACTATGAATAAGGCTTTTTCCAAATTGATTTTTAGTTCGAATTCTTCTTTAACCAGAATTAAAAGAAGAGCCATTCTCCATGTATGTTCAGCTACGCTTTCTTGTCTGCCTCCAGTAATCCAATTATGTCTTAAAGTTGATTTAAGTTTTTCACAAAAATTTAGAAAATTTAGTATTTCTAGATATTTATTTTTCATTTTCTCTTCTCCATTCTTCAATTTCTTTATGATTGCCGGAGAGTAAAATCTCTGGGACTTTCCAGCCTTTATATTCTGCAGGCCGGGTGTATTGAGGATATTCTATGTTAGGTTTTAGGGGATAGGTTTTAGGGGATAGTATTTCAGTTGTTGGTTGTTGGTTTTGAAATGATTCTTCTCTTAGTGATTCTTCATTAATTGCTCCTGGTAAAAGTCTGACAATTGAATCCACAACAACCATGGTAGGCAGTTCACCTCCGGTCAAAATATACGGACCAATACAAATCGCTTCATCAGCTAAATATTTGTGAACTCTGTAATCAATACCTTCATAATGAGGCACAATAAAAATCAGGTGTTTTTCTTCTGACAAAATTTGAGCTTTTTGTTGAGTATAAAATTCGCCTTTAGTGTCAAGTAAAATAACCTTACTTTCTAATTTTTCATTTTTAATTTTTGATTTAAGATCGTGCAAAGCACGATCGACAACATCAACTCTCATAATCATGCCAGCCCCGCCCTCAAAAGGACGATCATCCACACTACGATGATTATCAGTTGTCCAGTCTCTGAGATTATGAATTTTGATCTGAACCAGATTTTTATCCTGAGCTCTTTTCAAAATAGACTCAGAGAAAGGACTCTCAAACATTTCTGGAAAAATAGTTAAAATATCAATTTGCATGAGTTTATTATATCTTATAAAATTAAAGTTATGAATTTGCAAAAAATCTTGAAAGAAAATTATCTGATTATTTTAATTTTAATTTTTTATACTTTTCTTTCTTTTTTTCGTTTAGGCTTTAATTCCTTGCAAAGTTTTGATGAGGCTTGGTATGGCTCCATTGCCAGAGATTTACTAAAAAGACCGGATTTTTTAAAACTGACTTATAATACTAAACTTTTTAATGATCATCCGCCTTTAATTATTTGGCTGATGGCTCTATCTTATAAAATATTTGGTATCTCAGAATTTTCCACTCGTTTGGTTTCGGCTTTATCAGGGGTTTTATCAGTGACTTTAATTTATCTCATTGGCAAGAAATTATTTAATAAGTATGTTGGTTTGTCGGCAAGCTTGATGCTTTGTTCCAGTCTTTGGTTTATCCTGCGCACGCGTTCAGGTAATTTGGATATTCCTTTTTTAGTTTTTTATCTATTGACTATTTATTTGGCAATTTTAGCAGCAAAAGAAAATAAGTTTTTGCCTTGGACTTTTGTCAGTTTTGCCTGTCTTATTCTTGCCAAAACCTTGGTTGGTTTTTCAGCTTTAGTTTTAATAATTTTTCAAACTTATCCTCTTTTTTTAAAATTTAAACAAAATAAAATAATCATTTACCTTAGTTTATTAAGCTTTATTTTGCTTATTGCCCCCTGGTATCTTTACAATATTGCTTTAAGTCCTGGTTTTTTGAAACATTACTTTTTAGAAATTGGCTTAAGAGGAGGAACTAATCTTTCTTTTGATTTTTCTAAACAGTTTTTATATCTGCGATCTGGCATAGGTAAATGGTACAGTGTGTTTTTTACTTCTTTACTTTCCATAGTTTTACTTTTTAAAAAATTTAAAGACAAGAATTTTATTTTTATCTGCCTCTGGATAGGTTTAATTGCTTTACCTTTTTTTATCAATGCTAAAACTGAGGTCTGGCATTTGATTCCATTTTATCCACTAATATTTCTTTTAAGCTCATTTTTACTTTACGAGTTTGGGAAAAAATTAACAAAGATTTTTTTGAGATTGCTTCCCTCGCTATGTCGAGATCGCAATGACACTATTTTGAATTATTATAATTTTATCTATATTTCTTTGATCGCCTTGATTGCTTTTTATCAACTTTATCAATCTTTTAATCTTGTCATTCCACAAAGTAATTATTTTGATGATGAAGCGGATATTTCTTCCAAAGCTTCCAAATACGGTGATAAAATTTATCTTGATGATGTTTTTTTGCCGGAAGCAGTTTTTTATTCTAATCGATTTATTGTTTCTTTTGGTTTTGATCTTAATTCATTGGAAAAAAGCTTAAATGTTTTAGAAAAGGAAACAAATCCAATTTTAATTATCAAAAAACAGGATTTAGAATTATTTGGGAAAAATTTACCAATCAAAATTTTAGATAAAAATAATAGTTATTATGTGATTACGAAAGAGAAAAATGAATAAACCTAGATTTTATATTTAATTTGATTATGTTATATTTTCTCTGTAATTAATTTTTTTAAAATTACTAATCTGTAAATTTTTACTTTTTAGCTTTATTTATGAATATTACAGTTTTAGGAACAGGTTATGTCGGGATTGTCAGCGCTGCAGTTTTGGCTGATTTTGGTCATAATATCTGGGGACTTGATATCGATCCGAAAAGAGTCGAGAATTTAAAAAAAGGTAAATCTCCAATTTACGAACCGGGATTGGAAGAACTTTTGCAAAAAGGTTTAGAAAATCAAAAATTACAATTTACCACAGATTATGGGCAAGCACTGGAAAAAACTGATATCATTTTTATTTGCGTAGGGACACCTCAAGCTGAATCTGGAGAAGTAGAACTCAAATATGTTTACAGCGCAATAGAACAGATTGCTAAAAATCTTCAAAATCCTTCATTAATAGTTCTCAAAAGTACCGTGCCGCCAGGGATTCATTTAAAACTTAAAGAAATTATGGATCAAAATACAAAAGTTTCTTACGAATTTGCTTCGACTCCGGAATTTCTGCGTGAAGGAACAGCTGTATCTGATACTTTTAATCCCGATAGAATTATTATTGGTACAGAAAGCGAAAAAGCTCAAAATACACTTTTGGAAATCCATAAAGGTTTACCAGGAAAGAGATTATGCACCGATATTATTTCGGCTCAAATGATCAAATATGCCTCAAATTCTTTTTTAGCTTGCAAAATTTCTTTTGCCAATGCCATAGCTAGAATTTGTGATTTGTTGGGAGCAAATGTTCTAGACGTCATGCAGGGAATAGGAATGGATAACCGAATTGGTGAAAAATTTTTGTCCCCTGGTTTGGGTTTTGGCGGTTCGTGCTTTCCTAAAGATATCAAAGGTCTTTATTTTCTCTCGAAACAAGCTGGCTATGATTTTAAACTTTTAGATGAAGTAAGTGAAATTAACGATTCTCAAGTTGCTTATTATTTAACCAAAACGGAAAAAATTATTGGTAATTTTGCTGATAAAAATATTACTATTTTAGGTTTGGCTTTTAAGCCAGATACAGATGATATGAGAGAATCAAGGACAATTCCATTGGTGAATGAGCTTTTAGAAAAAGGCGCTAAAATTACTGCTTATGATCCGATTGCTACAGAGACAGCTAAAGTAGTTTTTGGCGATAAAATTATTTATGCCAAAGATAAGTTTGAAGCAATTCGTGACTGCGATATACTAATTTTAGCTACTGATTGGAATGAATTTAAAAACATGGACCTTGTTAAAATTAAGCAGCTAATGAAAGGTAATATTTTTGTTGACGGCCGGAATCTTTATAATCCCAAAGATTTGAAGCAGTTTGGTTTTGTTTATGTGGGAATAGGGAGGATTTAATAAGTATTAAGTAGTAAGTATAAAGCAGAATTTGCCATATTCTTTATTCTACATTTAGTATTCTTAATTTATGAAAACAGCGTTTATTACTGGTATTACAGGACAAGATGGTTCATATTTAGCCGAACTTTTGCTTGCTAAAAATTATCAAGTAGTGGGAATGGTTAGTGCTAAAAATGATATTGGTAAACAAAATATTGCCGATTTGGAAAATGACTTAGTTTTAGTAGAAGGAGATTTGCTTGACAAAAATTCTCTCGAAAAAATTATTTTAAAATACGAACCAGACGAAATTTACAACTTGGCTGGGATTAGTTTTATCCCTACTTCTTGGGAGAAACCGATTTTGACTTATGATATTAATGCGATGGGAGTAGTAAGAATTTTAGAAATTATAAGAGATAATCATTTAAATTCGCGTTTTTTTCAAGCCAGTAGCGCGAGAATGTTTGGTGAAAGTGAAGAGGAAAAACAGACTGAAGAGACAAAATTTAATCCTAAAGATCCTTATGCCATTTCCAAGCTTGCGGCTCATTTAAATGTAGGTTTATTTCGTAAACATTTTGGTATTTTTGCTTGTTGTGGTATTCTTTTTAATCATGAATCAGAAAAAAGAGGCGAAGAATTTGTCACCCGTAAAATTAGCCTTGGAGCGGTCAAGATAAAATTAGGCTTGCAAAAACAATTAGCCTTAGGTAATCTTGATGCTGTTGCTGATTGGGGTTATGCTCCAGATTATGTTCAAGGTATGTGGCTCATACTGCAACAAGAAAAAGCAGATGATTATATTTTAGCCACAGGAGAACTTCATAGCGTCAGACAAATTTGTGAGATTGCTTTTGCAAAACTTGGATTGGATTATAAAGATTATGTAGTTCGGGACGAGCAATTTTATAGAGAAAAGCCAGCAAAAAATTATTATGGTGACTCAAGTAAAGCACAGAAAATTTTAAACTGGAAAAGAGCAGTGGATTTTGAGATGATGATTGAGAAAATGGTTGACTATGATTTAAAAAAATTAAAATTAATTTAATTATTGAATTTGGATGGAGAATTAGTCAAAATTTAATTTACTATATTCTGTATTCAAGATTTTTTATGGCAAAAAAAGCATTAATTACTGGAATTACCGGACAGGATGGTTCATATTTAGCTGAGTTTTTACTAAATAAAGGTTATCAAGTTTATGGCTTGACCAGAAGAAGTAGTACGCCAAGTTATGATCGTATTTCCCATATTGTAGATAAAATTGAACTTCTATCTGGAGATTTATTTGATCAGCATTCTTTGATTGAGGCAGTAAAAGCTTCAAATCCTGATGAAGTTTATAACTTGGCCGCTCAGTCTTTTGTCAAGGCTTCTTGGTCACAGCCGGTTTTAACCGGAGATTTTACTGGACTTGGTGTCACTAGAATGCTTGAAGCAGTCAGATTGGTAAAACCTGAAGCTAAATTTTATCAAGCTTCAAGTTCAGAAATGTTTGGTAAGGTTCAACAAACACCTCAAAATGAACTAACTCCATTTTACCCTCGCAGTCCTTATGGGGTGGCTAAAGTTTATGGACATTGGATTACCGTGAATTATCGTGAATCATACGGTATGTTTGCCTGCTCTGGAATTTTATTTAATCATGAATCACCACGTCGAGGATTAGAATTTGTCACTCGTAAAATTTCCAATGCTGTGGCTAAAATCAAACTTGGTAAACAAGATTTTATTGAATTAGGTAATTTAGATGCAAAAAGAGATTGGGGTTATGCCAAAGATTATGTCGAAGCCATGTGGCTTATGCTTCAACAAGAAAAAGCGGATGATTATGTTGTTGGCACAGGAGAAACTCATTCTGTGAGAGAATTTTTAAACGAAGCTTTCAAAATTATTGGAATTCAAGATTGGAATTCTTATGTTAAAGCAGAACACCCTGATCATGTACGTCCAGCAGAGGTAGATCTTTTGGTTTCTGATCCATCCAAAGCTAAACAAATTTTAGGCTGGCAATCAAAAACTAGTTTTAAAGATTTAGTTAAAACTATGGTGGAAGCTGATTTGGAAGCGGAAAAATAAATTTATTAACTCTTAAGATAAAAAAAGCTTGTTATAATTATTTATGATGCAAAAAACTTTTATTATTATTCCGACTTATAATGAAAAGGATAATATCGGAAGACTCATCGAATTTATAGAAGAAAAAGTTTTTCCCAAGATTGATAAAGCAAAGTTTGCCATGCATATTTTAATCGTTGATGATTCTTCTCCTGATGGGACAGCCGATCTTGTCAAAAAATTACAGAAAAAATATAAAAATCTATCTTTATTTTTAAACAAGAAAAAAGCAGGGTTAGGCGGAGCTTATATGAAGGGTATGACTTATGCAGTTGATGAACTTGATGCGGATTTAATGTTTCAAATGGATGCTGATTTTTCTCATGATCCCTTGGTTATCCATGCATTTTTAGATAAAATAGACAAAGGCTATGATCTGGTTTTAGGTTCGCGCTATATCAAAGGAGGATCTATACCAGAAGATTGGGGCATTCATCGTAAATTTATGTCTTTGGTCGGGAATCTTATTGTACGGGCAGTTTTATGGACTTGGACTGTAAATGATTGGACTACTGGTTATCGGGCTATTAAGAAGGAAGTCTTTGAAAGTTTAAGAAAAGAGATGGATCGTAAGGAGTTTTCCGGTTATACCTGGCAAATTGGTTTTTTACATAAAACCCAGAGAAAAGGTTTTAAAATTGCTGAAGTTCCTATCAATTTTATTGATAGAGAATTTGGTAAATCAAAAATTGGAGCAGAATATATCAAAAATACTTTACTGTATATTTTCAAAATTAGAATTAGGGAACTAGATAGAATAATTAAATTTGCAGTGGTTGGAGTCATTGGTTTTGTTGTAAATTTAACAGCCTTGGAAGTTTTTTATAAAGCCTTTGGGATAAGACCGGATAATGCTGCAGCTATGGGAGCAGAACTTGCTATTATTTCTAATTTTTGTCTAAATAATCTTTGGACATTTAAAGATCGTAAAATTTCTGATTTTCGTAAGCTAATTATTAAATTTTTACAGTTTAATTTAACTTCTTTGGGTGCAGTATTGATTCAAAAAGTTGGAGTTTGGTTAGGACTTAAATTTTTTGGTGAATCATATTATCTTCTCTATTTTATTGCTTCCGTGGCTGTAGGGATGGTCTACAATTTTGTCATGTATAATAAAGTCATCTGGAAAAAAGAGAATTAATTTTAAACCAGATTTAATTTCATTAGTTTGTATTATGTATAGATGCTGAAGTAGTATGTCTGTTGACATAGAGAAATTCAGCATGATAGTGATGTATATGTTTAAGAATTTTTTGACTAAAAAAAATATTTTTGAATTTTTGAAAGCCAATTGGTTCTTAATTATTTTAGTAGTTTTGGCGGCTTTGTTGCGGCTTTATAACTTCAAAAATACCTTGATGTTTCTGGGTGATCAAGCTAGAGATGTTGCCATTGTCAGAGAATTTTTGACAGAATTGGATCCGATTATTGTAGGTCCGACTACTTCGGTTGGCAAAATTCAACTTGGACCATTTTATTATTATTTTATGGCTCCTTTTTTACTTCTGGCTAATTTTAGTCCTCTTGGTCCTGCTTTAACCATTGCATTTCTTGGTATTCTGACAATTCCGGTTTTATATTTTGTGATCAAACAAATGTTTGACAAGTCGACTGCTTTGATCGCTGCCACACTTTACACTTTTAGTAATGTGATTATTACCAACACGCGTTTTTCCTGGAATCCTAATCCAATGCCATTTGTCATTATTTTACTCATCTGGTCAATTTATCAAGTCTATGAACATAAAAAATATCAATTTATAATTTGGGTGTTTGCGCTTTTTGCGATTGCTTTACAGCTTCATTACATGGTGATTTTACTTGCTCCAGGTTTGGTTTTTTTATATCTTTTGATCTGGTTTTCAGAAAAAAAGAAAAAGTTGCTTTATCAAAATACCTTATGGGGTTTTCTTGTTTTTTTCCTTTTTGCAGTCCCTTTAATTATTTTTGATCTGGTAAAAGACTTTTTAAATACTAAAGGAATTCTGGAATTTGTTGCCAAAGGTAATCATGCACCTAGAACTTTTGGTACCATTATAAATAGTTTATATAATCGGATTTATCAATCAATTGGTCAAATTTTGGGGCTAAGAGAAGTTTTGCCTTTTGCCAAAATTGTTTCCTATTTTTCTTTTGTAGCTTTTTTGCTTTTATCCTATTTCAACAGACTCAAAAAAAATTATCAGATTATCTTAACTCTTTATTTATCCGGCATTTTAGGTTTAGTGATTTTTTCTGGAGATGTTTATGAGCATTACCTTGGCTTTATGTATCCTTTAACCTTTATTATTGTGGCTTTATTGTTAAATTTTGTTTGGCAAAAATTAACCTTTGGAAAATTTTTAGTCGCCATTTTTATTTTTGTAGTTATCTTTTTTAATCTTAAATATTATCGTTTTTATAAATCTTTGGGCTGGACCATTGATGATACGCAAAAATTATCCAAAGTTATTGCAGAAGACGCTGGCAGTGATCCATACAATATTATTCTTTTGGATGAAACCAAAGATTATCGCGCGATGCAATACCGTTATTTTTTAACCAAAACACAGATTAAGGATTATGGTGATTTTAAAGTCGATACTTTATATCTTATTTCACAATGGGATTATCAAGATATTGAAACTTTAGAAACTAGAGAGTTGGAAGCTTTTTTTGATGCTAGATTGATGCAAATGACCAAGGAAGATAATGCTCGCTTTTTGCAAGACAAAGTACTCAAAACATGGTATTTTGATAATGGTCCTTATGTTTATAAACTGAAAAAATAATTATGATAAAACCATATTTATCAATTATCATTCCTGCTTTTAATGAAAAAGAAAATTTCAAAAAAGGCAGTCTTGATAAAGTTGCCAGGTATCTTAAAAAGCAGAAATTTAGTTTTGAGGTATTGATTATTGATGATGGCAGTATGGATGGCTGTCAAGAAATGATTGCCGAATTTTGTAAACATAATCCAGGTTTTACTTTAATACAAAATAAACATATGGGAAAAGCGGGAACTGTAACTAAGGGAGTTTTTGAGGCTAAGGGAGAATATATTTTGTTCACGGATTTTGACCAGGCTACACCTTTGGATGAATGGGTTAAGCTGGAAACTTATTTACAAAAAGGTTATGACATTGTTATTGGGTCTAGAGAAGTAGCTGGAGCCAAAAGAGAAGCTGAACCTTGGTACCGACACTGGATGGGAAGAGGTTTTAATTTCGGGGTTAGGCTTCTGACAGTTGGTGATTTTGCTGATACTCAATGCGGCTTTAAGGCTTTTAAAGCTGAGGTGGCGAAAAAAGTTTTTAAAAAATTACAAGTTTATAAACCCAAAGAAATCAAAGCTGCCTTTACTGGAGCCTTTGATGTGGAGATTCTTTTTATTGCCAAAAGATTGGGTTATAAAATTGCTGAAGTGCCGATTTATTGGTCGCATGTTGAGACTCAAAGAGTCAGTCCGCTTAAAGATTCTTTCAAAATGGCTTTAGATGTAGTCAAAATCAGATTTTATGATTTACTTGGCAGATACCAATAATTTTTCTTCTTATTTTTTCAGATACTTGCTATAATTTTATTAATGAATTTAAAGCAAAAAATTACTCATTTTCTTCCATTACCATATTTGACTTTTATTTTACTTTGGTTTTTTTTATGTTTGTTTTCTTTTTCGCAAAAAGATTTAAATCTGACTATTTACGATTATCCAGTTGTTAGAGATGTGATTAATAAAATAATCGAGTTTGGTTATTTTCAAAGGGCTTATAACACAATTCTTTTTACCATTTTAACTTTGGTTTTTTGTGGTAATTATTTATATTTAATTTTTCAGCAAAAATTGCTGCAACTTAAATATCTGATTCGTGTTTTTATTATTTTATTAATTATTGGAATTCCTGCTTACCCAGCTTTTTCCCATGATATTTTTAATTATCTTTTTAATGCTAAAATGCTGGTTATTTATCATGTTGATCCTCATATCCATACAGCTTTAGAATTCCCCAATGATCTTTGGCTTCGATTTATGCACAATATTCATACAACTGCTCCTTATGGTTATATCTTTACTTATTTATCAATCATTCCTTTTATTCTTGGCTTTGGGAATTTTACTTTGACTTTCTGGCTGTTTAAACTTTTTATTATAGCCTTTTTAGCTTTAGAAAGTTTTCTACTTTTTAAACTCGCTTTGATGCAAAATAAAGCAAAGGCAGTTCAAATTTTAAGTTTTTTTATATTAAACCCATTAATTTTATTTGAAACTGTGATTACTGGACATAATGATAGCGTGATGATGGGTTTTGCCTTATTATCAATTTATTTTTTATCCTTAAATTTGCAATCCTTTTTAAAATATTCTTTATCCTTAGTTAGTTTTTTAGTCTCAATTTATATTAAATACGCTACTTTGGTTTTAACCCCAATCTGGTTTTGGTGTAAAAAGTTTAAGTGGGATTTTTATTTTTGGGGAGGATTGGCTTTATTGGCAGTTTTGTTGACAAGAATAGGGCAATTACATTCCTGGTATTTACAGTGGGGATTTGTCTTGCTGATTTTAGCAAAATCAAAATTAAGCAAATTATTTGCTATTTTATTGACTTTGGGAGGATTAATAAGATATGCTCCTTTTGTTTATTATGGGAATTGGGATTCTCCAGTTCCCACACAAAGATATATTTTGCTATTATTACCTTTAGCAGCAGTCTTTTTTCCAAAGATAAGAGATTTCTTTAGTAAAAAAATAAATTAAAATATGTATTTAAATCTAAAAAAAATTATTTTTAATCATATCCAAAAGAACAAATGGCTGTATCTGGTTTTTGCCATGATTAGCCTAATTTATTTAATTAAACTGACTCATTTTCCGATTTTTGCAGATGAAGCAATTTATATTAACTGGGCTAATAGGATTAAAAATGGTGACGAAAATATTTTTTATTCGATGTTTGACGGGAAACCTCCTTTACATATCTGGTTTATGAGTTTTTGGGCTTTTATCTGGCCCAATTTGTTTTTTGCCGGTCGTTTTGCTTCAGTGTTTGTTTTTTTAGTTTTTATCTTATTTTTACTTTTTTATTTCAAAAAATATTATGATGAACTTTTGGCGATCATTACTGTTTTGGTTTTGAGTTTTTCACCGTTTATTTTTTTTCATACCAGAATGGCCATTTTGGATTCTTCTTTATCTGTATTTTTGTCTATGTTTGTTATTTTTCTGTCAACTTCTAAGATTAAATATCATTATATTTTCTCTGGAATTTTTCTCGGTCTTGCGTATTGGATCAAAACTCCAGCCATGTTTTTATTTGCGTTACCTTTTTTATCATTTTTAATTTTAGACAGAACTAAAAAAAATTTTTTCCAGACTTTAGCAACACTTTCATTAGGACTAGCTTTGATTTTATGTCTTAAAGTGAGCATTTGGTTTCCCAATCTTTTTACCAGGTCTCAGGATTTTACTTATAGTCTTTCAACTATTATGACTGGACAATTATCCCAAGTTTTGACTAATATTTTGAACTTATTTACATGGATTAATATTTACCAGTCTATTCTTTTTTTAGTTTTTGTTGTGGTTTCTATTTATTTTGTCATTCGAGAAAAATTTAAAACCAAAAAAACAGAAGTAAACTTATACCTCAATTTTCTTTTAGCTACAATAGTTTTTTTGACTCCTTTATTTATTTTAGGTAAAGTTTTGACGCCTCGTTATTTTTTGCCGTCAATTTTTTTCTTAGGCTTTAACCTTAGCTTTCTATTTTATCAATTGATTAGAAAAAATTTATTTGTAGGTCTAAGTTTAGTTGTGCTAATTTTAGGAATCTGGGGTCTAAAAGATTATAAATTTATTTTTGCTTACCTCAACACTTCTTATCCCAAACCAGATGAATACCAGTACTTTAAAGAGTGGTCGTCAGGAATTGGAATTAAAGAAAGCATGGATTTTTTTGCCAAAGCGGCAAAGAAGCAGAAAATTAAAGTATTAACGGAAGGTTATTTTGGGACTTTACCTGATGCTTTATTTGTTTATTATTCGAGTTTGCCTTCCAGTATTAGCCAGAATATGGAAATTGTGGGTGTGGGTGATCCAGAATCAGCTAATTTTTTAAATCAAGTTAAAAATAGTCATACACAAGCAATTTATTATCTTGGCAATAAAAAAAGAATTAATCCTGCAATTGTCGATACCAAATTAATACTTTTAGAAACTTATCCTAAAAAAGATAATTACGATTATTTAGAGCTTTTTCATATTTATTTAAGCCAATATGAAAATTAAAGCTTTTTTCAAAAAATACTATTTTCAGATTATTTTAACTTTAATTTTTTTTGGGTCCATTTTTATTATCCATTATTATTTTTTTAACAATACTTATTTTGGAGTGCATGATTTTACTGTTGGTGCAAGACTATTTGAACAGCATCAAACTATTCTTGACGGACAGTTTCCGCCACGCTGGGCAAAGGATTTGGGGTTTGGTTATGGTATGCCTCTTTTTCAGTTTTACGCCCCGCTTG
>JAAZND010000015.1 GCA_012798485.1 Candidatus Beckwithbacteria bacterium | reverse complement strand
TCAGGCAACTAAAATGCCGGTTTGGGTAGCTGATGATCCGTTAACTTGTGTGGTGCGTGGTTGTGGTAAAGTTTTGGATGATATAGATTTACTTGAACGAGTAAGAGTAGTTGGAGGGCTGAGGTAATTTCTATTTTAAATCTTGCTTGACATTTTTTTAAAAATAGTCAATAATTTGAACTGATTATTAGTTTAAAACTAACAATCAGTTCACAAATGCAAAAAGGTGACTATTTAATAACTATTTTAAGATCAAAAAAAACAGTTTTTAGTTCAAAAGATATTGCTCTTTTGTGGCAAGAATCTAATTCCAGCACTACAAGAATAAGGCTAAATTATTATGTAAAGAAGAAAGCCTTGTATCAAATTAGAAAAGGATTTTATGCTAAGGATAAAAATTATAATAAATTAGAATTAGCTACTAGAATTTTTACTCCTGCTTATGTTAGTTTTGAGACTGTTTTATTAGCCGAAGGATTGATTTTTCAATATTATAAAGATTTTTTTATAGCTTCTTATTTAAGTAGAGAGATAGACATTGACGCGCAAAAATATATATATCGAAAAATTAAAGACACAGCCTTGACTAATCCGCTTGGAATTGAACATAGACATGAAACCTCAATTGCAACTAAAGAACGAGCTTTTTTAGATATTCTTTATATCAACAAAGATTATTATTTTGATAATTTACATTCTCTTGATTGGGAAAAAGTTTTTTTGATTTTACCGATTTATGAAAATGATCGTATGACAAAAAAAGTCAATCAATTTTATAAACAAACAAAAAATAATTAAGATGCCACTAAAGATAACAACTCACAAAACTATTTTGTTTCAACTTTTAAAAGACATATATTCTGATACTAGCATAGCTCCCTTTTTAGGTTTTAAAGGTGGAACAGCAGCTATGTTGTTTTATGGGTTAGATAGATTTTCAGTTGATTTGGACTTTGATTTACTTGATGAAAGCAAAGAGGATGAGGTTTTTGTTAGAATTCCTCAGATTGTTAAAAAATATGGCATTTTGAAAGAGGTTTACAAAAAACGTTATAATTTATTTTTTTTACTTTCTTACGAAGATAAAGCACAGAACGTTAAAATCGAAATTAATCGCAGACAATTTGGTTCAAATTATGAACTCAAAACCTATATGGGAGTTTCAATGATGGTCATGGTTTTGTCTGATATGTTTGCTCACAAGTTGGTAGCTATGTCTGAGCGGATAGGGAAAACCAATCGTGATATTTATGATGTTTGGTTTTTTCTTAAAAATCGTTTTCCAATGAATCAAGAAATTGTTGAAAAAAGAGTTAAAATGAAATTTAAGCAATTTTTAGAGGATTGTATTTTAAAATTGGAGAAGGTAGATAATTATCAGATCTTAAGTGGAATAGGAGAATTGTTGACTGTAAGCCAAAAAGATTGGGTTAAAGCAAAATTAAAAGAGGAAACTATCAGTTTACTTAAATTGAGAATTGATCAGGAATAATTTGTTAAAAAATGTTTTTAAATCTTGACATTTTTTTTATTTTGTTATAGGATATAAGTGTTCTTAAAGAAGTTTTAAGGATAAATCATTTTATGCAACTGCCAATTGTTAAATTACTATTAACATTTAATAAATATAAATAAAAGCTAAAACAACTCTGATTGAGTTGTTTTTTTTGAAAAATATGGTCTTATTACAAGAAGCAGATAGAGTCGTCGAAGCAAATAACATAGGAGTTCATCCACTTCATCAAAAACAAAATGAAGCATTAAAATTTATTTCTCCAGAAGAAAAATTAATTACTGATTTAAGATTAGAAAACGAACCACTAGCCCAATTATGGCTTGTTGCAGTGAAATCTTATTTTAGTTTAAAACAGGAAGAAGGGAATGTTATTTCGGTACAGTATAGAGAAAAGTCAGGTGGAATTAAAGAAGCTGTTTTTAATAGAGAAAAAATAGAAAAATTCCTTACTTCGCAATGGAATAATAGGAATAATAAGAGAGAACAAACTGAACGTGTTAAAAAAATTAGAGAACAAATGACAACAGATAAATTAGTTGGTCCAACAGAAAAAGATCAAGAAGAATGGGATAGACAATTAAAGCAAATTTTCGAATGTTTGGGATACTTAAGAACTCAAAATTATGAACCGAAATTACCAAATGAATTAAAAACTCTCGTTTATGACAAAAAAATAACTAGACAGAGAGAAGGAATTCCAGTTAGAGATGTTCGACCAAGAACTGGAGTTAATGAGTTTGGATTAGGTATTATGGCGGTTTCATCTTTAGTCGGTAGTCAGGTGGATTTATCACCGATACTAGATCGGCTTGGACTTAGAGATTTTAATGGTTTACAAGTATTAGGAATATCAACAACTACAGAAGAGATAGAGAGTAAAGGCAAAACTGCTGGGCATGCATCACCAAAGAAAGTTCCTGAAACAGAACAACCAGCAGTTGAACCAGGAGTTGCTCCAGAAAATCCTTTGACCGGAGTTGTAAGTCCAAAAGAGGAAAAAGATCCTCCTGTTTTATGGGAATCAATGCCAACGGATGGAGGAAAAGCAGATTGGGATAGTATTAAACATGAATTTTTGCAAGAGCCTATGAAAATAGTAGAAGATTTGCATAATGGTTATTGTAGAGTTCAAGATCCAGATGGAAAGCAATGGTATCTATATGTGGGGTCTGGAGTTGATATTAATCCAAATTTACCTCCACAAGAAACGCCAACTCCAGCAATGGTAGCTGATGCAAGTGGAGGACAGCAAGAAGAAGAACGAATAGAGGGAGTCTCAGAGAATCAAGATAAAACTCTTGATCCTAAAATAGAGGAATGGTTGAATAGTAGAAAAGTTTACGTTAATACTTGGGGATTGGGCAAAGAAGATCCAGCTAAAAAGGCAGAAATGATCGAAATTCTCAAAAAAGCAGCTAGAGTGACATCAGGGGTAGATGGTGATCCATTTAGATATGTTAGTAAAAATACACCTGATACTGGAAAATTAGAAATTCAACTTAGCATAGATCCAGTATTAAAAGATGGTAATTCTTCTACTCCTGCTGGATTAAGAGTTGCGGATGAAGGATTTCAAATGATAATTAGCGTATCTCATTTTTTCCCTAATTCAGGAGCTTTAGTGTCCGCACCATTAGATGTAGTTATAAACGGGAATGATGAAGTTAAAGCTCATTATTTTTTTACTGAAGAAGAGTTAAGAGAAATAAGATATATTACTGTTATTAAAGAATTGCTTCAAGCAGAAAAAGGACTAAATTTATTAAAAGAAAATAATGTTTTAAGCAATGATTTTATGAACTTATCAGAAGCTGAACAAAAAAGGATTAATCGGAAAATTGAGATTTTTGTTGAAATCTATTCTTTAGATCAAGTAGATAAAATTTTACAGAATAAAAGATTGAGTAATGCAGAATCAAGACTTTTGTCAATTATTAGAGAATTAAGAACTAAGTGGATTGGTTTGGCAGAGAGTGAACTTGGAATAAATACTGATGTATTAATTAGCATGGGATTACTGAGAGGAAATTAATTACTTCATTTTTAAATAAAAAAGCTCTTGTTGAACAAGAGCTTTTTTTGGCATTGACTTGCCAAATAGTAATAAGATCTTGAACTGTAAAAATTTTTTGCGAGAAATGATTAATTTTTCATACTTTGTCATCATATATCGTTAATAATTTGCTATATATAAAGATATTTGTCAACACTTGACATTTGCCTTTCTTTGTTATAGGATATAAGTGTTCTTAAAGAAGTTTTAAGTATAAATCATTTTATGCAACTGCCAATTGTTAAATTACTATTAACATTTAATAAATATAAATAAAAAGTGAAACAACTCAATGGAGTTGTTTTTTTTGAAAATATGGCAAAGCGAAGAGAATTTTTTTCTCCAGAATTAGCTGCAGCTTTTAGAAATAATAGGGAAGCTTTTGGGGAAAAATATGATGATTCTTTGACGCGATTTATGCAAGATTTAGCTGCACAGCCTGCTTTTAGTGCAGAAGAAAAAAGACGCTTAATTTTATTATTCCCAACGATTTTTACTTTACTTGGGTTAGTTGGAGCTGGAGTGGGAACCAAAGAAGTTAGTGCTGCTGATATTCAACAAGCTGTTAAGGGGAGAGAGCTTAACCCACAAACTCAAGAAATGACTCAACAGGAATTAGAAGCAATCCAAGGACAACCCGCATTAACTGCTTTTGATTGGGGAGGAAATAAACTTGGTGGAGAACAAATTCTAGAAGAAATAAAAGCTCCTCAAGTTGAGAATCCAGCAGGAGGCGGAGGCGGAGAACCTAATCTAGAGCCAACTGAAACTCCAATTCCAGAGCCAACCGAAATTCCACCTCTTACTCATGAATTTAAAGTCTTTGGACCTGATGGTTTTTTACTTATAAATGGAAAAAGAAAAGATGGAGAACAAACAGTGCCAGTTTATAAAGATCAAGATGGAAATTATAGAAATGAAAAAGGAGAAATTGTTAAAGGTGACACTGGATGTAATTGTGACAAAATACCATTTAAGCAACCAGTTCCAGTATCAGAATCAACCCCACAACCAGCTCCACAAGAAACCTCAACTCCAGCAATGGTAGCTGATGCAAGTGAAGAGCAGCAAAAAGGAGAGCAAAAATTTGAAAAAGTATTTAGTAGACCAGCTAAATATTCTTTTACTAAAAGAGATATTGAAGAATATAGTGGAAGACTAGATGCAATTTTGCCTTTTAATAAAATATATTTAGGACCAGATAAGGTTGAGAGGATACTTGATTTTGTTACTAATGAAGGCAATATTAATCCCGACGATCAGAGATTATTTGATGAAGTAAGAAAATTTTTAATTAGTGATAACAATGTAGATATTGAAATGTTGAATGCTTATACAAAAGCCACCAATCTTTGTGCTATTGAGGGGGCATTTTCAGGATTTGATGCGATTCACGGGAAAGAGATAGATATAAGCTACAAGATATTTACTAAATTAAGAAGCTTGGGGATTAATGATGAAACAGCTCTTATTGTAGCAGTAGCAAGTTTTTTTATCCATGAACAGAAGAGTAATGAAAGAATAAGAATTGCTTTAAATAATGGAGAAAATTTTGACGATATTACTAATCCAGAAGTGAGAAGTCGATTGGACGCTATCGATATAGAGGGATACGATACAGCTATTGATTGGTTAAAGTATAAGATTAATTTTTATAGGGAGAATGGATTTAGTATAATAGCTGATCAATTAGAAAAATTAGTTGCAAATCAGATTGAAGCTAAGAAACATCCGATAGTATGGAAAGAAAGTTATAGGTAGTTTTGTCTCGGTTTTAAACTTTTAAACATACATCTACCTTTTTATTTTATTTGATTTTCTCCTTATATTCTGATAATAGAAATATTACAAATCTACTTGCGTTTTACCTACTATTTCTGATTTAATAATATATAATGAATATTATTAAATTTTTGTTATTAATATTTTTCAGCTTAATTTTGTTTTTAGGAATAGTTTTTATTATATTATCAGTTTTTGATATCTTATCTCCTTATAATTATAGATTTTCTATTTTAAGTAGAATCGGAATTTTAAAAAACTCCAAGATTAAAGAAGCAGTAGCTCCGAAAGAAAAAAATCTTTTAGAATGGACTTTGTCTGATTTAGAATTTTATGCAATTAATCAGGAGACTTTGTCCCCAAAAGATGGTTTTATATGTCAAATAAAAGGTCAAATTATTACTAAAGAAATACCTCAATGGACAATAAAGTCTGCAAATAATCAAGAATTGAGTTTGATTTTTCAAGGATTACAACCTGATTTTGTTTTTAGTAAACCGTATTATGATTCGCAGAATCAAGAGTGGCAAAGAGAATATTCTCTCGCAAAAGATACTGATTTTGATATAGGTAATATTATTCTTATTGAATGGAAATGCCCTGTAAATGATCCTAGAACTATGATAATTAACAATTTTTTAAAGGATGAATATTTAGAAATTAAACCATTTAGAATTTCTAGAAGAATTGAGATAGAAAAATGAATAAAACAATAAAATTATTATTAATAATTATAGTACTTTTAGTGTTACATTATTTTAATGTTAAGACATTATTTGCTGGTTGTTCCAAATATTGTGGTTTTTATCCACAAACTTATTGTTGTGACAGTAGTGGTACAATAGGTGGTGATGATCCTGAAAGCAAAGCTTGTAGTGCTTGTTCTGGAACTCAATGCTGTGGGGTTGATGGCTCATGTGGTTCATGTGGAGCTAGTGGTAATAGTAAAGGTCGCAGCGTTTATTTTTTTATTGATAACTATTCTCCTTTTAATTTCACCTTTCCTCATCTAGTATGGAATGATACATTCAAACAGATTTGGACAGCAGAGGATCGAGTTCCAAAATTTGAAATAGATCACAAAAATTATTTTCCAAATCCTTATACTGGAGATGTGAGAATTGCTTGGTGGGGAGTAGATTCAAATCATAATGAAGATGATGGAAGTAAAGGTTTTGATTCTTATATTAAAAAGAGCATACAAACAGGTCCTATAAACGGGAAAATTAGTTATTCTGAGCCTCAGTCAAAAAGTGATCAAACAGTGAACTACCAGCGAGTTTCAGTTCTTTCTTATCCAAGTGTTTTAAAAAAACAAGGTTATCGTCCACCAGGACTATATACAGTAGAACCAGCGGAAGATAATATGAGTATGTGGATTGAGAGACAAGATCGTAATGGCCGTGGCTTAGTTCCAATTAGAAGAGCTTATATTAAATTTTATCTCAATAACTATTTTTATAGAAAAAGCGAACATGATTTTGTTTGGTATGACGGTGCCTATTATTTTCCATCACCAAAACTACCTCCGTATTATGCAGAGTCTGATCCCTTTGTATTGACAAAAGATTATAGTGATATGGATTATCAAATTGTTGAAGATTGTGCCCGTGATGCTGATATGATTTTTGAAGATCGATATTATTCTCAGCTTATTAATAAAACCTGGTCTTCATGGAAAAAGATAACTACTAGTAATGTTTCTTTATCGGCTGGCACATATAAATTTAAAGTAGGGTTTAGAATGATAGGAAGCGGTAAATATGGAAAATCTTGTAGTGGAGTTTGGTTTGATTTGACAACAACTTGTAAAGAAACTATGGAACCTTTAACTGGGAAATTATATTGTGCTGAAAATAATAAAACTACTACTGGAGGTAGGTTTATTCGTCCCGAAGACTCAACTATAAATGCTAATAAACAGTCTTTTACTACTTTTGAAGTCCCGGGAGATCCTAGTAAGATAAGATATGGTTTCTCTTGGAATTTTAAACCAAATTTTACTGGGACTTATCAGGTGCGCATATTAGACCATCATATACCTAGAGAGACTAGTACTCCGCAATTATATATATTCAATGACGATGGTTCTAAAACCGATATATCTAGTCAAGTTTCAGCTACTTGGGGTCAATCACATAATGAAGCTCCCTCATATAGATTGACAATAAAGAATTTAAATAGATATAAAAAATATCAACTTAAAATAGGTAGTTATACTAGTAATTATAACAACTCATTTTTTACTTTTCTGTTTGCTGATAATGCTAATGGTTTTAAGGAGATGGTTAGGTGTCATGATCTAACTTGTGCTTTTTTGGACCATGAGATGGGAATAGAAAATGGAGTGAAATATATGTTTGTGCCTTTTATTCAAACCTTTATTTGTAAGGGTAATGAACCAGAAAATGCTACTTTGTGTTCTGGAGACAATACTGGCTTAACTGCTGACGGAACTAACACTTTAGTGGCTGACTGTACCAGCGCCACTAAGTGTGAATATGTTTGTGATAAGGGCTATGAATCTGATGGTACTAACTGTATAGATCCAGCATTACTTAATGTTTGTACTGATTCAGTTTCTCCTTTAAATATAAGTAATGCCACTATCTGTCCTGGCTCTGATAAAAATTTAATAGAAGATACAGAAAAAACATTAGTGAGCGGTCTAGATAATTGTGGTAGTAAAAAATGTGTTTATTATTGTAAAAATGATGGTTATTATGTAAAGAATAATGTTTGTGAGGGTTGTCCGCCGGCTCCGGTCATTAATCCGATTACTGGAATAGCGGAAATTAATAATTTTAATTTATCTTGGAATTGGACAAATCCAGGTTTTTCTGTCAAAGAATTAAGTAATGTAACATTTGATGTTTATATGAATAACAGTCTTGTTGAAAGTTGTAAAAATATTATTGCGCTTGATGGTTCGAACAATTATTATTGTGATCTAAGCCAGATAATTAATACTTCCGGAACGTATACTTTTCAAGTCGTAGCTAAAAATAATACTGGCTATTGTGCAGATACATCGTTATCTACAAGCATTCCAGAAACAATAACCTTAAATTATTCTTCTTGGTATCAAGTAGAAAATGGGAATATTCATACAAATAACAATCTTTCTTCTCAGGTTCCAGATAATCAAGTTTTTTACAATCCTTCTCAAAGTGAGAATGCTGGTTTTATTTCTTATTTAGCAGATATTGATTTAGGAGCTGATGATTCAGAATATGATGCTTTTCAGACTGGCAATTACAGAATAGTACATGAAGATTATGCTTATTTCCTTAATAAAATGAGCACTGATATAAAAAGCCAAGTGCAAGGACTTAGTGATATTCTGGTAGATGGGATTTATCAGACAGACAATACTGATGATTTAAATATTACAGCCACAAATGTTAATAATAGTAAAATTATTCTTTTTCATAATGGCAATGTTAATATCACTGGGAATATTACCATACAGTCAGGATCAGTATTAATGCTTATTGTTTCAGGAGAAATTAATATTGATCCAAGTGTCACTCAGATTGAAGGAATTTATATTGCTAATAAAATTAAAACCGGGACAAAAGGTTTAGATCCAAGTACTAATCTTGGACAAGACTCTGTTTTAAATCTAAATGGAACCTTTGTTGGTTGGCAAGATTTTAATTTGCAAAGAAATTTAGAGAATAATAGCCAAGCTGCAGAAGTTTTTACCTATCGACCAGATCTTATTAATGCTTTAAGAGCTTTTGATGAAATAAAGACTTTCCAATATGATTGGCAAGAGATTGCTCCATAAAGTTTTTCCCCAACAACAAAGATTTTATTTTTGAAAGATAAATGTTATCTTTATTTAATATTCTAATCAAAAAATATGAGATATATTTATTGCTGTTATATTCTACTTTTTCTTGTTTTTCTGTTTTTATTTAGTCAGGCTTTTCGTTTGCAAATTATTCAAGGCAAAGCTCAATCCCAAAGAGCAGAACAGAATCGTTTTCGCATTGAGGTGTTGGAGGCTCAAAGAGGGATTTTTTATGACCTTAAAGGAGAACCTCTAGTTGCTCAAAATGATAATAGAAACTATCTTTATCCTCAAGAATTTGCTCATGTTTTAGGTTATATTGGTGAAGCTGATATGCAGGAATTAACTCTATTTGGGGTTGAGTCTGGGAGAAAGGTGGGTAAATTTGGTTTGGAAAGATCAAGACAACAAAATCTTAAAGGAACTGATGGAGGGCAAGTCCAGGAATTAGCTGCTTCAGGAGAAAAACTACGGGATATTTCTCAGCGAAATCCCATCAAAGGCAGAAGTGTGCAATTAACGATTGATAAAGATTTACAGAATTTAAGTTTTAAGCTACTTAAAGATTCTGGTTTTAAAGGAGCGATTATTGCAGGAACAACGGATGGAGAGTTGTTGGTTTTAGCCTCTTTTCCTTCGTACGATCCTAATATTTTTGAGCAAGCAGGTCGATCAGGCGAAATTGAAAATTTATTTATTGATAAAAACCAGCCGATGTTTAATCGGGCAATTGCCGGACTTTATCCACCGGCTTCAACTTTTAAAATTATTACTTCGATGGCAGCTTTGCAGGAGAAACTAATTGATAAAGATTTTCAGGTTGAAGATACGGGACAAATCAGAGTGGGAGAATTTTCTTATGGCAATTGGTTTTATTCCCAATATGGAGGCAGAGATAAAGAAGTGAATTTAATAAAAGCTTTACAGCGTTCCAATGATATTTTTTTCTATAAAGTGGGCGAATTAGTCGGGATAGATAAGCTTTCTGCTTGGGCTAAAACTTTTGGACTAGGTGAACTTAGTAATATTGAAATTCAAGGAGAAAGTCAGGGTTTAGTGCCAACGCCGATATGGAAAGAAGAAAATATGGGAGAAAGCTGGTATTTGGGTGATACTTATATTACCGCTATTGGTCAAGGAAATTTGCAGGTGACACCTTTACAAGTTCAAATGATGACGACTGCAATTGCAAATAATGGCTATTTATGTAAACCGGAACTAGTAGTAGCCATGGTGGATGAAAAACCAAAAGCTTTTATTTTAACTGGTTTTGAAAAAAATAATTGTCGGCAATTACCGGTTGAGCAACAGAATATTGCTTTGGTCAAAGAAGGAATGGAAAAAGCTTGTGAAAGTGGAGGGACAGGTTGGCCTTTATTTGAATTCAAAATTAAAAATGAAAAACTGCCAATTGATAATATAAATATTTTTCAAGCTGCTTCTTCTTCAGCTGAATTTAGATCCATTCCGGTAGCATGCAAAACTGGAACGGCTGAGACCGGCAGATCGATTATTAAAAATGGCAAAGAAATACATTTGACTCATGCTTGGTTTACAGTTTTTGCGCCACGCAAAGATCCGGAAATTATAATTACCGTTCTTTTGGAAGATGCCGGTCAGGGGAGCGATAAGGCTGCGCCTTTGGCGCGGGAAGTTTTAAAAAAATATTTTGAAAGTAAATAATAAGAACTTAATGGGTTAGGGAAATAGGGGATAAAGAAAAAAATTATTTGTAGAGACTACATTACATCTAGATAAACTTCACTTGAGTTTTTGCTTGCATTTTCTCATAATAAAAATTATGGATAATGCCAAATTTTATCTCGCTTTTCATTATTGCCCTGGGATTGGTCCCAAAACTTTTACTTTAATCGAAAAAGTATTTGAGCAAGATTTAGAAAAGGCTTGGCAAAGTAGTAAGTCAGATTGGCAGCGACTTAATTTTTCTGCTAAGATTATTGAAAATATTTTTACTTTTAAAACAGATTTTAATTTCAAGCAAATTTTAGAAAATCTGGCAAAATTAGAAATTAAATATTTGGCTAGAGATAATGCTGCTTTTCCACCGCTTCTTAAACAAATTGCCGATTGTCCGATTGGGCTTTTTATCAAAGGTCAAATTTTACCTTGCGATCATCGGGCTTTGGCAGTGGTAGGCACGCGTAAAATAACAGTTTATGGGCAAGAAATTACTAAAAAATTTGTTGGTAATTTAACCAATCTTGGCTTTACGATTGTCTCTGGACTTGCTCGCGGAGTGGATGGACTGGCTCATAAAATCGCTTTAGAAAATGGAGGCAGAACTATTGCTGTTTTAGGAAATGGACTTGAGAGTATTTATCCACCAGAACATCGCAGTCTGGCTTTACAAATTATCAAAAATGGCGCTTTAATTTCGGAATATCCGCCATTTACTAAAATTACACCTGGCAATTTTCCAGCTAGAAATCGCATTATTTCAGGTATGAGCTTAGGAATTTTAGTTACCGAAGGCAGCCATAAATCTGGCAGTAAAATCACAGCCTTGCAGGCTCTTGAGCAAAATCGGGAAGTGTTTGCAGTCCCTGGACCAATAACTAGTGAAATGTCTCAGGCACCAAGTGAATTAATTCAAATGGGGGCAAAATTAGTTTTGTCAGAAAAAGATATTTTGGAAGAGTTGAATTTAACAGCTTTACCTAAAAATGGAGAAAGACTTAATTTAGATAAACAAAATTATTATCACTTTGATGATCAAGTTCAAACAAAGATTTATGAAAGTTTAATTCAAGGCAATAAACATATTGATGATTTAGTCAGATTTTTAAAACTTGATCCAGCGTCAATTTTGACCAGTTTAACCATGATGGAGCTTAGAGGTTATGTCAAAAATCTAGGCAATGGACACTATATGATAAATTAAAAAAAATATTGGCAAATTTTTTATCATGAAAAAGAAAACAAATGGATAGTTGTTATTTCCAAAGCTAGTAGATTATGTTTAATTTGTTATAATCTATATTTGTTATCAAGTTTAGTAAAGATTAAAAATTCAATTCTTACTCCGCCAGCTGGCGGATTAATTTTTAATTTAAATTGCAATTGAACCTTATTATTGTAGAATCACCAACCAAAGCTAAAACTCTAGGTCGCTATTTAGGTAATGAATATATTGTCAAAGCAACGACTGGCCATATTCGTGATTTGCCCAAATCAACCTTGGGAGTAGATGTCGAGCATAACTTCAAACCAGAGTATGTGATTGTAGAGAAAAAAGAAAAAGTTATCAAAGAGCTTACTCAAGCCTCAAAAAAAGCCAAGACTATTATTATTGCGACTGACCCTGATCGTGAAGGAGAAGCAATCGGTTTTCATATCCAATGGATTTTGGAGCAGAATTTAAAAGGTAAAAAAGTCGATTTTGTTAGAGCCACTTTTCATGAAATTACCAAAGAAGCTATTTTAAATGCTATTAATAATCCTGGAAAAATGAATCTTAAACTGGTTCATGCTCAGGAAGCACGTCGAGTACTTGATCGATTGGTGGGTTATAAATTATCACCAGTTTTATGGAAAAAAATCCGTCGTGGACTTTCCGCTGGTCGTGTTCAGTCTGTAGCAGTGCGTTTAATTGTTGAAAGAGAAAAAGAAATTGAAGCTTTTAAGCCAGTGGAATACTGGGAAATTGGTGCCCAAGTATGCAAGGTCAAAAAGCCAAAATCTCAATTTAGAATTGATTTGGTCAAAATTGATGACAAAAAAGCTGAAGTTAAAAATGGAAGCCAGGCGCAAAAAATTGTTAAAGATTTAGAAAAAGCTCAATATGAAATTGCCGAGATTGCCAAAAGAGAAACTTTCCAAAATCCCATGCCGCCTTTTATCACCTCAACTATGCAAAGAGCTGCAGCTAATCTGTTTGGCTGGTCATCAAAAAAGACAATGCGGGAAGCTCAAGTGTTGTATGAACATGGCTATATAACTTACCATCGTACTGATTCAGTGCATCTGTCTTCTCAAGCTTTAGCTATGGCAGCTTCTTATATTACCAAACATTTTGATACAGACTATTTACCAGAAACGCCAAGACAATTTAAAACCACTTCCAAAATGGCTCAGGAAGCTCACGAAGCTATTCGCCCTAGTAATTTAAATCTTGCTTTAGACGAAGTTGAAGCCAATGCGCAAAAATCTGGAGCCAAGCTTTATCAGCTGATTTTCAGTCGTTTTTTGGCATCCCAAATGGCTGCCGCCAGAATTGCTAAAACTACAGTTTCGGTCAAAGCTGCCAATTATTTACTTCAAGCAAAAGGTGAAATTCAGCTTTTTGCCGGTTGGCGCAAAGTTTACGGTAAAGAAATAGAAGATGTGCAATTGCCAGAACTCGAACAAGGAGAAATTTTGGATTTATTGCAAGTTTTGTCAGAGCAAAAATTTACTCAGCCGCCAGCAAGATATAGCGAAAGTTCTTTGATTAAGGCCTTGGAACAACGAGGGATTGGCAGACCTTCAACTTATGCACCTACAATTTCGACTATTCTGACTCGCAATTATATTGAAAAAATTGAAAAACAATTTTATCCCACCCAAATTGGTACAGTTGTCACTGAATTTCTTTTGAAAAATTTTGATAAAGTCATGGATTATGATTTTACTGCCAAAGTGGAACAGGATCTTGATGATATTGCTTTGGGTGAACAAAAATGGACAGAGGTGGTTGGTAGTTTTTATAATCCTTTTGTTGATAAAGTCAAAAGTGTAGAGAAAAATGCAGAAAGAGTCAAAATCGAAGCTGAGAAAACAGGCAATAAATGCCCAGAATGTGGAGAAGGTGATGAAGTTATTCGAGTTGGTCGTTTTGGTCGTTTTTTATCCTGCTCCCGTTTTCCAGAATGCAAGTATACCAAAAATTATACCGAGAAAATTAATATGAAATGTCCAGACTGTAAAAATGGCGATGTGATTGTCAGGCGCACAAGAAGCGGGAGACATTTTTATGGTTGTAGCGCTTACCCAAATTGTAAATGGGCGAGTTGGAAAAAACCAAAAACAGGTGGTAGTGATTAGATTATAGGGTTTAGAGATTTTAATATTTAATATAAAAAAATTTCCTTTTATAAAAATATTATTTTATTTTTTTCACTATTAATTTACCCCTAAGGCATAACTTCTTAAATCTCTAAATTCTAACTTCCTAAAACCTAAAACTGAATAGTTATTTACCAGTTGACAATGATTTTAAAAATATGCTTTACTGATTATAAATGCAGTTTTTGCATATTATTTAATTTTATTTTTTAAATTATGACTAGCTTTGACGATAATTCAAGTAATAACTCTTTCAAGATAGTAGAAGATAGACCAGCAAATTTACACTCAAAACAAAAATTTAAAATTAAATTAAATTTTCCTCTTTCTTTATTAATTTTTATGCTTTTTTTTGTTGGTGGGTGGATTCTGAGCGGATCCTTGAGTCCAGTGATAAGAGAGGGAGAAGTTTTTTTGAATGAGGTTGGGACTGCTGATGATTTACCAGAGAAAGTTTTATTAAATAGATATAAATGTCTTGGTTATCCTTATGAAACTCCAATTTGGACTAATATTTTAGCTGGGGATTATACTGAAGCTTTAGGATACTCTACTTATAAAAATACCTGTATTGCTGATAAGCCTTTAGGTTATGCTTATGATGATTCAGGAATGGTAGATGGAAAAACTCTTAAATCTTTATATGCAATTAATTGTGTTTATAACGCTTCAAAACAAATAGAAACTACTTTTTATACTACAGATGAAACTGCTTTTAATAGAGCTAAAGCAGGTCAAATATCTGGTTGTACTATAAAAAAAGCTGAGACTTTGGCTTATGTTTTCCCTGATGAGGGAAATGATAGTGAATACTTAAGTCTAAAAATGCAATCAAATTATGAAACTAGTATTAAAAAAGATTTTTATAATGTTTGCCTTAAGAATGAAAATTGCGGAGGTGAACCAAATGTCAGTTTTTCTCTTACAGCCTATCTTGAACCATTTGAATCAAATCCGGCAGATGGGAGTACGATAAAAGATAGAAGAACTGATGATACGACAACAGCCAACATTGATGAAAAATTAAAATATTATAAAGAAATAATACTTGCCAAAAATCCAAGTAATAAAGAAATTTTACTTACTATTAACACTAAAGAATTAAAAGATGCTAATAAAATTCAGGCTGATTGTGATGATATCCAATTTTTTACTAGTAGCGGCAAGAGACTTAATCATTGGATTGAAAGTGGTTGCAATACCACTACCACTCAAGTTTGGGTAGAGCTTGATTCTCCTATTGTTCAAACTATTAGAATGTATTATGGCAATACGAGTTTATCTGAAAAACTAGCTTTAGATGATAGTGCTTGGGCAGATCAAAGCCCTATAACTATTCTCCCTTTTAGGTCTAGTTGTCCAAGTGATGAGAAGGCTGATTGGAAGGCTTTGAATTTAAGCGGAGCTTATGTAAGAGGTAGTTTAGTTTATGGAAATTACAATAATAATGGTTCTCATAAACATATTTGGACTGGATCATTAGGAGCAATAGATAAAGAATATCAAAGTGAAAGTGATAGTGGGAATAAATCGTATACGCCAGTAAGTCATGGGCATAATTTTACAGGTTTAAGTAATGAAGTTACAAATAAATACAAATATGTGGAAACTCCTTTTTGTTATATATCTGGTATACCTAGCATAATTCCTGATTCAGCTTTTATTTTTTTTGAAACAAAACCAAGAAGTTGGGCAATAATTGATAGTATTATTGGAAAATTTCCAGTTGATGCTAAGAATTATAATCTAGAACCTGATTTAACAAGTGTCAACAACAGTCATAAACATAATTATAGTAATTTTTCTTCATCGACATATTCTCCTAATAATACGCAAGGAAGAGATACTGGTAGTTCAATATTAGCTCATTACCATACTATTTCAGGAACAACAAGCCAAGATGAAATTTTACCTAAATATAAAGATATGATTATGGCTTACAATAATACAGATCCTGATCAGTCGTTACCAAAAGGAGGAGTTATAGCTTCTAATTTTGAAATTCTACCTCCATTAGGATGGCAATATTATTCAGCTTTAGTAAATAATATTGTTAGAGCTAATTCAGATTCTTCTGGTACAGGAGGAAGTGAGATCCATAAACATACAGTTATAGGAACTGTTTCTAAGGCTGTTGGAAATAGTGTTACAGTTGATGGATCAAAATCAGGTAAATTTCAGACTGCTCATAAAGACCATAAACATGCTTTAGCAGCTAACTTACCTACTGGTTATGCTTCTTCCTTACCTTCTTATTTTGATGTGGTTTTTGTCCAGAAAAAAGATGATGGTTTGACAAGTGATGACATTACTATTGGCAGTGAACAAAATAATGGAACTACTCCAATAAATACTACATGTATAAATGATGCTAAGAGATGTAATGATGGCGTTCCTCAAAAATGTGTAAGTAATGCATGGGTAAATCAAACAGCTTGCGTTAGTGGAAAAACATGTAGTGAAGGAAATTGTGTAGATGCTGACTATAGTTTTGACATTAAAGTTAACTTGGAGAAAAAGAGTAATGATTCATCCAGCAGTGTTAAAGTTTTCCTTTATGATGGAACTACCAAGAAAAAAGAAGCCAAGATTAGCGTCAATAATAGTGGTGAAGGAACTTGGGGGATTGATGATGAAGATCTGACAGAAGGCTCTACTTACAAACTTTATATTAAACCTGAAGGTTATCTGTCTAGAGGAAAAGATATTACTTTGACTAAGGGATCAGCTATTAATGGGACAATTAGTGAAGAGTTTTTGGCTGGAGATCTCAAAAATGAAAGCAATGGTTATGGTAATGATCTTATAAATAGTGCTGATTATTCTATTTTCAAAAATTATATGACCGATGATAATAACATAGCTGATTTTAATGGAGACGGGGTAGTCAATAGCATAGATTATTCTGGCACCTTTAAAGTGAATTACGATAAAAAAGGAAGTATGTTTGATATTATTAACTAATTATAAAAAAAATAAAAAAATATGAAAACACAACTGCCCCAAATCAAATTTATTCCCTATGGTATTCTGCTAGTTGCTATTTTAGCCTTTGCTGTTGGTTTTGTTGGTTATAAATTGCTATTTCCTTTTTATAGAGGAACGGAAAACTCTACCGATAAAATAGGACAGACTTCAGATAATAATAAAAAATCTCAGGAAGAAACTTCAAAAAATAATGCTGTAGCTAAAATCAGTTTTGATGCTACAGAAAGCGCTAAGCTTAATCAAAATTTAACCGCCAAACTTTCTTTTGACACCAAAGATAAGACAATTGCTGGTTTTGATCTTATTATTAATTATGATCCTCAAAAATGGTTAATTACTGATAATCAGTTAAAAGTTAACCCCAAAAGTAAATTTGAAATTCTTTTAAATAAAGTTGATACTGCTAAAAGTCAGATTAAATTGAGCGGAGTAATGACAGATTCATCTTTTTCTGGCGCGATTGATATTGCTTCTTTTAACCTCCAACCAATTGCAACAGGAGAGTTAAATTTAGATTTCTATTTTGTTAAAAAAGGCAATGAAAGTGATACTAATTTATCAAGTGCAGAAAATGGAGATGATTTACTAGCTAAAATTATTAATGCCAAAATCTTAGTTGAATAAAAATTATTTTTATTATACAAATATTATTAAGGAGTAAAAAAATGAAATATTTAAAATCTATATTATCATTAATAATTTTTATTTTATTAGTTAATTTTTTATTTGTGACTAAAGTAGAGGCTGCTAAATTAAAACTTGATCCAAGCAGTAAAACTGTAGGGAAAGGAGAAAGTTTTGATGTTAAAATAGTTTTGGATTTGGGTTCAGGAGAAAAAACAGATGGAGTTGATGCAATCTTGAGTTATGATAAATCTAAACTGGAGGTGACGAAAATTACTAATGGTTATTTTGGCAGTTATCCAAAAAAATCTTATGAAGACGGAGAAATTACTATAGGAGCAACCAATCCTGAGGCTATTTCTGAGGATGGGACAGTAGCAACCATTACCTTCAAAGCTACAAATACTGGAACAGCAGCAGTTAATTTTGATTATACTCAAGGATCTACCGTTGATAGTAATGTAGCAGAAGCTGGAACAGGTGATGATCTTTTAAATGGGTATTCGGATGGAAGTTATACGATTAGCAATAGTTCTTCTGCTGATACTGGTGGAGGAAGTTCAACTCCAAGTATGCCAAAATCTGGGAATGTAGAAAATACTATTATTTTACTTTTAGGTGGAGTAGTTTTCCTTTATGCTGGTTTAAGACTTAAAAAAGTGATAGCTTAATTAAAATAAAAATTTTGTTTTTAAAAATCCCGAAGCAATTCGGGATTTTTTTATTTTTTGCTTATTTTTAATAATTTCTATTGATTTTTAAAATCTTTTTTAAATACCTTAAGATAAAGTAAATATTTTTTATTTTTAAAAATTAAATACTCCTCTTGATTTTTAGCAAAAAATCATCCATACTTATTTTACTTTAAACGAATAATTAATAAAAGTTTACAAGAAAATTGAAATTAGAAATTATTTTTTTAATTAGATTCCGTACCATATTATTTTGTTTTACAAAATATCAATACGGAATGACAAATGTAGTATGTGGCAAGTAGAAAAACGAGATAGTAATCTGCAAACTTTTCAGCGTAAAAAAATCACTCATTCGATTATCATGGCTCAGAAAAATATTGATATGGTGGATGAAGAACTGGCCAGAGAATTATCTTTATGGATTGTAAGAGAACTTAGAGAAAAATATGGCAAAGAAAATGTGATTTCAACTGCAGATATTGGTGACATGGTGGAAAGAATTCTGATTGAAGAAGGCCAGTATGATATTGCCAAAGCCTACATTTTATCGCGCGAAAAACAAAGACAGGAACGAAGAGCTGGTAGAGGGCTTGGGGTTAAAGATGATCTTGGACTTTCTTATAATCAATTGGTGGTGATTGCCAATAAATATTTAAGAAAAAATGAAGAAGGAAATATTATTGAGACGCCAAAACAAATGTTTGAAAGGGTAGCTAAGGCTTTGGCCTCTGCTGAAAAAAATCGACCAAAGCACTGGGAAAAACAATTTTATAAAATGATGTCAGAATTAAGATTTTTACCTGGAGGAAGAACTCTGGCAAATGCTGGGACTGTCAATAATCAACTGGCTAATTGCTTTGTTATGCCGATGCCAGATAGCGTGGAAGGGATTTTTGACGTGGTCAAAGAATCTTCAATCTTGAAAAAAAATGGCGGCGGGGTTGGTTTTTCTCTTGGTAGAATTCGTCCTAAAGGGGATTTGGTAGCTACTACCACCGGTCGAGCAGCTGGACCTGTGGCTATTATGAGTATTTTGAATCATGCCTCAGAAATGCTTTTGCAAGCTGGCGGTAGACGTAGCGGCAATATGGTTGTGCTTCCAGTTTCTCATCCGGATGTATTTGAGTTTTTGACCTGTAAACAGGAAGATACAGTTTTGAATCATATTAATTTTTCTTTAGCTTTGACCTCAAAATTTATGCAAGCAGTAGAAAAAGATGGCGACTGGGATTTGGTTAACCCTCGTAATGGAGAAATAGTCAATACGGTTTCGGCACATAGTATTTTTGATTTGGCTACCACTATGGCTTGGCGTAATGGTGATCCTGGAATTATTTTTATCGATGAAATTAATAAATATAATCCCACACCTCAAATTGGCGCAATAGAGTCAGTCAATCTTTGCGGGGAACAGCCGCTTTTACCTTATGAAGCTTGTAATCTTGGCAGTATTAATCTTTCTAAACATTTGAAAGAAAATCGAGCAGTAAATTCCAAAAATCGAATAGAAATTGATTGGGAAAAATTAAAAGAGACTGTGCGTTTATCAGTCAGAATGCTGGATGATGTAGTTTCAATTTGTACTTATCCTTTGCAAAAAGTGACTGATACAGTCAAAGCCAATCGTAAAATTGGTCTTGGAGTAATGGGTTGGGCTGATATGCTAGTAAAATTAGGGATTCCTTACAATAGTGACGAAGCTTTAGTTTTGGCAGAAAAAATAGCCAAATTTATTCAAGATGAAGGTTTAAGCGAAAGCCAAAATTTAGCCAGAGAAAAAGGAGCTTTTCCCAATTGGCAAGATAGTCTTTGGCAGCAAATGGGACGAAAACCACAGCGTAATGCTACGATTACGACAATTGCTCCGACTGGTTCCATTGCTATGGCTGCCGGCTGTTCTTATGGTATAGAGCCGCATTTTGCTTTAGCTTTTTACAAGCAAGCTATGGGCGGTTATAAATTACCTGAGATTAATCAGGATTTAATGAATCATTTAGAAAAACTGCATTTGGATAGAAATGGGGTGGTTGATGAAGTCTTGGAGCTGGGGACAATCCAGCATATCAAAAAAATTCCCGAAAATATTAGACAGATTTTTCTAACTGCACATGATTTGAAACCAGAAGATCATATCAAAATGCAGGCAGCCTGGCAAAAACACACTGATAATGCTGTTTCCAAAACTATTAATTTATCAGCTGATGCAACTGTTGATGATGTCAAACAGGCGTTTATTTTGGCTTGGAAGCTAAAATGTAAAGGTTTGACAGTCTATCGTGATTCTTCTCGTCTTGAGCAGGTTTTGAATATAGGAAAAAAAGTTAAAAGTCAAAAGCTAAAAATTAAAACTACTAATGCGTCAAAAAAAGTACAAAAAGTTCAAAATACTCAGTGTCCGCAATGTGGAGGAGTTTTGACTATCCATGAAGGCTGTAAAAGCTGCAGCGCTTGTGGTTTTAGTGCCTGTTCGGTTTAAGGGATTAAGGATTTAGGGAAATAAAGGAGTAGGGAATTAAGGATTTGTGCTTAATTTGTAGAGACGCGATTTATCGCGTCTCTTTTTAAAATATTTTTCCTCCTTGTTAAAGGAGGACGCCCAGCTAAAGCGGGGCAGGAGGATTTAAAAGTTTTTTACAAATCCCTCTGTCCCGCCAAAGGCGGGACGTCTCCCTTTACCAAGGGAGACAATAATTTCAGTTTAGCTTCAGTTTCTTCTTGTTTTTTGCCTTTTTTTTATAGTATAAATAAGATAGATAATTATAACCATTGCAGAAAATCCCGCACTGTAAGTGCGAGGGATGAATGCAATCAATGAGCACAAAAACGTAAAGCTTAAGTCATTTGATAAGATATAGTTAAGATGATAGAGACAAGTAGTCATACAGCTTACGATAT
>JAAZND010000014.1 GCA_012798485.1 Candidatus Beckwithbacteria bacterium | reverse complement strand
TTGCTTCAATATCTAACGCAAAATATCTAAGTAATTGTCTAAATTTTTGCTCCGAAATATGCGCAAGTTTCTTATATCTATTTTTATTTGTCATGACTTGATTTTATACCGTTTTTATATGGTTAAACTAGTCATGAACCTAAATTAAAATTACTCACTTTAACTGATATTAATGAAGTGATAGAACAAGCTTATCAAACTAAATTATTTACTCAGGAACAAAAAGTAAAAGTAGAAGATTGGCTTAAAGATCCAGTGGGTTGGGGTAAGAAACATGGATATGAATAAAAGTATATTTAGTTATTTTCTTCAATTTCATCTAATCCCATTTGCCTTAAACGTGCTGCTTCGGCCATATCTTTTAAAACATCTGGTGTAAATTTAACACCATTTCTAGTCGCTTGAACTGCAATATTAAAAGTTGCTGTTATGGGATTTACTGGATCTCTTCCTGCATCTAATTCTCTTCTTTTATTTCTCCCTTCTTCAAATAGTTCTTGTAAGTCTGTTTCAGATATATTTTCTACCATAATTTTCCTTTTAGATAAAATATGTATTTAATAAGTAAGATTATGGAATAAATATAGCACAGACTAATCTTGCACTTCAACCACAAATCCTGTTCGTTTGTTTTCGGAAGAGTTTTGGGAAGGATTATTTTTTTTCTGTTGCGATAAATTTTGTGCACTATTTGTACTTTTTTGCTTAGTATTATTTTCTTTTTCTTCTGTTTTATTTTCTATTTTGTTTGTATTTTGATTGACAATTTTAGCTTTAGCTTGATAATTATAAGGACGATTTAGAATGCCTTTTTGGGAAAGTTTGCACAAGGCTTGTTCAGCTTGGCTTCGGCGATCATTACTTATTTCTTTGATAAAAGGACTGGGAGCGATTTCGTTTGCCTCTGGTTTTTTAACTAGGAGTTCATGAGCTTTTGCCAACGGATTTACATTTATAATTTGGGCGGGTTTTTTATTAGCTTTGCCATATTTTTCCTGCGAAACTCGGATGACTTTCTCTCGATTCTGGTTTTTATTGGCGGGTAGCGGCAAGGTTTTCCCGGCAAATGGAGTAGAAGTTTTATTATCAATCGACAATTTATTGATGATAGTAAAGTTATCAAGAGAAACTAGGTCGTTTTCCTCATAAAGATTGCTAAATTCCTGTTTTAAAATACTGGCATCGGCAGCTCCAACCAAAAAGGAAATAAGAGTGCCAACATTGCCAAAAATCGCTTTTTGGATATCTTCATTGACTTGACCGATATATTGATTAGCAACAGCCAGATTAAGTCTATATTTTCTGGCTTCTGATAAAATTTTGATAAAAGAGCTAGTAGCAAAATTTTGGAACTCATCAACATAAAGATAAAAATCGCGTCTTTTTTCTTCAGATATATTCACGCGATTCATAGCAGCCAGTTGAATTTTGGTAATAAACATGGCACCAAGTAGAGCTGCATTATCTTCGCCGATTTTTCCCTGAGAAAGGTTAAGTAAGAGAATTTTACCCGTGTTCATAATCTCATCAAGATCAAGACTTGATTGAGGGTTTTCCAAAATCAGGCGAATTTTGGGAGACATGATAAACTGGCCAACTTTATTTAAAATCGGAGAAATCGCTTCCTGCCTTGCTCGACTGTCAAGTTTATTAAATTCATTTTTCCAGAAATTTTTGAGCGTCTGATCTTGAATTTTATCAATAATCTTATTACGGAAACTTTCATCAGTCAAAATTCGCGTCACATCAAGCATGGTCGTATTGGGTATTTGCGTTAGAGTCAGAAGAGTATTTCTTAGAATATATTCAAGTCTTGGCCCCCAAGAGTAAGAAAACAGTTTTTGAAAAATTGCCACAATGCCAGAGGTAATTAAATCTGCCTGTTCGATCTGATTAACCTGCAAAGGATTGAGCCGGAAAGGACGGTTTGTATCATTGGGATCAAGATAAACCACATCATTAATCCTATTCTTAGGTACGTAATCAAGAATAATATCGCAAAGATCACCATGTGGATCCACGATTGCCAATCCTTCGCCATTGCGCATATCATTGATCGCCATATTGGCAATCAAGGTTGATTTTCCAGTACCAGTTTTCCCAATAATATAAACATGTTTTCTACGATCAACTTTTTTTATTCCATAAGTCATATATTTATTTTTGAATTCAGTTTTGGCAAAAAAGTTAATTTGTTGTTTACCTGCCTCTGTTAAATTCCAGGCAATAGGTAAGTTTTCCGGAGCTTCACCTTTGAGCGTGCCGCCCCAAGCGATATTTTTAATATTGGCTAAATTAATATTTGGTAAATGGTAAATAGTGGCAAGTTCCGTAGCCGTGAAAATATGATTTCTAGGAGTAAACGAAGGATTACGAGTAAAAAAAGATTTGATGAATCCAGTTTTTTGCCAGAAGAATGGAGTTTTTAGTTCTAAACTATTGCCTTCTCCATGAGCAATACTTGCAAAAGAGCCAGCAATATTAGTTAAAATTAAATCACTTTGGGTTTTGCTTTGAGAAATAGCCAAAAGTTTAATGCCAACCTGAAAACCAATTTGAGCAATTTTTTTCTCAATTAAATGTTTTTGTGGGTGAGGGATACTTTTTTGTGGATCAGAAGTTGGAATAGTAGAATTAGCCACACTCTTGCCTACTGCTTGCCAGTTGGAGGGAGGAGCACTGACCAAAATTTGGATTAAGGCTTTATCTTTGGGGTTAAGTTTGGCAAGATTACCCAAAATAGTAGATAACGGATCAATATTGGTAAAATCGGCATAAGTTTTGAGTGGCAGATAAAAAGGGTGTGTCAGTGTCATTTGACCAAAACTATTATTTTCAGTTGCTGTTTTCATTTGTTTAGGATTTATAAAATAGGGCATAAAATCGCTCACTTTATTTACCAAAGCTTGTGGATATTGAGCAACTAATTGACTAGTAAAATAGCTGGCAATTTGAGTAGGAATAGTGGCAAAAAAATAAATACGTTGATTGACAACGACAATTTCAAAAGCCATAGCTTGTTGTCTCCCCATAATTCTATCCAAAAAATTGGTATAAATACGAGGTAAAGTTTTAAAACATGCTTCCATAGCTTCTGGAGTGATTTCACAGGTTTGCGGGACTTTGATCTCGAAAGTAGTTAAACTAGCAGGAAGATTTGTCATAGCTTTAGTATAATGGATGAGATAGAGAGAGTCTAGAAGGGAGAATTTAAGGTTTAAAATTATTAGAAAAATAAATATCTTATATTAATTTGCAAAAAGCTATAAAAATGTTATAATAACAGGTTAATTAAATATTAAAGCTAATTAATTTATCTATAAAAATTAGTTAATTATAAATTTTTATGGCAATTCCAGAAATGAGAGAACGTCTTGCTTCTACTGAACTCATAGCCTCAGTTTATAACCTTAGTTATTATAGCTTTGAAAATCCTTTGTTTGTTGATTTAAGTTTTCTTTGTAAAAGAAGGGAAGTAACTGCTGTTACAGGGAAGAGTGGGTCAGGTAAAACAGTTTTATTAAAAACCTTAGCTGGTAGGACTCAGCCTGAAAGTGGAAATATTAATATTTTTCCTGAAGCTAGAGTAGCTTATGCTCCTCAAGAAATAGAAGATTTAGATCTAGACCAAAATATAACAATAGAATCTTTGTTAAAAGAAACTAGAGGGTTAAATATCATTGAAGCTCAACAAAGGGAATATGAAGATAAAGGGGATTATGGTGATGAATATTTAGGGTTGCTTGAATATTATCAAGAAATTGGTGGTTATAATTTTGAATCTGATGCTGGAAGAATTCTAAATGGTCTAGGAATTAATATTAACAATAGTCATATTAGTTTAGAAACTAGATTAAATCAGTTAAGTAGTGGTCAGCTTCGCAAAGTAATTTTAGCCAGTGCTTTGTATGCACAGCCAGATTTATTGCTCCTCGATGACCCGACAGCAAATCTGGATGTGAAATCAGTAGATTGGTTGGTTGGTTTTTTGAAACAAACTAAAGCTGCAGTTGTTCTGACTTCTAATAATGGAGAATTTATTGATCGTTGTGCCACTCAAACAATTGGATTAAATGATAGCGGAAGAACATTTGCTTTTACAGGAGGATATACTGCTTTTACTGCTAAAAGAGAGGCACTTATAGAAGCAGAGAGATTAGAAGCACAAAGTGTTAGAAAAGAAGCAGATCAGTTAGATCAAACTTTAAGAAAATTTAGAGCAGGAGGAGCTTTTCAAAAGAGTGCTGATATGGCTCAAGTAGGAAGAGCTTTAACTACAAGAAGAGACAGAAAAAGAGAAGAATATGCAGCTATGCCTGGGTCTCAAGATATTGATTCCAGAGAACCAATTCCAGATTTAAGTTTTGAAGTTGCAAGACCAAGTGGAAATGATATTTTAAGTATTAGAGGAGTTGTTAAAGCTTATGGTGATTTTGAAGCCGTAGACCTAAGAAGAAGACAACCAATCATGATTTTACGAGGAGAAAAATGGTTAGTATGGGGAGAAAATGGCTCTGGTAAAAGTACTTTGGCTAGAATGATAGCTCATTCTTTTTTAGGTGGAGATTTTTTGCCTGATCAAGGACAACTTAATACTGGCAAAGGCAATGTTGATCTTGCTTATTTTGCTCCTGATTTAGATGTCCCTGCCACCTCAGATTCTATTATTAAAAATTTTGATTCTCAATATAACCAGCAAACAGTAGCAAGAGTTTTGAGATTTTTTGGCTTTAGAACGAGAGCAATTTATGATCAACCAGCTGATACTTTAAGTTTCGGAGAAAAAAGAAGATTAGCTTTGGCTAGGATCATGCTTGCAAAACCTAATACTTTATTACTTGATGAACCGACAGGAGACTTTATGCCTTTGGACGTTAAACAAAGATTAGCTAAAGCTTTATCTGAATATAAAGGTACTTTAATTTTAGTTTCTCACGATACAGAATTTATTAAACTTCTAAAACTTAATAAAAAATTAAATATGCCTAGAGGCAATATTGATATTTTAGGTTAATTTTATTTATGTCTTCAATCGAGTTTAGATCTCCTTTTGAAGTTGTTTGTCATACTCATTCAAAATTAGGTCCTTTATTAGCTGAACAACAAGAAAAGGTAAGAGAAGATAATTCACACGATGCTTGTTTAACTATTGGTGAGCTTGTGGATTATGGAACAAGATTTTTTGGACAAGAGGTTTTATTTACTGATACAGATCATCCTGCTCATGTTTTAGATCGTTTAGGGATACAAAGACAAGAACTAGGAAATGGCAGTTTAGAAATAGGCATTAAAAGAATTAGTGAAGGAGTTGCACAAAGAGCAAGTTTGATAAAGGATCACTTTCCTGGACAAGTTTTAACTGGAGTAGAAGTTGATATTTTAAATAGAGAAGGAACTTTAGATGTTTCTGATGCTACTTTAGCCTCTCTTGATGTGGTTATAGCTTCTTTTCATTACAATATTTGGAAATTAGTAAATCCTGGACAAAAACCTACTGCTTTAGATTATGTCGATTCTATTGTAGAAGCTGCTCAAAATCCTCATGTCGATATTATTGGTCATCCATGTGGAGATCTTCAAAGAAGTTACTTAGCTACTATGAAGCCAGAAGATTGGGATTATCTTTTAGAAATTATGGCAGCTAATAAAGTCGCTTTTGAGGTTAATTTGAGTAAATATTGGAGAGGAGGAGAAAAAATAGAATTTGAAAAACAATTAATACGCAGAGCGGCAGAAAAAGGGTTATTTTTTGTTTTATCTTTAGATTTTCATAGTTTAGCTCCGTATGCTGCTTATAAAGACCCCAATAAAGTAGAGAATATTTTTGTTTCTAGTGATTACGATACTAATTTACAAATGTTTTTAAGGTTTAGAACTATTTTGAAACAATTAAGAGAACTAGGATTAAATGAATTAAATATTTTAAATATTGATAAACTTCAATTTTTAAACTGGCTTGGAGCTAGAAATAGTTAATTTTTAGCAATAACAAATATTTGTCCTAAAAATTGGTTTGGCATTATTTTCCCTGATTTATAGTCTATAAAGAGAATTTTATAAATGTTTAAACCTGAAGCTTTAAACATTTTTTTTATTTCATTTAAGGTAAAGAAGTGAACTTTAGTAGGTATAATTTTATCTTGATCTACTTTCATATTAAAATATACATCTCCATTATTTGGATTTTTTTTCAATAAATCTTGGACAACATTTTTTAAGACTATTTTTAAACCGTAATGTTTAAGATTGTAGCGATTGCTAACATCCAAGAAAATATAGCCATTTTTGTTTAATATTTTTCTCATATTTTTTAAAGCCAACGATCTATTTTCTATTCCTTCTATGTGCCCAATAACGTTCCATAGACAAGTTATAACTTCAAAATTATTTTTTAAAATTTCTCCTTTTAGTTTCACTATATCTTGATTATAGAGTGTGACATCCTTAAGTTTTTCACACTTCTTTACCATATTGGGACAATTGTCTAAAAGGGATAATTTATTCAACTTGATTTTTTTTGAAAGGTTATAAGCTCTCACCCCATCTCCACAACCAACATCTAATATGTTTATTATTTTGCCTTCGATATTAGTATTTATAAAATTAATTATAAGACTATCAATTTGATTTAAATATTTTTTTCTTGTAGAGGAATAATTTCTAAAGCTATTTACAAATTGATTATATAAATCTATTGAGTTTTTATTCATAAAATAATATAATATAGAAATTATGTTATATATTTAATATATAGGTATATATTTTATTATTATATACCATTTCTTATTTATATGGAAACTAGTAGTTCTAAAAAAATTATTTTTTTAAGTGGGTCTATGCGAGGAATTTCAAGAGAAGAAGCTTTAGACTGGAGAGAAAAAGCGTCACAACTTTTAGATAAAAAATTTTTTAAAACTTTACATGCTTATAGAGGGAGAGAAAGATCTAGGAATGAAGCAGATCCAGTCAGAGATCCTAAGCTTGCGGTAGCTAGAGATAAACAAGATGTTTTAAGATCAACAGCTGTTCTTGTTAATGATAGTTTTGATACTACTTATCCCAAAGGAAGTATGATTGGAACTGCTATGGAAATTTTACTTGCTAAATTAAATAATATTCCTGTAATAGTTTTTGGAGATGCTCATAAGGATAATTATTTTTTAAAAGTACATGCTGATGTTATGGTAGATACTTTAGAAGAAGCGTGTGAGTTAATAAATAGATTATTTAAAGAATAATATTTTTTTATTTATTTGTCTGTCTACAATAAATAAAATTGTATGTCTACAAATATTCCTTTATATAGACCTTATATAGGAAAAGAAGAAATAAAAGCTGTAGGTAATGTTTTACGTTCAAGAGTATTAATAAGAGGGAATAAAGTAAAAAAATTTGAAGAATTATTTGCTAAATTTGTGGGGAAAAAATATGCAATTGCTGTTTTTAGTGGGACAGGAGGATTGCATTTGGCCATAAAAGCTTTGAATTGGGGAGAAAATGATGAAATTATTATAACTCCTTATAGTTATATTGCTTCTGCGAATGTCTTATTATATGAAAAAATTAAGCCAATTTTTGTTGATGTTGACCCTCATAGTTTTAATCTAGATCCTGACGAGGTAATAAAAAAAATCTCTCCTAAAACTAAAGGAATTTTACTTGTTCATATTTTAGGGTTACCAGGTTCTGAAAAATTTCAAGAAATAGCAAAGAAATATAAATTAGATATTCTGGAAGATGCTTGTGAAACTCTACATCCTCATAAAAATAGTTTTCCTGTAACTAATATAGGAAAAGCTACAGTTTATAGCTTTGCTGATAATAAATTAATTACTACAGCACAAGGGGGAATGATTGTAACGGATGATGAAAAAATTGCTGAATACTGCAGATCAGCAAGAGATCAGGGTAGATCTAATGATCCTGATTGGTTGAATCATGTAATCTTAGGTTTTAATTATAAAATGTCAGAGTTGGAGGCTGCAATAGGGATAGAACAGTTAAAAAAATTTAATTTTATAAAAGAGCAAAAAGAGAATATTGTCAAAAAGTATAATATTGGGTTAAAAAATATTAAAGGTATTTCTACTCCTTATGAAAATGGTCAAAGTAAAAGAAGTTATTTTTCATATTTTATCCAAACTGAAACTAAAGAATTAAAAGATAAAATTGTTGAAAATCTAAGTCAAAATAGTATAAATACCACAAAATATTTTCCTTGTATTCATCATTTTCCTCAATTTAAAAAACTAGGGTTTCAAAAAGGTGATTTTCCAATTGCAGAACATTTATCAGAAACAGTTTTAGCACTTCCTTTTTATATAGGAATAAAAGACAGAGAAATTAATAAAATTATTAGTATTATTAGTAATATTTGTTGTAATTATAAAAAAAATTAAAATAATATTAATTTTTAAAATTTTTTATGAAACCTTATTTTCTTATTAATGGCATAAAAGAATTAAGCAAGGAATTTAAAGGGAAAGCCAACATATATTTGGGAATTAGGCCTTATGGATTCCATGCTGGGAATCAATTGCCTTTTATGGTTTATCCGTATTTACTATGTAAATTTACAAAAGAACTAGGTTTTACTCCAAAATTTAATTTTTTCCTTTTTCTTAATGATTGGGAGCAAGATGCTTTAGAAGGCCCAGATTTAGCAAATTATCCTTTTAATATATTCCCTAAAAATACTACTTTTCAGTTTACTCCTTCTCCTGATGGAAAAGGGAATATTGTAGATTTTTATGAGCCAATTATTGCAACCAATGTAAAAAAAGCTTTAGAAGATTTTAAACAAGTTAAAGTAATAGTAATGAGAAATTCTTCTATGAAAAAAATGAAAACTATGAAAGATGTAGTTTTGAAAACTATTGTTAATCCAAAATTAGTGAGAAATGTTTTAAAAAAATATAGTGGAAAAAGTATTTTAAAGAATAGTTGCAGTTATTGTAATGCAATTTGTAAATCATGTAATTCAGCTAAAACTGAAACTAAAATTATGAAAGATCAAAGAATTAGAGCTAAATGTTTGATTTGCGGAAGTATCAATTATGGACCTTATGAAAGTTTTGAATATTGGTTGTATCATAAACCTTTAGCTTTACCTAGAATTTATGAAAACAAAATTGATCTTTGTATTACAGGGTTAGATCATTACAATGAAGGAGATTTTGTTTCTAGAAAAGAACTTTTTAAAATTTATGGTTTAAAAGTAAAATATCCTAAAACTTTATATTCACATTTAATTAAAGGTGCAAATGGATTAGTGATGGGCAAAAGTAAAAAAAATGATGAATATATGGCATTCCCTAGGTTATTAAAATTAGTTATAAAATATGGAGATAACTCAATAATTGATTTATCAAAATAAATTATATGAAAACAATAATATTTTTTTCAAATCCCTTCGGTTATGGTCCAACAACTACATTAATCCATATAGCTGAATCATTAAATAAAAGAGTTAACGGGAATATTAAGATGGTAGTTGCAGGTAAAGAAAATGGATTATGTAAGGAGATATTTAATAAATCAAATCATTCTTATATTAAATGGCATGACTTAGATGAAAGAAATTATGAAGAAGTAAAATCATTCTTATCTTCATTTAAATCTCCTTTTGTTGTAAGTGTGCTTAATAGATTTTCTATTAAAGCTGCCCATGAATTAAAATTACCAAATATATTGATAGATTTTCTTGCTTGGTTTTGGGATAAGCCATCGTTTGAATATTCTTTAGCGGATATGTATTTGTATAATAGTTTAGGAAAAGATTTATCAATTCCCAATAAAATATCTTATGATATTCCAATTATTTTAGGTTCAATTCCAAAGAGAATTATTTCTAAAAAAAGAATGATTCTTATTAATATTGGAGGGAGTAAAAATCCGTTAGTAGAAGGTATACCTATAAAATATTTAACTCTATTAACTAAGATAATTAATAAATTAAATTTTGCTTCTGCTACAGTATATATTGCTGGAGGGAAAGAGGCAACAGAATTTATCAAAAAGAATTTAGATTTTCCAGATAGATTTATAGTAGGTTCCTTTAGTCATGAGAAATTTTTAAAACTACATGCTGCATGTCATCATTTTATTACATTATCTGGAACTAATGCTACATTTATGTCTTTTAGTTTAGGAATACCAACTACATTTCTTCTTCCTCAACTATTAGCTCATTGGAAATTATCTTTTATCCTTAAAAAAGAGACAAATGTTGATCCACTTATGTGGGAAGATTATTTCGATATCAACAAAAAAATGTATTCTTTAACTGAATATGATGTTGTACCTTATACAGAAAAGTTATCTCAAAAAGTAATAAATAATAATAAAATATTTTCTAAAATATTAACTAAAATTCAAGACAGATTAGATAGTAAGATAAATACATCTGATCAGACAAAATATATAGAGAAACTTGGAGTAAATGGAGAGGATGTAGTTTCTGATTTAATTATAAAAAAATGGAGGTTATAAATATGAAAAAAATACTTATTACTGGCTCAGGAGGTTTAATAGGATCGGAAACTGTTAGTTTTTTTTCTGAGAAGGGATTTGAAGTATATGGAATTGATAATGATATGCGTTCTTATTTTTTTGGTGATGAATCTAGTACAAAATGGAAGGTTAATGAACTAAAATCAAAATTTCTAAATTATCATCATTATTCCGTTGATATTCGTGATGAAGGGAAAATAAAAGAATTATTTGTTAATAATAAATTTGATATTATAATTCATACAGCAGCTCAACCATCTCATGATTGGGCTGCAAGAGAACCTTTTGTAGATTTTTCAATAAATGCTCAAGCTACTTTATCATTACTTGAATTATTTAAAAAATTCTGCCCAGAGGCCGTTTTTATTTTCACATCAACTAATAAAGTTTACGGTGATAACCCAAACCTTCTTTCATATGAAGAGCATGATACAAGGTATGAATTGCCTTCTAATCATAAATATTTTAATGGAATTGATGAATCAATGAGTATAGATCAATGTAAACATAGTTTATTTGGAGTTTCAAAACTTACTGCAGATATTTTGGTTCAAGAATATGGAAGGTATTTTAATTTAAATACAGGGGTATTTAGAGGAGGCTGTTTAACGGGACCAAATCATTGTGGGGCACAACTCCACGGATTTTTATCATACCTTGTAAAGGCAATATATAGTGAAAAAGAATATACTATTCTTGGATATAAGGGGAAGCAAGTTAGAGATAATATTCATGCTTATGATTTGGTAAATGCATTTTATTCTTTTTATCAAAATCCAAAAAGAGGAGAAGTTTACAATATGGGTGGATCTAGACATTCAAATATTTCAATAATTGAAGCAGTAAAAAAGATTGAACAAATCTCAGGTAAAAAAGCTAAAATAAAAATAGAAAATAATCCAAGGTCAGGAGATCATATTTGGTATATTAGCGATGTTTCTAAGTTTCAGAAACATTATCCAGCGTGGAATTATAAATATAATATTAATGATATTTTAGAACAAATTTGTATTAAAGAATATAAAAAATAATAAATATGAAATATAAAAAAATTCTTATTACAGGAGGAGCAGGTTTTGTAGGTTCTAATTTAGCAGTAAAATTTAAAGAATTAGACTCTACTATA
>JAAZND010000013.1 GCA_012798485.1 Candidatus Beckwithbacteria bacterium | reverse complement strand
TTTTGGTATAAATTCTAGTTGTTTCTCGACTATGAAGACAGGTTATCACTAAGCCATTTTTGAACTTATCGAACAAACCTAAGATAAAGCTTTGATCTCCACCAGTGTCATGGAAAGGATTAAAGCGTAAAAAACCAATTTGTTGCAAATGAAAATTAGTATTCTGAGTTAAGCTTTCCAGATTTGTAGTTAGTTGTTTTTGTTCTTTTTCCTGAGATTCCTGTTTTCTTAGAATCTGGTCTAAAATTGCTTCGAGTGTTTTTTTGTCTACTTTTCCGGTCAACTTATTATAATGGATTTTTAATCTAACAAAGATAAGAGTTAGAATCAGATTCCAAACAAAAATTATAGCAAAAGCAATGAGAAAAAGAGGGTTTTCCAAAATTTTTTCAAACATAACTGCATTGTAAAAAGTTTTAATCCCTCTTGTCAAATATGATTTTAGTTGTTAAATTGTGAGAGTAATCACTAATATACAAATTTTTTAATATGTAAATTTTCTATATTAGTTATTACAGAGTGTTATTTATGGCAAAATCAAGGAAAACCAGAAAAGAAAAAATAAAATCAAGTCAAAGGAAAAAGGTTAATTTTATTGCAACTCCTTTACAAATGAAAGAAGAAGAAAAAGTATTAAAAAATAATGTAAAAAATAATCATGATGAAATTTTGATTGTACCGGCAGAACTTATCCAAAAAGATTTAATCAAAACAGTTTTGATATCTTTGATTTTTGTTCTCTTTATCTTGGCCTTATATTATTGGATGAATCATGGTGGATATGAGCTAATGATTAGGTGGTTTTAATTGCTTGTCAATTTGTCTCCAATCGCAATATTATTTTTTTCACTCCAACCTGCTGGAACTTCCAAAACCAGATCAATTTCCTGATATGAAGGATATTTAGGTAGTTTTTCTTTTGCAATATCTGGTAGGTTAGGCACATTTTTTTCAATCTGCACTACTTCATTATTTTTTAAATAAATAATATCAATGGGAAAATTCATATCTGGCATCCAAAAAATTACTTTTTGGGGGATAGCATAGGTAAAAAGCATACCTGTGCCTTCAGCTAAAAATTTTCTACCTGATAAACCTTGTTCTTGTTTTTCCGGAGTGTCAGCTATTTCTACCATTAATTCTGTGTTATTAAGGCGAATTTTGTGATTATAACTAGTTGCTATTTCTGGAGTAGCTGTGGGTTTTATTTCATTTTTTTGTCTTGGAATAAAGTTGGAAAAAAGAAAAAACCAGATTAAAAACAAGCCTAAAGCTAGAGAAGTATAAGTGATGATTTGTGGTTTTGAAAACATAAATTTATTTATTTAAATTTATTATAATAAATAAATTTGATAAATGGCGCAGAAGTTGAATATTGGTAAAATATTTTGCAAAATATTGCACAATTTCTTCTGTTTTTTTTCGATATTGATCAAAAAATAAGCAATTACAAATCAAAAAACTTTGCGGATTGGTAATTTTTTTAAGATTCTGATAAAAAGATTTTTTATTTAATCCTTCAGGAATTTGATTCCCTTTATAAATATCGATAAGTATTAAATCAAATTTTTCCTGATAATTTTTAATAAAGCTAAAAGCATCATCATTGATAATTTTCAGATTATTATTTTCTTCAATTTTAAAAAAATCATGAGCAATTTTGATCATAATCGGATCAATCTCTATGGCTGTAATATTGCAGTCAGGATAAGTTTTGCCAAGCATAGGAATTAAAGTTCCTCCGCCCAGACCAAACAACAATACATCTTTTATTTTTAAGTTTTTATTTTTAAATTTATGCAGTGGTTTTTGCCAAAGGTCTTTGATAATGCTGCCGGATTGTAGCAAATCAGAGGCAACAATTTTAATTCCTCCTAACTGTTGGATGACTTTAATTTTGCCATTATATTTTGACTCGAAAGTTGCCAGAGTTTTTGGTTTTAAAAATAACATAGGATTGTTATTTAATTTTTTAAAATAAAGATTATATCTCTACTTCGGAGAGACGAAGTAATCTCAAAAACAGAGATTGCTTCCCCCGCTGTGGCGGGGTCGCAATGACACTTTTAATCTTATTTTTTTATTACCTTTTTGCCGCCCATAAATGGCTGTAAAACTTCGGGAATTTTGATGCTGCCATCTTCCTGCTGATAGTTTTCCATAATTGCAATCAAAACTCTAGGGCTGGCTATAGCAGTATTATTAAGCATATGAGTATATTTGATTTCGCCAGTTGCTGTCTGATATTTGACATTGGCACGTCGACTCTGGAATTCGCCCATCGTACTACAGGAATGAGTTTCGCCATATTCATTTCTACCTGGCATCCAAGTTTCAAGATCATATTTTTTGACTTGAGGTTCTCCCATATCGCCAGTACACATTAATAAAACACGATAATGTAGACCTAAGTCTTGGAGAATTTCCTCACTATAACTTCTCAAGTTTTCAAACCATTTGAAAGATTCGTCCCAATCATTTTTACAAATAATAACTTGTTCGACTTTGGTGAATTCATGAATACGATACATGCCGGTGGTATCTTTGCCATAACTGCCGATTTCTCTTCGAAAACAGGGAGAATAACCAGCATAAAGTTTTGGTAAATCTTTTTCTCGCAAAACTTCATCCTGATGATAAGAAACCAGAGGTACTTCGGCAGTTCCAGCCAAAAATCTTTGATCCTGTTCTTTTTCATCATCAAAAGTTTTATAGACATCAACTTTTCCCCAAGGGAAATGAGCGGTATTATAAAAAGCTCTATCTTTTAAAATAATTGGAGGAATAACGGGAGTAAATCCTTTACTTATTAATTTTTGGATAGAAAAACTTAAAACAGCCATATGAAGCAAAGCTCCGTCACCTTTGAGATAGTAGCCGCGAAAACCAGCGACTTTAGTTCCTCTTTTAAAATCAACCATATCCAAACTTTCAGCAAGAGTAATATGATCTTTAACGGGAAATTTGAAATCAGGTTTTTGTCCCCACTGACTAAAAACCACATTGCCGCTACTATCTTTGCCAATTGGCACATCTTTGGCTGGGACATTGGGAATTTGCAGCATTAGTTTGTCAAATTCAGTTTCAACTTCTTTTAATTTCGGTTCGAGCCCAGCAAGAGCTTCTTTAAGCTTTTTGCCTTTTTCAATCACATCGTCACTGGGTTTGCCAAAAACATTTTTCATCAATTCATTTCTTTCGGTTCTTAGATTTTGAGTTTCTTGAATAAGTTGTCTACGTTTTTCATCAACCTGCAAAAGTTCGTCAACTACATCTTTGACACCTTTATCTTTGGCTGCTTTTTTAACAAGATCTTTGTTTTCGCGAATAAAATTGATATCGAGCATTATTAAATTATTTTATTGCTAAATTGTTAAATGGTTATTTATTCATTAAGCAACAAAATTTTGTTAAATTATTTTAGATTCCTGCCTACGCAGGAATGACACAATTTTTTTTATTTAACTACAAAAAAACACCGCAATCTTATCTAAACGAGTCAAGATTGACGGTGCCATCGTTTTTTCCAAATAAATGGAAAACTTAATTCCTGCTATTACAGGCTTACCCGGACTGGTTTATTTTATACTAAAGTCTACCAGTCAACGCTCCAATATTCATCGGATTGACAGTTGGAAGCTGTCTTTTGGCGTTTTTGAATACTTCTTATATTTTAGCTTATTTTAAAATTTTAACAATCCTTTGATAATTAATTCATTGGTTTTTTGTACTGCTTCCATAGTTCCTGACAAAAGTTTCAAAGTTTTTATGCTTTCAAAAGTGTACCAATCCCAAGCAGAGGTTTCTTCATCAGGATCTGTAATGGTTATTTTTTGATTACCAATGGAAACAGGATAAATAATTAAAATCAAATGTACAGGATGTTCTGGGTGAGTTTTCCAAGTATAGCTTGTGACTACTGGTTGATGATATAAAATTTGAGGAATAACATCGAGTTCTTCTTTAAATTCCCTCACAAGAGTTTCTTCTGGGTTTTCTCCAAATTCTAAAGCGCCTCCTGCACATTGCCAGTGAAGATGAGCATCTGGTCTTGTGGGAGCAAATCTTTGGGTCAAGAGAAATTCTGTTTCTCCATTTTCATTTTTGCGGATTGGTAGACCTAAGACGCCGACAATAATTTTTTTGTGCATAAAATTTGTCATTCTGTCCTGCCAAAGGCGGGACAGAATCTCTCTTAAGAATTAATTTTTTCAAATAAATCTTCAAAATTAGAATTTATTGATTTTATTAAATCCAGCTTTTTATCTCTATGCATATTTTTTAACCTTTTTTCTCTAGCAACCGCTTCTCTTTCTCCACCATGTTCTTCAAAATAAACTAACTTATGTAAATGATATTTTTGAGTAAATCCTTTGATTGATTCGTTTTTATGTTCATATACTCTTCTTAATAAATTATTTGTCACACCGATATATAAAGTTGGTCGAGAATTTGCCATAATATAAACAAACATTCTTTTGGGCATTAAGAAAGATTCTGAGTTTTCATTAAAATTCAGAACTACCACGAATTTTGTTAAAGAAAGATGCTGTAATTGATATTAATCAATTAAAGCATGACATTAGTAAGAAAAATTTTAAGATTATAATTATCTTGTTAAAGAAAGGTTTTGTCCCGCCAAAGACGGAACAAAATGACAAGCTAGATTACAATCCCAAATCTTTACTAATTTTCTGCATGGCTTGGAGGCAAATAGTGATAAAATCTTCGCGCTTAATGCCTAGCTTTGGCTCGCAAAAATCTATATTTTCGCGCTTGGCGCCTCTAGCAAATTCTTTTTGTTTCCATTTTTTCAAAACATCTTCAACTTTAACGTCAGTGATTTTTCGACTTGGGCGAACCAAAGTGACAGCGGTAATCAGTCCAGTCAGCTCATCGCAAGTATAAAGCGCCCAATCCATTTTGGTTTCCGGCTCTGGGATATTTTCTCTCCAGCCCCAGCCATGTCTTTCCACTGCTTGAATTATTTTTGGATCGACATTTTTTTCTTGCAGCATATCAACTATTTTGGAAGGATGTTTTTCTGGAGTATCTTTAAACATTTCATAATCGCCATCATGGACAAGACCAGCAACTTCCCAGAGATTTTCATCTTCGCCAAAATATTTGGCCAAAGCTTTCATACAAGCACCAACAGCCAACATATGTTTGACTAGGTTTTTGTTTTGAGTGGTTGAGTTGATAAATGCTAAAGCTTCTTGTTTATCCACAGAAATTTTTAATTTGAAATTTAAAATTTGAATTCAATTTTTAATTAATCAATTTTTAATATCTCAATTTAATCTGTATTAAATTTTTAATTTTAATTTTTTACTTTTTAATTAATTTAGATTTCGTTCCAGACTTCGATAAAACGAATATCAAGTTCTGGAAATTGTTCATTAATTTTTTCTCCTATCTCCTGAATGCCAAAAACTTCAGTAGCATAATGACCGCAGGCAAAATAATTAAAGACATTTTCGCGAGCCAATGCAGGCATTCTTTCACTAATTTCTCCTGTAATATGCAACTCAATTTTTTTATCTAAAATTTCTTTAATTTGTTTTGCCTTAAGAATGGCAGCACCACTACAAACTGCAATATTTTGAATTTCTTTTTGTCCACCTAAAACCATAAAGACATCATGTTTAAAAAGTTTCGTACAGTCTTTGGCAATTTCTTCAAGCATTTTTGGCTTATCAAAAGCAGCTGTGATACCCCAATCATCAAAATATTTGCCATTTATTTTAGCGCCAAGATTTTTTGCAATCAAAGCATTGTTGCCAATTTGAGGATGAACATCAAGATAATAATGGTAGCCAGCAATTGTGAGTTCATTTTCAAAAATAATTTTCAGTTGTTTTTGTAAAGATAAATCAAGACAAGAGTTATAAATATATTTTTCATTAAGTCCTAAACCGTGATGGAAAAGACAAATTTGAGCCCCCCAACTGACAGCTTTCTCTAAAAATTCCAGATTACAGGAAACACCAAGAGCAATTTTATCAACCTTTTCTTGCCCTAAAATCTGGATGCCGTTGGCATTAGAATCAAGTTGTTGAGCTTTGTTTCTTAATTCGGGGCTAAAAATTTGAGTGTGCAGATAATCAAAGAGTTTGTGGGTAGTAATCATAATTAGCGTTATTCTTGCTCATAAATATTATTTTGTAAAGCAGGAATATAAGCGATAAATTCACGATTGCTGTTGTCATCGCCTTCAAAAACATAAATTGGTTGCAGATATTTTTGTGGCAGTTTAGAATCAAAATAGGCTAGAGAAATATTACGAATCATGATTTTATCTCC
>JAAZND010000117.1 GCA_012798485.1 Candidatus Beckwithbacteria bacterium | reverse complement strand
TGTATTTGCGGAACTTGTTGAGGTGGAGTAACAGCTGAAGAAAAATATAAAAGGTTAAAATATGGAGGATATAATAAACACATCTATTATCATTGCTCTAGGTCAGTTGATTTTGATTGCGATGAACCATATATAACAGAAGAGGATTTAATCAAACAATTAATTGCTCATATTAATGCTGGTAATATCAAAATTAACAAAGCTAAAATAGCTAAAAAATTAGAGGCAGATATTGAAAGATTTCATAGATTAAGATCTGAAGTCTTGCACCAAGAATATTTAGCTGGAAATTTAGGCGAAATCGAAACATCTGCAATAAAAAGTAATGATGAAGAAATGGCAATTAACTATCTAAAACACGTACTTAAAACTGGAAGTTTTGACGATCGAAGAGAAGCAATAAATATGATAACTACTAAATTAATCTTAAGAAATAGAGAGCTAAGACTAAAGTAGCTTTTTTAAAAAGATAGATAAATTACATCAGTATTGATATAGTTATTGTAGCTATGATTTTTGAATTAGTTTTAATATTATTTTTGTTATTTGTCTTTGTTGGTTTTGTCATAATGACATGGAAATTTTATGACGAAAGAAATAAAAATTTATATTTACAAAATAAATTTAATCCTTTTAAAAACAAGGAGCGTTTTTTAACCCCCAATGAAAAACATGTATTTGAAAAACTTCAGGAATTAGAGTGTCTTAAAAATTTGTATATATTTTCTCAATTACATCTTTCAACCTTTCTTGGAGTAAAAGAGGAGGCTAATGATCTTCGTGGTAAATTTGATTGGATAAATAAGCTTTTTGTAGATTTTGTGATATTTGATAATTCTTTTACTAAGCCCCTACTTGTAATTGAATTAAATGATTCAACTCATAAATGGAGTAATAGAAAAGCAAGGGATGAATTTATAAGAAGCGCTCTAGATAATAATAATATAAAAATGCTTACGATTACGCTAAACGATGCTAATACTAGGGGTATATTAGAGGATTTAGTTGGTAAAAAACTATTTTAAATATAAGTTTATTTCACCTATTACAGGCTGTTAAACGGAAAAATGTTTTTCTTGAGGAAATTAAGCAAGCCAAATCAAGCTATACATCGATATTAGATGGGTCTATCAGAACTTTTTGATAATGGCGGGGTGGACGGGACTCGAACCCGCGACCTCCTGCGTGACAGGCAGGCGCTCTAACCAACTGAGCTACCACCCCAAAACAAAATATGATTTTCAAAACAACGAAACGAATAGAATTTTATCAAATTTAATACAAAAAAACTAGAATAAGATTTTCTCACACATCTCTTATACTTGCATCAAATACCTAGATAATTATATAATAAATCCAATTATAAATTGAAATTTTTCATAATTCTAAGTGCAAACTTAAAATTATAATTTATTCATATGACACTCCTAATTCTCGGTATTATTGGTGTAATTATTCTTTACCTTATTGCTACTTACAATAAATTTGTCAGCATCAAAACTCAGATTACGGCTTCAATTCAAGAAATTGGTAATCAATTGAAAAGACAGGCAGATCTTATCCCTAATCTTACTGCCAGCGTCAAAGGCTATATAAAACATGAAAAAGATATTTTCAAAGCCATCACCGATGCCAGAAAACAAGCCATAGAAGCAGTTGGCGGAAATGGCAACGACGCTCAATCTTTGATTGATGCTAGTACTAAATTAGAAAAAGCCTTAGCTCCAATCAGAGTGACTTTGGAATCTACACCAGAACTTAAAGCAGACGCACCAACGCAAAAATTGATGGACGAGCTTCGTGATACTGCTGATAAAACAATGTATGCCAGAAGAACTTTGATTGATTTGACTCAAAACTACAATGAACTGATTGTCAAAATTCCAAGCAATTTTATTGCTATGATTTTTGGCTTTAAACAAGAGCCAGGACTTAAAATGGCTGAAACCGAAGCTGCTACCAGCGTCAGCGCTGAAGAAACCAAAAGCCCAAAAGTGGAATTGTAGTAATTTAAAATTAAAAAAGAAAAAAGCAAAATTAAAAAAACTAATTTATGTCTAATAAAATTTATGACATAAAACATCGTGCTTACTTTTTTTCATTAGAAGTAATTAAACTACTTAAATTACTACCAAAAATTATATTTATCAAACTTTAGGTAAACAATTATTAAGAAGTTCAACTTCAATTGGTGCAAATATTATTGAAGCTCAAGCTGGTTCTAGCAAAAAAGATTTCAAAAATTTTATTTCTCATGCTCTGAAAAGTTCAAACGAAACTAAATACTGGTTATGTTTATTAAGAGATAATTCAGATAAAACTATTAAAATTGATAAATATTTAAAAGAGGCTGACGAAATATCAAAAATTCTCGGAGCTAGTATATTAAAATTAAAAAAGAGTGATTTAAATTTTTAATTTTTCATTCTAAATTTTAAATTAAATTGTGGCAAATATTTACTCTTCCGTCGCTGCCAACAAACGTAAGTCTTTTTTGGTCATCTTTTTCTTTATTGTTTTTATCACTTTTTTAGGCTGGGTCATAGGTGAGTGGATGGGTTATGGCACTGGATTTGTCGGTATGGCTTTGATTATTTCTGGTATAACTAGTTTTTTCAGCTTCTGGTATAGTGATAAAATTGTCCTTGCTTTATCCAATGCTAAACAAGCGAATAAAAATGAATTCTTTGATTTTTATACCGTGACCGAAAATTTAGCTATGTCAGCTCAACTACCTATGCCAAGGTTGTATGTAATTGCAGATCCTTCACCAAACGCTTTTGCTACTGGCAGAGACTATAATCATGCCGTAGTTTGTGCAACTACCGGACTTTTGGACAAACTTAATCGCACAGAGCTCGAAGGAGTTGTTGGACATGAACTTTCTCATATCAAAAATTACGATATGCTTTTAATGTCCATTGTTGCTATTCTGGTTGGTATGGTTGCGCTGCTAGCTGACTGGATTTACTGGACCAGACCCAGAAAAAGAGATAGGGAAGAAAGCGGCAATTTTATGGCGATCTTCGGATTTGTCCTAATTATTCTTTCTCCTATTATTGCCCAACTGATTCAACTGGCCATTTCCAGACAAAGAGAATTTTTAGCTGATGCTTCTTCAGCTAAACTTACACGCCAACCATCTGGACTGATAAGCGCTTTAAAAAAAATTAGCTCCGATCCATTGCCAGTGGAAGAAGCCAAAAATGCCACAGCTCATCTTTATATTGTAAATCCATTTAAAAAATCTTTTGCTCCAAAATTTTCTAACCTTTTTAACACTCATCCTCCAGTAGAGAAGAGAATTAAGGCTTTGGAAAAATTAATTTAAAATGGGAGAAACTTTAGAACCAAGAACAGAAGCTAAAAAAAAAGATAAACAATACTTTATAGAAGGATTAAGAACAAGGATAAATGCTTTTCTACAGGCAATTCTTGTACAGAGGGAAAGAAAAAAAATTATAGGAGAACATCTCATTACTAGATTAACTCGAATAGAAAGAATTTTATTTGTCGCTTTAGGCGAACATGAAGATATAATAAAGCCTAAAATTGCAAAACCAGAAGCGCATTTAGTCGAAGAATCAGAAAAAACACCAACTGAAATAGCTATAAAAGTAATCCAAGCTTTGATTAACAAATATCAAAAAGAATTAACTCTAGTACAATCAAACGATCCAACTTATAATAAATTACAAGAAGAAATAGAATTTTGGAATGATTTAGTCAATTTCCTCAATTCACAAAATGATCAATTATAATTTTAATAAAACTATTACTCTTAAAACCGGTCAGCAAGTTACTTTAAGATATCCTCAACAAAACGATATTGATGAGGTCTTAAATTATATTAATAAGCTTGTAGAAGAGGATGTATTTATTCTGCTTAACGAAAAGAAAACTAAAGAGGAGGAAGTTAAATTTATCCAAAATGCCACTCAGGAAATTAATGATCAAAAAGGTCTTGTCATTTTTGCTTTTGCTGGCGAAAAATTGGTAGGAATTACTAATATTGGCAAAGGCAGATTTCGTGAAGAGAATAATGGCGAATTGGGAATTTCGCTTGCCAAGGAATTTAGAGGTTTAGGTTTGGGCAGAATTTTGATAAACGAAATTATTGCTCAAGCCAAACAATACTTAAATATCAATTTATTAATTTTAGCTGTCTGTGCTCCAAATCAAGTGGCTTTAAATTTGTATCAATCTGTCGGATTTCATGAATATGGCAGATTACCTCAAGCTGTCAAATATAAAGATCAAATGATTGATAAAATTTTAATGTATAAAAATTTATAAAAATAAAAGGAGGATGTATGCTCACTTCTGATATTTATTATGAGAATTTGGATAAAAAATTCAAAAATCAATTAGAAAAAAGAGTTGATAAAAAATTAAAAATCTTGCAAAAATATTTAGAAAAAATCAATAAACCTTTGAAAATAACTTGGAAAGTAAATCAATTTAAGCATCAATTATTTAGCATTAATGTCCAGTTAAATCTTGGACATAAAGAAATAATTATTGAGAAGAAAAATAATGATCTTTTAAAAGCTTTGGAAGTTGTTTTTAATGCACTAAAAGAAAATTTATTAATAGAATTAAAAAAAATAAAAGAGAAATAAGATGCAAACAAAAACTATTATTATCACCGGTGCTTCCTCAGGACTTGGACAAGTCTTAGCTTACAAATTAGCTCAGGATAATAATTTAATTTTAGCTGCTAGAAATCAGGAAATTTTAGAGAAAATGAAAAAAGATTTAAACTCTCATGACAATATTCTGGTAGTTAAGACTGATATTGCTCAAAATAAAGATGTGGCTAATTTAATTAAACAAAGTGTGGCTAGGTTTAAAAAAGTCGATCTGGTTTTTCATTGCGCTGGTATCAATCACAAAAAACCTTTTTATGAACTGAAAGAAAGTGAATGGCGGGAAATTTTTGCAACCAATACCAATTCAGTATTTTACCTGACTCAAAATTTACACAAGTATTGTAAAAAGTTAGAATTTGTTTATGTTTCCTCGATTTCTGCTCAGATTCCAACCAAATTGTACAGTGCTTACTCTGCCGCTAAAATTGCTTCTGATAATTATCTCAAAGCAATTAATAAAGAATGGAAAGCATTAAAAATAACTATTTTTCATCCTTACCGGCTGAAAACTAATTTTGGTTCTCATTATGAAGAAAAATATAAGTCACCTTCAAAACATAAAGTAGATCCAGATTTGTATGCCGAAATGATGATTGCTAAAATTGACGGAGATAGATTCAAAACTCTTTTTTATACTTTAAAAACTTGGCTTGTCCGTTTTGGTCAAATTGCCGGAGTAAAAACTAATTGATTTTTGTCATCTCGACCGAAGCTGAGAGATCTTTTAAATAAAGATTGTATTTAAAGATTTCCCGACTTCGCTCGAAATGACAATAGAGCTATGTTATCTCTCCTAAAATCTAGACAAATAAAGATTTTAGGAGAGATCTTATAAATCTTTTTATTCCGCCAAAATCACCACACAAGCCACAGCGCAATCGCCATCATGAGAAAGAGAAAGGTCACAGGAAGAAATTTTAAATTTTAAATTTTTGGGGTTAAAACTTAAATAAGGTCTAGCATTTTTATCCTTTTTTATTTCTATTTCATTTAGTTTTTGCAGTTTAATTTGCGTTGCTTTAAAAAAAGCCTCCTTAGCGGCAAAAAGAGCAGCCAGATGTTCCGGCCTTTTATCTTCCAGTTCTGCAGCTGTAAAAACTCTTTGCAAAAAAGAGGGCTTATCTAAAAGTTTTTTAATACGCGAAATCTGACAAATATCTATTCCGGTTTTGACGACTTGCATAAATTTAAAATTCTTTCTTTAGCTCTATTATAATTATCTTTTTGTCCTGTTTTTACATAAAAAGCTAAGGTTCCCAAACCAATATGACATTGATAACAATATAATCTTTTTTGATAATTTTTATGATCTTCTCCTAAACTTTTAAAATATTGCAAAAACTTACTAGCATAATCCAAAGAAGTACCCCAAAAATCTAACCAGGCAATATCGTAGACAAAATCTCCATATTTCGATTCTTCCCAGTCAGTGATTGCCACTATTTTTTGATCTCTAACAAAGGTATTATCATGACCCAAATCTCCATGAATAAGATATTTATCTTCCGGCAAAAATTGAATAGTATTTTCTAGCTCAAAAATAATCCTGTCATAAATTGATTTTTCCCAAAAGGTATTTTCAAAGATAAATTGCTTGCCATCATAATAATCATTTCTAATATCTAAAATAAATTCTTTCCAACTTCCAAATTTAGCATTGCCATTAATATCTATATCACCATATTTTGGACTACTAACTACAATATTTCTCATTTTGACAAAAACTAGACATAAGTTAGCAAAAGCATTTTCTATCTCGAAATGGGATAAACTGGCAAAATTAATCCCTTTAACTTTTTCAGAAATTGCAAAATTGCAAAATAATAACCATTATCCAACTGTCCAATCTGATAAATCTTAGGAATAGGGATAAATTTCCCATAATTTTCAAACGCATATTTATCTTTTAAAAAAGCTCTATTGGAATTTTTATTTATTCGAATCACGTAATCTTTCTCATTATTGCCAAAACTAAAGGCTTGGGAACCTTCACCTCCTGTTAAAAATTCCACTTTATTTATAGAAGAGTCAAACTTATTTTTTAAAAAATCTAAAACGATATTGGTTTCTATTTTGGTTTTGAATTGCATAGAATATAAAGTTTTTTACTTAATACTTATTCTCACATTTGTCTAATAATTTTCTCCAATCGATTGGTTATTTCGTCTGTTTCTAAGTTGCCTGGAAACTTGACTAATTTACCAAATTTAATCATAATCTGACCTTTTTTACGAGGGAAACGAGCGCCTTTGGGTAAAACTTCATACAAACCTTCAATTTTAATAGGTAAAATTGGTAAATTGGTTTCTTTGACAATAGCGCCCACGCCATTTTTAAATTTGTTCATTTTGCCAGTTTCAGTTCTCGTGCCTTCTGGAAAAAGCAAAATATTCCAACCGCGATCCACAATTTCGGCTGTAAATTCCATGCTGTGTTTGACAGTAAAATAATGAATTTTATCTTCTCTTGCCACCGGATAAGCACCAAGAAGATAAGTCATAAGCCAGGAAACAATTTTGGCAGTCAGAGAATCATTTCTAAAAAAATAATCAGCTGCTGCACCGCTGCCCATTTTAGCTCGAATTTTATAAGGCAAAATTTTGGACAAAAGCAAAACATCCAGGTGGCTGGTATGATTAGAGGCAATAATCACCTGACTATTAATTTCATCAAGATTCTCCCAGCCAATAACATTAATACGTGGAATTAATATTGACAAAATAGTATACCAAATTTCAGGCAAAATCAATCTGAAAGGGATAAAAAAAGGTGAAAACATGGATCGGCTTAATTTGGGATTTTTAAGATTTTGTTTAAAAGCTTTATTAATAAGTTTTCTTAAATCTTTAACTTGAGTTTGGGAGTTAATCAGTCCATCGTCAATTTCCGCTTTTAATTTTTCTTCAATCGAAGCTCCTAGTTCTAAAATTTTTAAAGAGTCAAAACCAAGATCTCGATAGAGGAGACTAGTCTCTTTAATTTGCTGGCTTTTAAGGTGAGTAATTTCTGTAAGCAGCTGCATTAATGGATCCTGCTCAATCATTTCTTTAAATTCTTCCTTGTGTTCCAGTCTTTGTAAAATATCCGGTCTTCTGACTTTAAGAGTCAAAGTTCGAGGAAAATCTTTATCCGGCCAGACCATCACATCCTGAATTTGCTGATGATATTCCAGTTGCTGATTGGCTTCCTGTTTAATACTAAGTAAATCTTTTTCTCTTAACTCTTTCTCTTTTTTTGGTAAAATAATTGCTGTAATTACCTGATGATTATTTTTATTAAGAGCCAAAACACAGCTTTCTTTAATCTGGGGAAATTTGTTTAAAACTTTTTCTATATCTTCCGGATAAACATTTAATCCAGATGGACTGAGAATCATATTCTTAAGTCTGCCTCTGATATATAAATTACCATTTTCATCAATTTCTCCAATATCTCCGGTTTTGAACCAGCCATCTTCAAAAACTTCCTTGGTCATTTGAGGGTTTTGAAAATAACCCTGCATCACATTTGGTCCTTTAGTTAAAATTTCATTATCTTTACTAATTTTAATTTTTATCTCAGGCAAAGGTTTCCCTACAGATCCAACTACTAAATTATCTAGGCTGGTAAAAGTAATTATCGGTGAAGTTTCTGTAAGTCCATAACCTTTAATAACTCTCACTCCAAGATGATTCCAAAATATTTCCACATCTTCAGGCAAAGAAGCGCCGCCGACAATAAATTCGACCAGTTTGCCGCCAAATTCTCGATGAATTTGTTTGAAAACTAATCTTTTGACTAAAGTAGGCGAGTTGGAAAGTAAACTCATCATTTTTTGTAAAAAATCATATTTACCAGTCGCTTTGGCTTTTTCTTCAATTTTGCTTTTAAGAATCATTAAAAAAGCCGGAACAGTGATCATGACAGTAATTTTTTCTTTTTGCAGCATTTTGACAATCTCAGAAGAACGACGCGATTTAAGATAAACAAGCTGAAGGCCATTATAAGCAAAATAAAGTAAACCGATTTGTTCTAAAATATGACTTAAGGGCAAAATGGATAAATTCTTACTATTTTTATTGAGAATTAAAACTTGATTAGTCAGCCTCAATTCTGAAGAAAGATTAAAGTGGCTCAACATTACACCTTTGGGATCACTGGTTGTGCCTGAAGTATAAAGAATTTCAGCTAAATCTTGATCAGAAACTTCACTATTAATTTCGCCTTTTTCTAAAGTTTGTAAAATTTCATCCAAATCTTCCACAAAAACTGTTTTTACTTTCAAATCCAAAGTTTTAAATCTGGAAGTGATCAAAAGTTTGCAACCGGTAAGTTTCATAATTTTGTCGATAAAATTTGAAGAAGAACCATAGTCCAAGGGAACTAAAATCACGCCGCTGAAGATTGAAGCAAAAATAGTATAAGCATAAGCAGGGCAGTTGTAGCTACAGATGGCAATTTTATCTCCCTGTTTAATTTTACTCTGGGTAAGATAATGAACCAATTTTAAACTCAAAGTTTCTATCTGACCATAAGTATAACGGTCATAACCAAAATTCTTTTTTAAGGTAATAAATCTTTGATTTTTATATTTTCTAAAAACATCTTCAAAAAACAATTGTAATTGTGACATAAAAAATTTTTAAATTATTAATAACAAATTTCATTTTAACACGAAAACGATCAAATTATTCCTTGTCATCAAAAGCTCTTCTGTTATACTACAAATATGACCAAAAACCTGACTATTGATGAAGTCAAGCATATTGCTAAACTTCTTAATCTTAATCTACAAGAAAGCGAAATAAAAAAACTTGCCGGAGAGCTTAGTGAAGCTGCTTCTTATGTAGAAGTTTTACAAGAATTAGATTTGGATAATACTACCGAAACTGCTCAAGTGACAGGGCTTACCAATATTTTTAGACAAGATGAAGTTAAATCAAGTTTAAGCCAAAGTGATGCTTTAAAAAATGCCAAAAAAACTTTTGACGGCTATTTTGTCGTGCCGCCAACTATTAGAAAAAAATAAGATGCAACTCAATCAATTAACTTTACTGGAAGCGCTAGACGGACTAAAAAAGAAAAAATTTACCAGTGTTGAACTGACTCAGGCTTGTCTTGATCAAAGTCAAAAATTTAATGACAAATACAATATTTATTTAACTTTTAACGACAATGCTTTCACTCAAGCTAAACAAGCTGATGCAGAAATTGCCAAAGATCCAAAAATTTTTGAGAGAAAACCCTTGCTTGGAATTCCTTATGCTCTCAAAGATAATTTTTTAACTAAAGACTTGAGAACCACAGCTTCTACTAAGGTCTTAGACAATTACATCCCAGTTTATGAATCAACCGTGAGTACAAGACTCAAAAATGCCGGAGCCATTTTGCTTGGCAAAACGAATATGGATGCTTGGGCACATGGGTCTTCAACTGAAACTTCCGATTATGGTCCAACCATCAATCCTTGGGGAGAAAAGCGTTTACCCGGCGGATCATCTGGCGGCAGTACCGCAGCCGTAGCAAGCGACATGTGTATTTTTGCTATTGGCAGTGAAACTGCTGGCTCAATCAGACAGCCTGCTTCATGGTGCGGTGTCACCGGTCTTAAACCAAGTTATGGTCGTTGTTCGCGCTATGGAGTTATCGCCATGGCTTCATCCACAGACAGCCCAGGACCAATCGGTAAAACTATCAAAGACGCCAAATATATTTTAGAAATTATCGCCGGAGAAGACGAATATGATGGCACTAGTATCAAAGAAAAATCTTGGCATTTGAATTCTTTAGAAATTAAAGAAAAAATCAGAGTCGGAATTGTCACAGATTATTTTTTGAAAGACGCTGAAAAAGGAGTTAATGAAACGGTTTTAAAAGCCATTGCCGATTTGCAAAAAAATCCTAACCTGGAATTTACAGATGTCAGCTTGCTTGATCCAAAATATGCCATTGCTGTTTATACAATTTTACAGAGAAGTGAAGTTTCTTCCAATCTTGGTCGTTTTGATGGCATAAGATATGGCAATGACCGCAGTTTTTTTGCCAAAGAAGCCAAACGCAGAATGATGTTTGGCGCCTACAGTCTGTCATCTGGCTATTATGATGCTTATTACAAAAAAGCTTTAAAAGCCAGAACTGCCATTGTCAAAGATTTTGAAAAAGTTTTTACTAAAGTTGATGTTTTAATTTCTCCCACTTCTCCTTGTCTTGCCTTACCACTTGGCGCAACACAAGGGCAAGCTATGTTTGGCGAAATGCAGGATATTTTAGTAGAAGCCAGTTCTATTGCTGGACTTCCCGGAATTTCAGTGTCTTGTGGATTTGTAAATCAACTACCAGTTGGTCTACAGTTTATCGGCAAAATGAAAGATGAAGCTATGATTATAAAATTAGCTGCCTATTATCAAACCATTACTGACTGGCATAAACAAAAACCAGAAATAAAATAAACCTTGTCATCCCTGCATAGGCAGGGATCTATAAAAATAATTTCTAATTAATTATGGATTCCCGCTTTCGCAGGAATGACACAATAAATGAAAATCAAAAAAGTAGTTGTCTTTTGTGGGCGTGAAAATCATCCTAAATACAAACTTATTGCCTATAATGTGGGTAAATTATTAGCTTTAAATAATTTTATCACTATAACAGGAGGAGGCTTTGGTTTAATGGCTGATGTAAATCAAGGTGCTTATGACAATAATGGAGAATCTTGGGGAATTAGAATAAATAAAAGCCCTAAAAAAGACAAAGAGTTTTTGACTAAATTAGAAATTTATAACGAATTTGATAAATGCAATAATGCTTTAATAAATTGTGGTGATAGTTTTATAGTCTTGCCTGGAGGATTGGGCACTATTCAAGAAGCTCTCAAAATAATGTTAAAAAAGCAAATTCAAGAAATACCCACAGATAAACCACTAATTTTTTTAGGTAATTATTATAAGGAATTTATCGAAAGCATTAATAATATGCAAAAACAGGGTTTTATCAAAGAACCATTAGATAAACTTTACCAATTTGCCCACAACCCAGAAGAGGTGGTAAAAATTTTACAAAATTATCATTAAAAAATATGGATTATCAGACTAAGCTAATTGAGATCAAAAACAAAGAACAAGAAATTTTAAGAGGTTTATTAATTGAAAATAAACAAGCAAGCAAAATTGTTATTTGTATCCATGGGTTTGAAGCTTCTGGAATTGCGGAAAAAAAATTTAAAATTTTCAGCGATGAACTGATTAAAAATAATATCGCTTCTCTAAGATTTGACTTCAGCGCTTGTGGTGCTTCTGATGGTAATTTCGAAGATGTAAGTGTTGAAAAGCAAACCCAGGAGTTTGCCAGAATACTGGCAACAATTAAAGAAAAGTATCAGGATATTTCTGTTTGTGCTCATAGCCTTGGCACTTGCGTCCTTGCCAGTTTTTTAAAAAATAATCCAAATTCTGATTTCAGAAAAATAATCTTGATGGCGCCAGCTTTGAATCAAAAAGTTATTATTGAATATCTTTATGTCTTAAAAACAAATCCGTCAAATCCCGATATTAACTGGCATAACTATCATGATTTTTTTAATAAAACTGAATTTTCTAAAGAGATTCAACAGAAAACCTTAACTACAAAAAGAAATTATATTCCTCAAAAATATTTACTAGAGAATATGGATAAAAATTACAGCGATATTTTTAAAAAGCTCAAATTAAAAAATATTTTGCATATTCATGGGGATCAAGATAAAACAGCGCCTTTACAAATTCTAGATTATAAATTTCCCAATTGTATCATTGTTAAAAAGGGTGACCATCATTTAGAACGACCAGATATGATGCGACAATGGCTAAAACCAGCTCTAAGTTTTATAATCAACTAATATGATGAATACCAAATACACTCCTATTATCGGTTTAGAAATTCATGTTGAGCTCAAAACTCAATCCAAAATGTTTTGTGGCTGCAGCGCTTCTCATTTCCAAGTTGAGCCAAATACTCATACTTGTCCAGTTTGTTTGGGACTTCCAGGCGCTTTACCGGTTGCCAACCAAAAAGCCATTGAATGGTGTCAGCTCATCGGTCTGGCATTAAACTGTAGACTGGCTAAGGAAAGTAAATTTGACCGCAAAAATTATTTTTATCCAGATTTAGCCAAAAGCTATCAGATCTCTCAATACGATCAACCACTTTGCTATCAGGGTGAAGTTGTTTTAAAAAATGGACACAAGATTGGCATTACTCGTGTCCATATGGAAGAAGATACTGGTAAAAGTATTCACAAAAAAATTAATGGGGAAGATCAAACTTTAATTGATTTTAATCGTAGCGGTGTGCCATTGGTTGAAATCGTGACTGAGCCAGATTTTAGAAACCCTGAAGATGTAGATGAATTTTTAAAAACTTTAAGACAAATTATCCGTTATCTTGATGTATCTGATGCTGATATGGAAAAAGGCTCCATGAGACTTGAACTAAATATGTCTCTAACTAGTCATCCTGAACTTATTTCAGGATCTCATCCTCAGTTTCCAAATTATAAAGTCGAGGTTAAAAATATTAACTCTTTTAAATATTTACAAAAAGCTTTGGTATATGAATTTGCCAGACAGGCAGAAATTCTAGATAGAGGAGAAACTCCAGTCCAGGAAACACGCGGCTATCAGGAAGATGTAGACAAAACCATTTCTCAAAGGAGTAAAGAAGATGCTCAGGATTATCGCTATTTTCCTGAACCAGATATTCCGCCAATGGTTTTTGAGGAGAAAGATTTAGAAAATCTCAAAAAACTTTTGCCAGAGTTGCCACAGCAAAAAAGAGAAAAGTTTACAAAAACTTTTGGAATTTCAACTGAAACAGCTTGGGTTTTGACCGAAAGTAAAGAATTGGCTTTATATTTTGAACAGGCAGTCAAATTGGGAGAAGTTTTAAAAATTGAAGCTGCCACTATTGCCAATGTCATTAAAAATAAAAAATATGACTGGCAAAAATTAAGTCCAGAAGAGTTGATTACAAAACTCAAACAGGAATCAAGCGATAAAGTCAGTGATGAAGGAGCTTTAGGAAAAATTATTGATGAAATTTTAAAGAATAATCCTAAAGTAGTAGAAGATTACAAAGCTGGCAAAGTTCAGGTTTTAGGTTTTCTGGTCGGGCAAGTGATGCGACAGACTCAAGGCAAAGCCGACGCCGAGATAAGCAATAAAGTTTTGAGGCAAAAACTAAAGTAATTATCTTTGCCTATCTCTTAAAAATTCATCTACCTGAGTCATTTGCTTATCAAAACATTCTTCATAGAATCCATGACTAAGATTGCTATATTGATCCAAGCTTACTCCTTCTCTAGTAAATCCTAAATAAACCATGATAATGATCCTGATCATAACCACAACAAACTCTAACAATGCTATATTATCCTGATTTCGCTAATCTAGCTAACTCGTCCATAATAGGTTGAGGAATTATTTCAATAGTTTCTCCGTCTTTATCTTTTTTTTAATAATAAGACATTTTTTTATAAGCTCTTGCTCTCTTTCTAAAGATTCTTGATCTTTGACTGGTTCTTCCCCTTCTATATTATCACTCATATTTTCAAATTAAAGGATAGTAGCTTAAAAATCAAGTCTTGAATTTTTATCTCCATTAGCATATCCTGTTTAAGATAGCTTTTATTTAGTGTTTTAAACTTTTTACTCACACTAAAAATTTCAACATGGCCGATTTTGTGCATCTTCATAACCACAGCGAATACTCTCTTCTCGATGGACTGGCAAAGATCGAAGAATTAGTTGCCAAAACTAAAGCATTGGGTATGGAAGCTCTCGCTTTAACAGATCATGGCGTCATGTATGGGGTCCATTATTTTTATGTTGCTTGTGTCAAGCAGGGGATAAAGCCAATCTTGGGTTGCGAAATCTACATGGCTCGCAAAACCCGTTTTGATCGTGACCCTCAAAAAGACAAAAAGCGTTTTCATCTTGTTGTTTTAGCCAAATCCAATGAAGGTTATAAAAACCTCATGCGTCTTGTGACAGCTGCAAATCTTGAAGGTTTTTATTATAAACCTCGTGTAGATTGGGAACTGTTAGAAAAATATAAACAGGATTTGATTTTGACTTCTGCTTGTATGCAAGGAGAAATTCCTCAAGCATTACTCGAAAATGATTTCAAAAAAGCCGAAGAAATCACGAAGAAATTTTTAGACCTTTTTAAAGATAATTTTTACCTTGAAATCCAGAGACACGAGGGCAAAGAAGCCGAGACTTTTGAAAAAGTTAATAAGGGGATTTTACAGCTTTCGCAAAAATTTGGCATTCCTGTAATTGCTACCAATGACATTCATTATGTCAATAAAGAAGACGCAGAAGCTCAGGATGCTCTGATTGCGATTGGAACCAAAAAATTGGTCAAAGACCTTGATCGTATGTCCATGATCGATTCTCCTTCTTATTATCTCAAATCAAAAGAAGAAATGAGCTCTTTGTTTGCTGATTATCCTGAGGCAGTGAAAAATACTGTAGACCTTGCTAAAAAATGTAATGTTTCCATCAAACTTGGTCAAAGAATCATGCCAATTTTCCCTATTCCTGAAGGATTAAACGAAAACGAATATTTGAAAAAACACACTCACGAAAAAGCCAAGACTAGATTTCCAAACAAATATGAAAGTATGAAAGAAAGACTGGATTATGAGCTTGGTGTGATTATTGATAAAGGTTATGCTTCTTATTTTTTAATCTATGAAGATTTTACTCAATGGTCCAAAGATCACGGCATTCGCATTGGTCCAGGCAGAGGGAGTGCCGCTGGCTCTTTGGTTTCGTATGTTTTGAATATCACCACTATTGATCCGATCAAATATGATTTGCCTTTTGAAAGATTTTTAAATCCATCAAGACCAACTCCACCAGATATTGATATGGACTTTGCTGATGAACGCAGAGAAGAAACCATCGAATATGTGCGCAAAAAATATGGAGAAGACAAAGTAGCTCAGATTATTACATTTGGCAAAATGGAGGCAAGAGCAGCCATAAGAGACATTGGTCGGGTGTTAGGTTTCCCTTACAGCGATCCAGACAGGCTGGCAAAATTAATCCCTTTTGGCACATCTATCAAAACTACCATTGAAACCGTCACCGAATTTCGACAGGAATATAAAGATCCGGAACTGAAAAAACTCATTGATCTTGCCATGAAAGTCGAAGGTAATATCAGGCATGCTTCAATTCATGCTGCAGCACTAGTGGTTGCTCCCAAACCTTTTACCGAATATTGTCCTCTGCAAAAAGATGAAAAAAATGAAAAAATTGTCACTCAATATGATATGCACGGCCTCGATTGCAATGTGGATGATAATGCGATTGGTCTTTTAAAAATGGACTTTTTGGGCCTGAGAACTCTTTCAATTTTACAAAGAAGTTTGGATTTAATTAAAAAATTAAGAGGAATAGATGTGGATATTGATCAAAACTTAGACATGGATGATCAGGCAGTTTACAAAATGCTTTCCGAAGGAGAAACAACAGGAGTATTTCAAATGGAGTCTGCAGGCATGAGAAGGGTAGCCAGAAACTTGAAGCCGAATAAATTTTCTGATATTGCCGCTTTGGTGGCCTTGTACCGTCCAGGTCCAATGGATCTTATTGATGATTTTATTGCCGGTAAAGAAAACCCTGATCAGATTAAATATCCTCATGAAGATTTAAAAGGAGTTTTGGCAGAAACTTACGGTATTGCCGTATATCAGGAACAATGTCTTTCCATTGCCAATATTATGGCTGGATATAGTCTTGGAGAAGCTGACATTTTACGAAGAGCTATTGGTAAAAAACAAATCGATGTCATGAAAAAAGAAAAAGAAAAATTTACCAAAGGCGCTAAAGCTAAAGGATATTCTGAAAATGTCATTGAAACAGTCTGGGGTTATATCGAAAAATTTGCCGGTTATGGTTTTAATAAATCACATTCAGTTTCTTATGGCATGATTGCTTATCAAACTGCTTGGATGAAAGTTCATTATCCAGTCGAATTTATGACTGCCTTGATGACTTGCGAGTCTGCCAATACGGATAAAATTACCGTTGCTATTGAAGAATGTAAAAGAATGGGAATTAAAGTTTTACCTCCAGATATTAATAAATCCAGAACTAATTTTGCTATCGAAACTGATAATACTTCACTCAATAAACAAGCTATTCGCTTCGGGCTTTCAGCAATCAAAAATGTCGGTGAAGCCGCGATTGAAAATATTATTAATACCAAAAAAGAAAAAGGCAAATTTATTTCTTTGTCTGATTTTTTCAACCGGGTTGATAATCAAAAAGTTAATAAAAAAGTGATTGAAAGCTTAATTCAGGTTGGCGCTTTTGACCAATTTGGTAAAAGAGCAGCAATTTTATCAGGCTATGAAAATATCAGACAGAAGACTATCAAAAACCAAACTCAAAAAGCTTCAGGACAAGTGGGACTTTTTGATTTAGGTGAAGAGGAAGAGGAGGAAAATTTACTCCTTGATGAGCTGCCAGAAGTTGAAGAACTTGATCAGCAACAATTACTGGCACTAGAAAAACAACTTTTAGGTTTTTATTTATCTGACAATCCAATTTTGAAAAAAATGCAGCTGATCAAAAACGCTGTCAGTTTTCAGATCAATGAAATTGATCCACAAATTCATAGCGGTAATCAGGCTATTTTGGGAGGCAATATTGCTTCAATCAGAAAAGTTTTTACCAAAAAAAATAACAGCGAAATGGCTTTTGCCACTTTGGAAGACCAGACTGGAACTATCGATATGGTTATTTTCCCCAAAACTTTCCAGACTTGTAAAAATCTGCTTTTTCAAGATAAAGTCATTTTATGCGAAGGTAAAATTGACTATCGGGAAGATCAGCTTTGTCTGGTTGTTAATCAAATCAGCGAAGTTAAGGAAGGTGATATGAACTTTCTCAATAGTCAAAAAAGAACTATTGAAATCACTATTCCAAGAGGAACTAGTAAATTTATTCTGGAAAAAATTAATAATCTGTTTAAGGAAAATCTAGGTCAGGACCAGATTATTTTGCTTCTACCCAATGGCGGTGATATTCCTAAAAAAATTGTTTTACCATACAAAGTTAATTATAGTAAAAAACTTGAAAAACTTATTAAAAATCTATTAAAATAATCAGGTTAAAAGGAGCCAGTTGTTAGATTTTGACATTTGTAAAATTAAAAATTTTTCAAACAATTTAACAATACAACAATTTAACAACAAATAATGCAAGTTTTTTCTGGATCATCAAATTTACCCCTTGCTCATAAAATTGCCCAAAATTTAGACTGTAAATTAGCCAAAGTCGAAATCAATAAATTCCCTAATCAAGAAATTCGCCTCTGGATTAATGAAGAAAAAATCGATCACAAAGCCGTAGTCGTGCAATCTTTTGCCAAAGAACCAGACAGAATGATTATTGAATTTTGCCTATTAGTTGATGCTCTCAAAAGATTAGGAGTTAAAGAAATTACCGCTGTGATTCCTTGGATGGGTTATTGTATTCAGGATAAAATTTTTAGAAATGGTGAACCTTTATCATCTAGAGTAATTGCTGACATTATTCAAGCCACAAAAGTAAATGAAATTATTACTGTGGATCTTCATAATGAAACTACTCAGGGATTTTTTTCTCTTCCCTTGATTCATCTTTCTGCTACCAATCTTTTTGTGGAAAAATTAAAAAATAACAACCTTGATTGTCTTGTGGCTCCAGATGTAGGTGCTCTCAAAGAAACTATCCCTATAGCTAAAGCTATGAATTTACCTATTGTCATCATCAGTAAAAAAAGAGATTTACAAACTGGAAAAGTACAAATCTTGGGTATTGAGGGCGATATTGAAGGCAAAAATGCCCTTATTGTCGATGACTTTATTTCTACTGGAGGAACCTTGATCCAGGCTGCTGAATTTTTAAAAAAACAAAAAGCTAAGACAATTACAGTTGCAGCAACTCATCATCTTTTTGTTGAAGGGGTAGAAGCAAGATTAGAGAAAAGCCTAATCGATAAACTCTATATTACTGATACAATAAACAGTGAAGATGAAAAAGTAGACCATCAATTTTTAGATATTATCAGTATAAGTGAAACAATTACCAAAAAAATAGATTAATACAACAAACTATTGTTATTTTTAAAAAACTTTGAGATAATACCGTATGCCGCAAACTAAATCACAAAAGACTAAATATATTTTCATTTCTGGAGGTGTAATATCAGGACTTGGTAAAGGTACTTTAAGTGCTGCTTTAGCCACTCTTCTTAAATCCTGCAGTTTCAACGTTTTCCCTATCAAAGCTGATATGTATCTTAATATTGATGCTGGAACAATGAATCCATTGGAGCACGGAGAAACTTTTGTTTTAGATTGTGGTCTAGAATGTGATCAGGATCTTGGCACTTACGAAAGATTTCTAGGGGAACCTTTAAATGCCAAAAATTATTTTACCGCGGGCCAAATTTATCAATCAGTTTTAACCAAAGAAAGGCAACTGAAATATAATGGTGCCTGTGTCGAAGCTTATCCTCATATTCCTTTAGAAATAGTTGAATTTATCAATCGATTCCCCAAAGATACAGAAATCGTCATCGTTGAATTTGGAGGAACAGTTGGGGAATATCAAAACGAGGCTTTCTTTGAAGCTGCTCGTAAAATGGTGGCTGCCAACCCCAATGATGTCTGTTTTTTACACGTTGGCTATATCCCTTTTCCTCCTGCTTTAGGCGAATTTAAAAGCAAACCAATGCAAATGTCTATTTCTGAACTTAATAGTCTTGGTATTTTCCCAGATTTGATTGTATGCCGTTCAGAATACAGCATTGATGATCGAAGAAGAGAAAAAATTGCTCATTCCGCAGGCTTGCCAAAAGAATATGTTTTTTCTTGCCCCAATGTAGATTCGATCTATTTTTTACCAGTTTTACTGACAAGGCAAAACGTCTTAAAACCTATTTTTGAAAAATTAAAATTAGAACCAAGAGAGGCTAATATTAAAAAATGGGAAGAGCTTGATAAAATGATCAATAAAATCGATAAAGAAATTAGTATCGGTATTGTAGGCAAATATTATTCCAGCGGGGAAGGCAATCTTGAAGATTCTTATATTTCTGTCAAAGAAGCAATCAAGCATGCTTCTTGGAAACTTGGCACTAAAGTCAATTTTCTTTTGCTTGATAGTGAGTCCGTAGAAAAAACTCCAGAATTATTAAACAAACTTAAGCAAGTGAATGCTATTATCGTTCCTCAAGGTTGGGGCAGTAGGGGACATGAAGGCAAAATAGCCGCTATTAAATATGCCAGAGAAAATAAAGTGCCATATCTTGGCCTTTGTTTTGGTATGCAAATGGCAGCTATCGAAATTGCCCGTGATGTCTTAAATCTTAAAGATGCTAATACTCAAGAAGCCAACCCAGATACCAAAGATCCAATTATTCACATCATGCCTGACCAAAAAAAATATCTGGAAGAAAAAAATTATGGAGGCACTATTCGCCTTGGCTCTTGGCCATGCAAAATTGAAGAGGGAACTCTGGTTTCCAAACTTTATAATCAATGCAATCGACTACCAGAAAATCAAGTTGTAGCAGAAAGACATCGTCACCGTTATGAATTTAACAACGACTATAAGGAGATTTTTGAAAAAAATGGCGTAAAATTCTGCGGCACTTCTCCTGATGGAAAATTAGTTGAAGCCCTGGAACTTGACCAGAAATTACATCCATTTTTTATTGGCACCCAATTTCATCCAGAATTAATCAGCCGCGCTTTTGACCCACATCCTTTATTTTTAGGGCTAATCCAGGCAGCACTAGATAAGCAAAAGCAATAAAATTCTCTTGTGCAAACTAATAAACTTTGTGTTAAAATACTCAAGTTATAATACTTTTAGTTTATAGATTAAGTTAAAATTTAAAGCTTTTAAGTTTTAACCAAGCAAAGTGTCATTATATTTACAACATCAAGATACCAAATTTCAAGTCGGCGATACTGTCAAAGTTTTCCAAAGTATTGTTGAAGGAGATAAAAAAAGAACTCAAATTTTTGAAGGATTAGTGATTAAAGGTAAAGGTCATGAAACCGAAAAATCTTTTACTGTTCGTAAAATTTCTTCAGGAATCGGAGTGGAAAGAATTTATCCTCTTGATTCTCCTTTTGTAGAAAAAATCGAAGTTGTCAAAAAAGGCAAAGTCAAACGAGCTAAACTTTATTACTTAAGAAAAAGAACCGGAAGAACAGCCTTAAAAGTTAAACAAGACTATAGTAAATAAAAACCAAAATCCGCTTTTAAAGCGGATTTTTTTTGCCCATGCCATCTTTAAAAACTCAGATAGGTAAAAATGGGGAACTCTTAGCCAAAAAATTTTTACAAGAAAAGGGCTGGCAATTTATAACCCAGAATTTTCACACCAGATTTGGAGAAATCGACCTAGTTTTTTTGGACCGAAAAACTTTAATCTTTATCGAAGTCAAAACCAGAACTAATCCTAATGCTGGTCATCCCGAAGAGGCAGTTAACCAGAAAAAACTTAATAATTTACAAAAAGCTGCTCAATTTTTTCTTATTCAAAATCCTCAATATGAAAATTTTGCCTTAAGAATTGATGTTATTGCCATTGAAAATGGAGAAATTAAACATTACGAAGCAGTTTATTAATCTAAAGTGTCATTGCGAACAAATAAAATGAGTGTGGCAATCTCTCTATTTTATTTTCATCAAAACAAAAATTTACCAAAAAAATAATTTTATAACCTTAATTTAATTAAATCTTCACTTTCCAATTTTTAAAATCTTATAGTATATTGTAGGCAGCATTTTATTTATAAATTATTAAAACTTAAGGACTCATGAAAGTGTAAATAAATTTTAAAAAAATATTTACTTCCATGAATAACTAAATATGCAACTTGTTTTTGATCAATCTCTACTTTTTGAAGAAAATATTGGTAAAAATGGCCTCAAAAAAAGAACTGTAAATAAAGAAGAACTTGATGCTTTTCAAAGAGTCAGCACTAAATTAATTGAGCATGAATATGAATTTATCAATATTTTGAAAAAAAAAGAAATTCTAGATTCAGCTAAAATCGTTTTTGAAAAAATCAAATGGGCCAAGAATTTAGTTGTTTTGGGTATTGGTGGTTCAGATTTAGGCGGAAGAATGCTCAAGCAAGCTTTGGAAGCTGATCAAGCTCCCATGAATGTCATCTTTGCCGGTGAAACTACTGATCCAGAAGAATACCGACAATTGTTCAAACAACTTAATCCAGAAGAAACCGTGGTGGATGTAATTTCCAAATCAGGTTCAACCACTGAAACTGC
>JAAZND010000116.1 GCA_012798485.1 Candidatus Beckwithbacteria bacterium | reverse complement strand
GGGGTACAATTTTTTCTAAAGTTTCCACCATCTTAACTACTCTATCTTCAACCGTTCCGCCCATAAAAGTTCCTTCTCCTGTAAGACCTAAAACATCAGCATAGGGAATGACTGCATCCAAAAGAATTTCGCCTGCCTCAATCCCCGCCATACCGGCCTTTAATCCGTCTTCACCATCTTCTCTGTATTTAGATATAACTGGGATAAATTTCATCCAGGCAGTTTTATTGTAAGCATTTTGAGTATCGGTCAAACTATTTTTAGCCTCCAAAAGCTTAGCTTTCCCTTCGGTTAAATTTTGCTGTTTAATTAAAGTATATGCTTCCTGCCCCAATGTGGCAGTCTTTTGAGCCTTACTTATAATTGGTTTAACAGTAAAAAAGGCTAAACCTCCAAGAATCAAAGTTATAACTAAAATAATGCCTAAGACAAGTAAAGCTATTTTTAAGCCTTTGGGTAGTTTTTTCTGTTTAGCTTGATCTTGATTTCCTTCTACTTTCACGGCTGCATCCTCCTTTTTCTCTTTTTTAAATTTAGCAAAAATTTTGGCAAATAATGAGGTTTTGACTGGTTGAGTAGCAGCTGGTTGAATATTACCTACTTCTTTCATTAAATTATCAATAATTGCCTGCTCTTCAGGACTGGCAACTACATTGTCAGCATCAGCAGGCTTAACTTCTGGAGTTGGTGCTACTGGAGCAGTAGCAACTACCGGAGTTGTTTCAGCTGGCTTAGGAGTGGGAACTTCAGTTTTAACTTGCTCTCCAGCAGTTACAACAGGAGCATTTGTCGAAACAGCATTAACTGGATTTGAAGGCACAACCGGTTGTTCAACTTTAAGAGGAGTTGTATTAATTTGTTTAAACTCAGTAGCAATTTCATGAATTTCTTCAACTAATTCACTTACTGCCTGATCCACTTCATTTTTTAATTCAACTTTTTCTGTTTTCTTAACTTCTACTTTTGCTTCTTTTTTTGGCTCTTCTGCTTTAACTTCCTCGACTTTTACCTCTTCTTTTTTTGATTCTACTGCCTTAGTTTCTTCAGCTTTAATTTCTTCTTTCTTTGGTTCTTCAATCTTAACTTCCTCAACTTTAGTTTCAGAAGTTACTTCACTTTTAACTTCTTCTGTTTTGGTTTCAAGTTTTACTTCTTTATTTTCTACTTGCTTCATTTCAGGAGTTTCTGTTTTTTTGACTTCAAGTTGTGAAGCGGCAGCTGGAGCTTGACTTTGAACTGTTTCCGGTTTAGCTACTTGAATTGGAGTATCTGTCTTTTGTAAATTTGGATCTTCTGCCATAGGAAAGTTCAATAATGTCCTCTTTATTGAACTTTTACTAAAAAAATAAAGGTTATAACTAAAAAATTACCATTTAGAAATCATGGCTTGAGGCGTCTTCAATAAGATTATAATATCTCCCCAAAAATTATGATTCCTAGCATAATCATAATCAATTTTTGCGCGCTTATCAAATGAAATTTCATTTCTACCTGAAGTTTGCCATACGCCTGTAATTCCTGGTTTTACAGATAATATTGTCTTGATATATTTATAAGTTTGTGGATATTTCTTGGTTTGTTGTCTTAACTCTTTTTTTAGATAAGCTCGTGGTCCAACCATACTCATTTCTCCTTTTAAAACATTAAAAAGTTGAGGAAACTCATCTATAGTTAAATTGCGCAAAACCTTACCAAGTGGTGTAATTCTGGGATCATTTTTGAGTTTCCAATCACCGGGTTTAAATTTTTGTAAAAGTTTTTTATCCTGCTTATGTAAAATTTCATCCGCATTTTCCACCATACTGCGAAATTTAAAAATCCAAAATTCTTTACCATCTTTACCCACTCTTCTATGTCTATAAAAAACTGGCCCTGGAGAATCCAATTTAATTAAAATTGGAATAATAATCCAGAAAGGTAAAAATAATAAAAATAAACATAATGAAACAATAATATCAACTATTCGCTTTAGAAAATCTTGGTTTAAAAACACAAAAAATAAAATATTAAGCCATCCAGTATTTATTAATACCAGATACTTACTACTTTCTACTTAATTTATACGTAATCATTATAACCTTTATCTTGAAGTTCTTGCACGACTTTTTTAACGTCATTAGCTTTCTCCTTATGACAAATCAAAAGTCCTTCCCCTGTATCAACGACTACTAAATTTTCCACGCCGATCAAAGCTACCGGCTGATGAGAGTAATAAACCAGATTATCTTTTGCATCAAAACTCACTGCTGGTATGTCCTGTTTGCCGTCTTTATTTTTGATCAGCACATTTCCATTTTCGTTTTTCTTACCCAATTCATAAACTACTTTCCAGCCGCCAATGTCATACCAACCAAAACCTCCTGGAACAACGCAAAGATTAGGAGATTTTTCTGAAATAGCAAAATCAATCGAAATATCTTCAACTTCTTGATAAACTTTTTTTAAAATTACAGTCTCATTTTTTTTACCCAAATTTTGCTCTAACTGAGCTAGTTTGCTATAAATATTAGGAGATAAATCTTTAAAAGATTGCAAAATCTGATCAACACGCCAAATATAAAAACCAGCATTCCATAAATATTTACCAGACTCTACATACTGCTTAGCTGTTTCATAATCTGGCTTTTCTTTAAAACTGTCGACCTTTGTAATGGTTAAATCGTGTTCTTTTTTAATTTCTTCACCCATCTTGATATAACCCAGTCCAGGATGAGGAAAAGTTGGTGTCACTCCAATAGTCATCAAACATTTGTCTTCAAAAGCAATTTGAGCAGAAATTTTTAAGGTGTTTAAAAAAACATCCTCATTAGTAATCACATGATCGGAATATAAGTTGATAATGACAGCTTCTGGATCCTTTTGCTTAATGTATAAGGCAGCCGTACCCATAGCCATGGCTGTATTTTTTTTCTCTGGCTCACCAATAATATTAGCTGTCGGAATTTCCGGAGTTTCCTGTTTAATTTCATCCACATATTTCTGATTAGTGATAATAAAAATTTTTTCTTGAGAAACCAGTTTTTTAGCTCTTCCAACCGTTTCCTGATATAAAGTTTTTTCTGAATAAAAATTTAAAAATTGTTTAGGTTTTTTACTGACAGATAAAGGCCAAACTCTAGTACCGCCACCGCCACATAAAACGACAATATAAAGATGATCTAAATAATTCATTTTTAAATTTAAGAATTATGACCAAAATTAAAAGTAATTTTTAAATCATAATCCCTTTTTTCTCTAAAAATTGTTTGTAAAGCAGATTAATTTCTGCCTCTATTTCTTTTTTAAATCTTGATTTATTAAATTTTTGTGAATTTTTAATACAATCCTCTTTTTCTAGCTTCATTTGTTCAAATTTTAAAATAGCTTCTATCAAACTTTTTTCTGTCTGTTTTGAAAAAAATAAACCGGTTTTACCATTAATCACAGTTTCCAAAAGTCCACCTTTACCATAAGCAATTACTGGGGCTCCAAAACTTTGCGCTTCTACTGGAGTAATTCCAAAATCTTCCTCTCCAGGAAAAAGTAAAGCGCGACAATGCTTATAATAACCATATAACTCTTTATCTGTCAAATAACCCAAAAATTTAACTGTCTTCCCCGCCAGGTTTTTCAACTTTGCTTCTTCACTTCCTGTGCCAATAATGATTAAATTTCTTGATAATTTATTACAGGCTTTAATAGCTAAATCTATTCTTTTATAAGGTACTAGTCTGGAAACAACCAGATAGAAAATATGATCTTGAATTTTTTCATCTAGTTTTGAAAAGTTAAGATCAACTGGAGGATAAATAATTTTGCTTTCACGCTGATAATATTTTTTAATTCTTTGCTTGACTTGATTAGAAATTGCTAAGAATTGATCAACTTTTTTACTTGCGTGTAAATCATTTTTACGCAAACTTGGTAAAAAAATGGATAAAATTTTACCTTTTAAACCTTCTTTTTGATACTCCTTACTATGAGACCAAAGATATCTAGTTGGAGTCAGGCAATAACAAACATGTAAAGTTTTTGATCCAATGGTTAAATTTTTGGCTTCAGCTGAAGTCACTGATAAAACCACATCAAACTGGGAAAAATCAAATTGACTAAAAGCCATTGGCGTTAAAAAAGGCAAAATTTCATGATGATTACGAAAAAAAGAAATTCTATTTAAAAAAGATGGTATAACTTTAAAAACTTTGGCCCAAGAAGCTGTATGTCGGTTATAAACTGCAGTATAAAGCGGAGCCTTAGGCCAAATCTCGTGAAGCGCCAGTAAAACTCTTTCTGCTCCTCCCCATTTATTGACTCGATCATAAACTAAGGCTATTTTCATAATTAATTTTTTTCATAAAGATTTAAAACTTCTTTTCCCGCTTTATCCCAGTTAAACTGCTTTGTATATTTTATTCCTTTATCAATAATTTTTCTTCTTTCTTCCTTATTAAGCTCTAAAACTTCTTGCATTTTTTTCGCTAAATCATCACTATTGCCAGCAGTAAAATAAGTAGCAATATTGCCATAAATTTCTGGCAAACTGCCAGCATTACTGGAAATAATTGGGCAACCTACAGCCATTGCCTCCAAAGCTGGCAAACCAAAACCTTCCATGAGCGATGGCATTACAAAAGCTGCAGCATTTTGGTACAAAACAACTAAATCTTCATCCGGAATTCTCCCAGGCAATAAAACTTGAGAGTTAAGATTCATCTCCTGAATCATTTTTTGCAGTTTTTCCCAAAAAACACTTCTCGCACAAGCAATCAGAAGTTTTATTGAATCTCCCTTTTTAAAGGGAGAAGTCGAATTTTCTTTAGAAAATTCGACAGAGGGATTTTGATTTAAGTTTTTTAAAGCCTGCAAAAGTGTTGGTAAATCTTTTGATGGATATGCCGAACCAGTATAAACAAAATATGAAGAATCAATCTTATATTTATTTAAAATCTGTTTTAGGTTTTGAGTTTTGAGTTTAAATCATAAGGAGATGAAACCCCCTCATAAATCACATGAATTTTTTCATCTAAAACTTCTGGATACTCAAGCGTAATCTGATCTTTAGTAAAATATGAAGGCACAATAATTTCTTTTGCATTTTTAATTGCTTTGCCAATAATCAAACGATAACCTCCATATTTAAGCCAATAAATTGGTAAACTACGCGTAGTCACCGGCTTACCTTTAAAAAAGTGTTTAATAAGATCGTGAATGGTAACAACAAATGGAGTTTGTAAAAACATCGGTACGTTAAAATGCATAAAATGAACGAAGTTTAATTTTTGACGATCAACAATTTGTCCAAAAAATAATTGTTCTTTAAGTGAGTAGTGAGGAATTTCTACTTCTACAATTCTATGGTTTTTAAGTAGTTTTTGGTCTTGCCCAAAATCACCTTTTTGAAAAAAAAGTGTAAAAGCAAAATCCTGATTTTGTCTTAAAATCGATAAAACTAACTCTCGGGTATAGCGGCCAAGACCGGCGTGTTTTATTCCCCAAAAACGGCAATCAATACCAATATTTTTCAATTTTAATTAGCTAATTAATCGCAACTCATTAGCTAAACTGTTTAATTTTATAATTGAGAATTTGGTAAATCAAAAAGTTCAAAAAACTTGAGTATTGTTTTTCATAATGTTTTTGGTAAAAAATTTTCATTGCCTGCCAAAAATAAAGGTCACTTTTCTGTTTAATCTTTTTATCTTGCTTTTCTCTGCCAGAAAAGCCTTTGAGATGCAAAGCCTGATTTTGAGGATAAAAACCGATTTTTAAACCAAGATTTTTTAGTCTCAAACACCAATCCAGATCTTCTCCATACATAAAAAAAGCTTCATCTAAAAATCCAAGTTTATCCAAAGCTTCTTTTTTGATCATAAAAAAAGCTCCAGAAATAGCATCAACTGTATGGATTTCTTTTAAATTTCTAAAGCCTTGATGATAACCACCAAAAAATTTATTATCTGGGAAAATTTTTTCTAAGCGAGAAAAATAAGCAAAACTATTCCATGGTGTAGGAAAACCTCGATGACAAGCCGGATCTATCTTTCCATTTTTAAGCAAAAGCTTGCAAGTCGAAGCATGATACTGAACATAATTTTGCATAAATTCTAATTGTTTTTTCAAGGTTTCTTTTTGCAAGAGTACATCAGAGTTTAAAAGCAATAAATATGCTCCTCGAGCTTTTTTAAGACCAACATTATTACCTCCAGCAAAACCTAAGTTTTTTTGATTTTCAATAATTTCAAAGCTAATATTTTTAGGAATTTTGATTTTAGCAAAAGTCTCAACTGAGCCATCTAAGGAAGCATTATCAACTAAAATTACTTCAATTTGATAGTTTCCTAAATCTGAGGCAAAAATTGATTTGAGGCAATCCAAAGTAATTTCTCGCGTTTTATAGTTTAAAATAATAATTGATAAATCCATATTATTTTCTCCCTAATTTTTGATAAATTCGATCAAGTTCTCCGGAAATCACACTCCATTCATATTTCTTTTCGACTAATCTCTTTCCATTTTCTGCCAATTTTTTTTGCAACTTTTGCTCCTGTAAAATTTCTAAAGTTTTTTTTGCTAAACCTTCAGCTGTATCCGAAACTAAAGCATGCTGCCCTTTAATAATGCCTAAACCTTCCACACTTAATGATGTTCCGACTACCGGTAAACCTGTGGCCATCGCTTCCAGAACCTTGTAACGGGTTCCTTTGCCACTGCGTACAGGCGCCAATAAAACATGAGCACTGCCATAGGCTTGCCTAATATCTTTAACTCCTCCCGAAACAGTAATTGAAGAAATCTTTTCAAAGCTTAAAATTTTTTTATTAGGTGAAAAACCAACAATATGCAGTTTAGCTTTTGGCAATTTGGCAATAATAAGAGGCCAAATCTTTTCGACTAAAAAAGTGACGGCATCCACATTTGGCAGCCATTTAAAAGTACCAACAAATAAAACAGTCGGATCTTTTGGTTGTTCTTTTTTAGTTTTTTCAAAAAAATCCATATCAACACCATTAGCTACCACATCAATCTCAGAAATATTGCCAATTTCATTTTTAATAAAACTTTTGTCTTCCTCAGACATAGCTACTAATCTGTCTGCTGTCTTCCAAAAATACTGCTCCCAATATTTAATTTTAGCAATATCATAATAAAGCAAGGGTTTAATAGGCCAAAAACTTGTTTCCTTAGCATAACTTTGATAACCCAGATATTCAATTGTCTGTTCAACTAACAAAACCGGGATTTGTGGTTGAGGAATATTAGGCATCATATAAAAAGTTTCGGCGTGGATAAGATCAAATTTTTCTTTTTGCAACTCCTCTTCAATTTGTTTTTTTCCAGAAAAAGGTAAATTACGTGTTACTAAAAAAGGATAAGTGGTAAAAGCAGCCAAGAAAATATTACGTAAATTCCATGGATTTTTGGTGCGTTTAAGTAAAACCACTTTTTTACAAAACTTTTTAAGCTCTGGAATATATTTTTTTTCTTCATCATTTTTAATCAAAGAATACAAAGTAATTTCATGTTTATCTTTAAGATTTTTAAGCAGATTGTAAGTGCGAATTTGCCCACCAGAAAGCAGGGGATATGGTAAATATGGTGTCAGCATCAATATTTTCATAAAATATGTCATCCTGAACTTGTTTCAGGATCTATAAAAACAATTATTCGAAAAGATGCTGAAACAAGTTCAGGATGACAGTTTATAGTTAATTACTAATCTTTTAAATCAGTACAATTCCTTAAATCTATAATCATAAATTCAGGTTGTTCATAAAAAAGTTTGCAATACTGTAAAAGCATTTTTCTTTCATCATCATTAGAAGTAGAGATGTAAAATTGAGCCCCATTGGCAATTTTTTTACTAATTTCATAACCTATGGGCCAACCTTGTCTTTGAGTTTGAAAAAGAAATTGCGTATCGCCCATGGCCGGAGCAATCACTTTAGCGTCAACTGGCAAAAGTTCATTGGCTTTTTTCCCAGCTTTAACATATTCCCAATGATTAACATTAAAATAACCTTTTACTTGCTCCCAAGATAAATACCAAGCAGAGCCAAAAAGCAAAATTGTCAATAAAATAGCCGCTATTTTTTGGTCTTTCAAACTGCTTTTTGCTTTTTCATAAAAATAATAAATTCCTCGTCCTAAAGAAATGGAAAGAATCGGTAAAGCCAAATTCTGATAATAGTCGTGTTGCACATTTCCAGTTGCAACTACGATAAAGTAAAGCAAAATCCCCAACCACCAAGACAAATAAATCCAAAAGTCTTTCTTAAATTTGGTCAAATTGGCTAGAATAAAAATAGTGCCAGAAAAACCCAAAAATAATTTAATTAACCTTTCATAAAACAACCAGCGAAACCAAGCCGGTCGTAGTCTTATCTTATTCCCATTCAAAAGCCAATCTGAAGCTGGAATTCCTGTCGGAAACTGTAAAATCCATTGTCTCCACCATAACAGCGGCGCTAGCGCCAACACAGGGAATAGATAAATTTTCCAGTCTTTATAAAAATCTTTTTGGTAAAAATAAATTGAGACAAAATATACCGGTACCAGAAATCCAACAAAAGGTTTTAATAAAAAAGCCAAAGCTAAAATAGTTAAAGATAATAAATAATGGCTGAGTTTTTTGGTCTTAAGATAAAATAGAAATTGCAAAATAGAAAAAGTACTAAAAAACAAAAAATAAGGTTCAGGCAAAATTACTCTTGAGTAATAGATTGAATAAGGCAAAACGGCAAAACTAAAAGCAGTCAGCAAAGCCACTTTTTTGCCAGATAATTCTTTAGTTAAAAAATAAAGACTAACTAATGTCCCCAAAGAAAAAAATATAGCAAACAAACGGCTTAGCAAAACCAAGCCATCAATAGACTGCAAAATTGGGAAAAATAAAATAATTTGTGCAATTAAGACATTGATCAAAGGAAATTCCACCATACGATAACCCATCAAATTATCTTGCCCAGACTGAATATTGGATAAATCTAGATAAGTAGGTTTAAGAAGATCAATGCCATTTTTGACATATTGTAAAGTCACTGAAGCAGTATCAGCCTGACGAAAAGCATGCCAATCACCAACCGGATTAGTAATACGATACAAACGTAAAACCAAAGCCAATAAAACAATTAAAGATAAAAATAAAATTTCCCGCTTAAATTTCATAAATTATTTTTTGATTTTGCTCTCTTTTTTCTTATCTTCTCTCTCAACTAAAAACACTAAAGCTAAGAAAAACCCAATCATTGACCAGAAAAAGTAAGCTACTTTGGAAGCTTCAAAAACGTCAATTAAAGTGGCATTTATTAAAAGTCCTAAAGTCATGGCAATCCCAATTGCAAACAAAGAATAATAAAATTCATTCGAAGTCTTTTTAAAAGCTTGATACAACAATTTTAAAATAACATAAAAAATAAAGAGAAAAGCTGCCAAACCCAAAATCCCGGTTTCTCCCAAAGCCCGCAGATAATCATTATCTGTTGATTCAGCAGTAGTACGTTCATTTACTGTAGCTTTGACCAAAGTGGAATAGCCAGTACCAAGCACTGGATTATACATAAAAGCATTCAAGGCATTAACCCACAACACATCAAAACGAATCCCAAGAGAAAGTCCATATTTTTGCGCAAAATTAGAAAAAGTTCTAGGAGTGTAAGTATAGGCTGCACCACTAGCTGCTGTAGCTTCACTACTTTCTGACGCTAAAATAGGAATCTCAATTGGTGGAGCATAAGTGACATCTGCAGGTAATTTAGGCTTAATTGTACTTGGAGGCACATCAGACATAGCAATAACATTGGAAGCTTCTGAAATATCATCTATGGCAATTCCGTTTTCAGGTTTTGGTATCAGATTATTTAAAGCTCTGTGAAAATTATTTTTAAAATCTTCCACATGAATCACTTGAGCAAAACGGTCAGACAAGTCTCCAAGGCTTAACATAATAATCATGGAGATAAAAAAAACTAAGAAATAACGAGGAATCGCCCATTTCCAGGATTTTTTCAAAGCAAGTAAAAAGAAAACAATTGTCAAAGCACCAAGATAAGCTAAAAAAGAAGTACGAGAGGAAGTCAAAATTAAAATCCAGTATTCTAAAAAAGTAATTATCCCTAAGAAAAATTTTAGCCATTTATTCTTGGTCATAAATAGCAAAACCAGTAAAAAGATCAAGGTCATCATCACAAAAGCCGCTAAATCATAATGTCCAGCAAAGGTGGACAAAACCCGAGCGTGTTCTGAAAGATAAAGTTTAATGCCTTTAGAAAACTCTCTATTCATGGTTGAGTAAGCCGGCCAATAAAGATATTTTTGCCCAAAACCATAAGTAGTCACCCCGATAATCGTCGTTACCAAAATGGCGAGATAAGCTTTAATTTGCTTCTTATCATAAATAGCACTGAAATAAACAAAGAAAAGGGAGAAATATTCTATTCTTCTAAACCAATGTAAAAATACTTTTAGAATTTGATAGGTGTCAAAAAAGACGGTTTTAGTAATAAAAAGAGCTGATAAAATTGAAACAAAACCAACAATGATATAAAGCAAAATCGGTTTCAAAAGAGGAATCTTTTTAAGATTAATTTTATCTCTCAAAACATAAACAAACCATATAATAAAAGTCAGTAAAACCAAAAAATCTTCAAGTCTAATTCTGACATTATATCCTTCAAGAATGTCAAAAAGTGGCCATTTAGGATACAAAGGGATAAAAGCCAGTAAAAATAAACATAAACCAAATAAAAGATTATTATCAATAAATTTTAAAATTTTTTTGATTTGCATAAAACATTTTTGTCATTCCTGCGAAAGCGGGAATCTATAAAAATAATAAATAAATTTCTATTCACATAAATAATTAAATAATCTTCCAAGCCTTCTGGTAAACTTTAGCTTTTTCTTTATTTAAAAAGCTAAAAAGTAAAATTCTTATTAATGCTCCAATTTTCAAAATAAATTTTAGATAATTCATTTTACCAGAATAATGTTTCTCATAAAAAGTCACTAATCCTTTATATTCTCCCAAAACTGCAGCCTCAAATCCATCCTGAGATGATTTACCTTTTAAATGATAAATTTCCCAAGCAGGATTAAATTCTACTTCGACTTTTACTTTTTGCAAACGAAAGCATAAATCTACTTCCTCTCCATACATAAAAATATGCTCATCAAAACCTTGGACTTTATTAAAATTATCTTTTGAAATAAGAAAAAAAGCTCCTGTCACCCAATCTGGTTTTTGTTTAGTTTGATAAAAAGCTAAATTATTTTGTTGATAAGGTCTATAAAAGTTTTTAACTAAAGGTAGATCGTCAAGAAAAAACATTTGCATTAAAATTCTTGTAAAGTTAGGAAAAAAACCAACCGAAGGTTGAATAGTTCCATTTTCATTTATAAGCTTAATGCCTAAAACTTTATTTTTTAAAGATTGATGATGTAATCTTTCGTTTATGATTTTATCAATTACTCCATCTTTAAATCTTGTGTCAGAATTTAAAAGTAAAACATATCGTCCTGCAGCTTGGCAAACTCCAAGATTATTAGCTTTTCCAAAACCTAAATTTTGTTTATTTTCAATAATTTTCACTTGTTTAAATTTTTTCTTCAACATTTCAATACTTTCATCATTAGAAGCATTATCAACTACAATTACTTCAAAATCTCTACTTTGATTAAACCCAAATAAAGACTGCAAACAGTCTTCTAAAAGTTTTTTAGTATTATAGCTGACAATAATTATTGAAAGAAGCATATTAATAAACAATAATTAACATTCAATATTCAATCAATATTAAAACTATTTTCCTCTACTTGTATTTATAGATTTTGAAAAAATTAATAACAATTCTTGAGCTTCAATCCATAATTTTCTATTTCCAATTTAATTTCTGGATTTGATTTAGCTAATAATCTTAACCAATGTTTAGTTTCTTTAATTTCTTTCTTAGCAATGCTAATTTTATGAATAAAATCTTTTTTACTTTCAGCCTCATTGGCTTCACAATAATTTGCCCCAACAGATCCCGATGAACCCACTAATTGTTCAATAATTCTTTTGTTAATCGGATTTATTTTTAATAATTTAATACAATAACCTTTTCTGCAAACTTAGCAGTTCTTTCTT
>JAAZND010000115.1 GCA_012798485.1 Candidatus Beckwithbacteria bacterium | reverse complement strand
AGCTGCTGTAGAAGAAGGAGTAGTTGCTGGTGGTGGAGTAGCATTGTTAAGAGCTAGAAAAGCTTTAGTAATCGAGGAATCTAAGAATGAAAATAAAGTTTTGGGATTGGGTGTTAGTAGAAAGTTTAAAAATAACGGGGCAGCTATTGTTTTTCATTCTCTAGAAGCTCCAATAATTAAACTTATATCTAATGCTAGAGGCAATGCGGCTTATATTGTTGGAGAAATTGAGAAGAATACAAACCCTAATTATGGATTTAATGTAAAAACTATGGAAGACGGTGATTTAGTCAAAATGGGAGTGCTTGATCCAGCCAAAGTTGTCAGAACAGCTTTGCAAAATGCTTCTTCTGTTGCAGGAGTAGTACTTACTACCGAAGCCTTAGTGGCTGATAAACCAGAAGAGAAAAAAGAAATGCCTATGATGCCAGGAGGAATGGGTGGTGGTATGCCAATGGGAATGTAAGCTTAGGAAGATATAGGTTTTAGTGATTAGTAAAAGTCCCGCTTTCAAGCGGGACTTTTTTTATCTAAACTAATTTGGAGTAATACAAATCTAATCTTTCTTCATCAAGTTGTAATTGTTTCATTTGCCTTTGGATGCCTTTTTGTGTTTCTTTAAGGTGTGGTTTCTTACTATAATCGAGCTGGTTAGCTGTATCTGCCCAGCGAAGCTGTAAAATAACCCAACGGTTTTTAATTGCCTGTCTGACTAGTTCCCATTGCAAATGTGGGCTGAGTTTATTGAATTCTTCAAATTGAGATAAAACTTGAGGTTCATATTCCCCCATCTCAATATATTTTTTAAGGTTAATAAATTGATTCATAGCAATATGATACTACAAATTTTTATTTAGCAGACATGTCAACGTAAGTATAAGGATATTCCTGAGGAATAAAGTTAAAAGGATTAACCGCGATGCCATCTTGATAAGTTTCAAGGTGTAGATGATAGCCGGTTGACCAACCAGTACTACCAACAGCACCAATATTTGTTTCATGGTTCACTTCTTCACCATTATAAACATTGAGATAAGATAAATGAGCATAGCGAGAAAAGATATTATCACCATGATCAATAACGACAGTATTACCATAACCTTGATCGCTAAATTCGGTTAAAACCACTTTGCCTGGAGCGATAGGATAAATTAATCTATTATCATTACCAGCAATATCAACTCCAGGATGACCAGCTACAAATCCTTGAGAAATATAACCAGCGACAGGTTGTTTAAAAGTTTTTTCCGTGGTAATAATATAGGTAGATTTAATCTGAGCAATTTCTTCCTGTCCTTGAGTAAAATAGTCAGGTTGAGCTAAAGTAGGTTGGGTGCCAAAAATAGCTTGAATTAAAGTAAGGGCTAAAACTGTTATGGCTAAATTAACGCCAATAAATCTTTTAGCTTTTCTACTTTCCAGAATATGTCTGGAGATTTTAGAAAAAGGATGACTTTTATAAGGTAATCTTTTTTGAGGGAATAAAAGCTTATAAACAACATAAGGGCCACTAACTAAAAGAGCCATTAGTTGTTTAAGAGAAAAAGCGATGATTTTATAAATAAAATTTAAGATTGGCAAACATTTTTTTTGCCAAAAAGATTCTTTTTTAGTGTGTTTACTCATGCCACAAGCTTTTCGCTTGGAAAGGGAAATTTAAAACTATCTTTTTTGATAGAGGAAAAATCAAAATTTTTTAATTTTGATTCTCCCTGTCTAATTTAGAGCTTAATTTTAAATTTCTAAAAAGTACTAAAAAAAGTACGAAAAAGCATTTTTTGCTTTTTACAAGGAATTATCTTATCATAAAAAGACTGAAAAGTCAATAAATTATATCTTGAAGCAGAAAATCTGATCCATAATTAAATTTCTTTTCAATTAGGTAGTTGTATTGCTCCAACCCTTTTGGTTCGACCGCTATGGAAGAAATATAAATATTATATTTGTAATTTGGATCAGTTTTAATTTCGGCTAAATATTGAGAACCCCCACCTAAAGATTTTAAAAAATAATTATAGGTATAAATTTTATTATTTAAATAAGAAATCTTTTTTCCATGGTGAAAACATTTTTTTTCTTTATCACATATTTCTACGATTAATAAACTATTTTTATCAATTTTAGTTTGAGTGTATTCATTAAAACCATAAGCAAAGGTATTAACAAAATCATCATTATAAAAACTTAACCTAACGTTTTTCCCTTTCGCAACCTGATCAATAGAGTGCATTATATTTTTGACATCCTTTATCTCATTGTAATTTTTGTTACTTCCAAGATAACTGCCAGAAAAATAGGCTATAAATAAGATAAAAATATAAGTTAAAACTTGGTATTTTTTTAAATAAAAAATATAGGAAATTAAAATAACAGGTAAGATAAATAAAGTACTTAAGTAAAACTCAACCTTATCCCCTTTATAAATTCTAAGCATAACGAAAATAGAAGTGAAATAGATTAAAATCCAGCGGCTAGTTTTATCCTTTTTCACCAAAGCTGTAAAACTTAGAACAATCATCCCTAAATAAAAAATGATTTTCCCAAAAAAGTTATAATTAACGTTTTTACCAATCAGAATTTTTTCAATAAATTCTGGGAAAAAGTTAAAAACATAGTTAACTTTAGATACTCTGTCAAAATATTTGCTATGTTCCTGAGCAAAAAAGAAATAAATATTTTTAGTATTAGTAAAATTATTATTTAACTCAGTATAAAAATAAGGGACAAAAGTTAGGAAACTTAAAAAAATGCCGATTAGCCAATATTTAAAATCAGTTTTTCTTTTTATTATGCTCCAGCAAAAAACAATAAAAACAAAAGGAATTAAGACAACAGCTTGGTAATGTAGGTGGATAGCGATAGTGGTAGCAATTAAACCAATTATTAAAGCTATTTTTTTATTTTTCAAAATATACTCTAAAAGACAAAATAAAGTTAAAGTTGATAAAAAAGGAATCATATTTGGATTCCATTCGGAAGTCCCAAAAATAGTGGGAAAGCTAGCAAAAATATAGATTAAACTCGAGAAAAAAGCATTTCTTTCATAAGTGATTTTTTTTAAAATCAAAAAAAGGAGCAAAGGAGTGAAAGCTTCAACCAAAGTAATCAGATATTTCATTATCACCGGGCTAAAATTAGTAATTAAAGAAACAAGATAATGGAGCTGATAATAAAAAGGAGGTAGGTAGAAATTACCCACACTCGCTTTTGGTCCGTAAGCTACAAAGATTTGTCCTTTTTGATACAGATCTTTCATAATAAATAAATCTCTGGCTACGTCCTGGCTTAAACTAATATGAGTAAGAGAGTAAAAAAACCTAAAACTAAGAGAGAGTAAAATTAAAATTAGAGCTGGAGAAATGAATTTTTGATATACCTGGATTAGGTTTAAAAATTTTTTCATCTAATTATATTTCTAATTTTAATTGAGGCCTGATCGAGAATTGAACTCGAGTAAACGGTTTTGCAGACCGCTGCGTAACCACTCCGCCATCAGGCCATTTATCTTTTCTATCAGATAGAAAGTATATAATGTATTCTATCAGCAATTGAGTTTTATTAAAAGTTTTGCTATCTTTAAACTATGAAAAACAGTTTAATTAATTTTTTTTTCTTCATAATTATTGCTTTTTTCTTTTCAGCATGTTCCATTCCCTTTTTAAACGCTCAAGGAAATGCTGGTCTTAGTATTAAATCAACTCCCAAAGCGACGGTTTTTCTAGATGGCAAATATCTTGGAGCTACACCTTTTTTTGATGAAAAAATAAAACCTGGAGATTATACTTTAAAATTAATTCCAGAAAGCGGTGTCGGTAATACTTGGGAAAGTCAGATTAAGCTAGTTCCTGGAGTAATGACAGTTGTTTCTAGAGAACTGGGAGAAACTTTTGAGACATCCAGTGGTTATGTGCTTTCGATGGAAAAAGCTACGCAGAAAGATCAAACAAATCTTTTGGTTGTGACGATTCCAGATGGCGCAATTGTAAGTGTTGATGGAGAACCAAAAGATTTTTCGCCTATTACTGTCGATAATGTTTCTCCAGCTGATCACACTATTTTGGTTTCTTCGCCTGGATATATAGATAAAAGTTTTAATACCAATTTGATTCAAGGCTATAAATTAACTGCCAGTGTTCAACTTGCTAAAAATACTGCTTTAATTCAACAAGAAAACAAAATAGCAACAGAAAGTGGAAAAATAATCACAGATAAAGAAGAGGAAGATACCTTGAAACCAACAGAAGAAGAGACAAAGGAAACCGTGGGAGCTGATTTAAAACCTCCATATGTTTTAGTACAGGAAACACCAACAGGTTGGCTTAATGTGAGAAAAGAAGCTAACACCAAAGAAGATAATATTATTAAAAAAATTTATCCAGGCGATAAGTATAAATATTTAGATAGTAATGAGAGTGGTTGGTATCAAATTGAACTTGATACAGAGGAAAAAGGTTGGGTGAGTGCTAAATACGTCAAGTTAATTGAAGATTAAATAAAATAGAGAATAGCTATTGTAAATAGCCCCCATAAAAAAACTGTTGATAAAAGAGGTTTATCGGCTAACAAAACTTTTTCTGGAGATTCTCCTTGATTGCGGTCGTAAATTAGCTGTAAATATCTCATTACTCCATAAATTACTAGAGGAATAGTAAACATTAGTAATTTTTGATTGATAAATGTTTTAGGTAAAAAAGACATAAAGGTTAAGACTTGCCCTCTTTCTATATAAATAGTTTGCTGGAAAGTAAATAAAGCATAACTAAGCCAAGTGGTGGTAGCAAACATAGCGGTATAAATATTTAATAAATTATCAGGATAATGAGATAAGACTTCTCTGGGTTTACTTTCTAAATGTGATTCTAAAATTGTTTTTTCACTTCTTCTTTTTCCGATAGCTAAAAACAAGGCAAAAGAAATAATACATAAAAGAAGCCATGAATTGATATGGCTATTAATAGCTACAGCCCCAACGTAAACTCTTAAAATAAAACCACTGGCGATAGTCATTACGTCTAAAATATTAATTCTTTTTAGCCAAAAAGTATAAGCAATTTGTAAGATTAAATAGACTAAGACTAAAAAGAAAAAGAAGAATGAGATAGAAAAAGACAAAAATAAGACAATTAGAATTAGAGAAATAAAGGCAAAAATAGCTACTGGAATAGGTAATTTGTTACTGGCAATAGGTCTATGTTTTTTGATCGGATGCAGTCTGTCTTGTGGAGCATCAATAATATCATTTAAAATGTAAACAGCTGAAGCAAGTAAAGAAAAAATGAGAAATGCCCAACAAACTGCTAGAAATTTTTCTCCAATAAATAACCATCCAGAAAAAATAATTCCAGTAAAAAGGCTTATATTTTTGAGCCATTGTCGCGGTCTTGCGCAGATGAAGAGGTAATATAATGTCTGATCCATATTAAAAATATGCCAAAGGCAATGATAATCAGAATTATTGTATAGAATTTTTGTTGACTATTCAAATTAAGAGCCAAAATTCCCAAAATAGCAGTAATAAACCAATAGAAATAAGCAATTTTTTGCTTACTCCACCCTAGCTTTAAAAGTGTGTGATGTAAGTGTCTTGTGTCTCCCCATAATGGGGATTTCCCTGCCATAATTCTTCTTAAAATCACATAAATAGCATCAACAAGAGGAATACCCAAGACAATCATTAGCGTTCCAACTTTGGTAGTAGAAAGTATGGCAAGAACTGCTAGAAAATAACCAGCTAGACTGCCTCCTCCATAGCCTGGCATAATTTTTTGAGGATAAATATTCCAAATTAAAAGTCCCAAAAAAGCGCCACAAATAATTAAGGCTAAGGTTTGTGTATTCCATTGAGTAATATCAGCTGAAAATTTACCAGCAAGTAAAGCAATAGTTAAGGCAGCGATGCTGACAGTTCCTGGAAGCTGACCATCAAGTCCCTTAGACCAGTTGATAAAGTTCATCAAGCTAACAATCCAGAGGAGAGCAAAAATATCAGCCAATATCCAGATAGAGTGAGGTCCTAAAAAATTAAAATTAATCCTGGGATTGCTCAAGTCAATAATGGAGTTGCCTAAAGGATTAGAAATATAAGCAATACCGATTCCAGAACCAACTACAATTGCTGCAGCTAAAAAGCCCATGATTAATCTTAATTTAGGATCTAAATCATAAATATCATCAAGAATACCCACAAAAGTTAAAACTAAAGCCCCAACTAAAATACCAAGCAAATGTTTATCAATTGGGAGAAAGAGACAACAAGAAATTAGGACTGCTAAAAAAATAGCAATGCCGCCACCTCTTGGAACAGCTTTCTCATGAATAACCTTAGGGTGTTTGTTTTTTTGAGGGTCATCAAGCCAGTCTTTTTTTTGATAAAGAAAAATCACAAGAGGATTAATAAGCGCACTAAGTAAGAGAGAAAGCAACAAAGGGAAAAGATTAAAATTAATCATATGTTTACTTTATAATAATAAAAGTATCATTTGAATAAAATAAATTAAGGTTAAAAGGGTAAAAATTAGCTGGTTGGCAAGAAAAATTAAACTCAGCAGGTTCTCTTTCTTAAAAAAAATACTTGCAAGCCGAGTATTAATAACGGTCACAAAAGTGAGAATAATTGGTAAAATAAGAAGAACTTTCGTATTAGTTAATTGTTCCTGTCCCCATGGTTTAGAGTAAAATAAAGGGAATTCAGGAGGAAAAAAATTAAAAGCTATAAAATAGAGAATCCAGACAAAGAGCAAAAGAAAAAAATTAATCTTAATAAGACTTGAGCTCTTTTGATTTTTCAATAAAAAATCTAATTCATTTTTAATTTCAACAGGATTAGTGGTTTTAATCAATTTAAGTTGTTGCATAATTATGTAGAAAAACTATCTATATTGTATCAAAAGTTTATGAAAATAAAGCAATATTTGCCAGAAGTATTATTTTTAGTTTTATTTATCGCGCTCTGTAGTTATTTATCGTTTTTTAAAGTAGCCTGGAGAGATGAAGCTTTTTCCTTTTTTTTATCAAAGTTACCAATTTCTGAGATTATTAGAGTGACAACTCATGATTTTACGCCTCCTTTATTTTATGTTTTACTGCATTTTTGGATGATGATTAGTCAGTCTTTGTTTTTTATGCGTTTATTGCCTTTAATTTTTAGTTTAGTTTTTATTTTGATTTTACTTTCTTTAAGAAAGCAACTATATGCTTATTTAAAAATTAAAGAAAATTTAGCTTCCCAGTTTTTATACCTTAGTTTGATTATTTTTAATCCTATTTTTATCTATTTTGCCATAGAGCTAAGAGCTTATTCTTTGTTGATGTTACAGACTTT
>JAAZND010000114.1 GCA_012798485.1 Candidatus Beckwithbacteria bacterium | reverse complement strand
TCTAATTGGAGCCTTACTTTTTGCCTTTATACCTCATATTTGGGAAAAAATAAACCAGAAAGAAGAAGTCAAAATCACTCAAGCAAACTTGATTCTTCCCAATGATAAACCTCAAAGTATCGAAATTCCCATCCTTGATTTAAAAATGGAAATCAAAGAAGCTTCAGTTTCTGCTAATAACTGGGAAATTTATGACAATGCAGTTTCCTGGCTTAAAAATTCTGGTGATCTGAAATCAGGCAATATGATTCTATATGCCCATAACGACCTTTCAAAATTTGGCAAAATTATCCAGCTAGGGCAGGGGAGTGAAATTATTTTAAAAAATCAATGGCAAGAAAAACATTATAAAGTGATTGATGCTTTCCAGACCAGCAATCAGGATTTATGGCCAATTGAGGCGAAAGAAAACCGTTTAACCATGTATACCTGTAGTGGTTTATTTGATGTCAATCGCTTTTTTGTGATCGCCGAGCCAGTAGAAGAAAATTAAAATTTTTGTTATTTCTCCTTCATTAAAGCTTGAATTTTTCTCCCAAATCTAGTATCCTAGTCAGGTACCTTTCAAAAATTAGGTATGATTTTTAATTTAAAAATTTCTAAATTTTTTCCGCCAGTTAACGGATTAAATTCTTTAAAAAAATGTCTGCAATGTCTGATTATACAGCCGCCAATATCCAAGTTTTAGAAGGTCTTGAACCAGTCCGTAAAAGGCCAGGAATGTATATTGGTTCTACTGACGAAAGAGGTTTACATCACTTACTGGCTGAAATTGTTGATAATTCCCTTGATGAAGCTATTGCTGGTTTTGCCAAAGATGTTTATGTCATCATTTTAGCTGATGGAGGAGCTTTAGTGTCTGATGATGGTCGTGGTATTCCTGTGGATATTCATCCTAAAACTGGAGCTTCAGCACTAGAAGTTACCATGACTCAGCTTCATGCTGGGGGTAAATTTGATGCTAGAGCTTATCAGGCTTCTGGAGGACTTCATGGGATTGGTGCTTCAGCTGTCAACGCTTTATCTACAGATATGAGAGTGGAGGTCAGAAGAGATAACCAAATTTACATGCAGGAATACAACATTGGTAAACCCAAAGAAAAAGTTCGACCTTTAACTCAAGCAGAAAGACAAACTTCTTATTCGACTAAATATGTCCCATTTTTAACTCAGGGAACAACTACTTATTTCAAACCTGATGCCAGTATTTTCTCAACCACCACTTTTAATTACAAAAGAATCAAAGACACTTTGAGAGAAAGAGCCTATCTCATGGCTGGGATCAAAATCCATCTTTTTGACGAAAGAACCAAGGAGGAATGTCATTTTTATTTTGAAGGCGGGATCAAATCATTGGTCAGATTTTTAAACCTTAATAAAAAACCAATTCATGAAATTATTCATGCTAAAGGTCAAGCTGAAGGGGTAATACCAATCGGAGTCGAAGTAGCCATGCAATATACTGATAATTTTAATGAAAATGTAGTTGGTTTTGCCAATGTCATTCGCACTCCAGATGGAGGCACTCACGTTACTGGATTTAGGATGGCTTTAACTCGCGCGATCAAAGATTATATGAAAGCTAATGATATGCTTGATAAAAATGGCAAGGTCGAAATTACTAGTGATGATCTCAAAGAAGGTTTAACTGCTGTGGTTTTTATCAAAATGCCGGCAGCTGATATTCAATTTGAATCTCAGACCAAAACCAAATTAAACAATAATGAAGCTCAACAGGCCGTGTATTCAGTTTTTAAAGATGCCTTGGATGTTTATTTTGAAGAGCATCCTTCAGAAGCTAGAAAAATTATTGAAAAAATTTATCTTGCCGCCAAAGCCAGACTTGCCGCTCGCGCTGCTCGTGATGCAGTTGTTCGCAAGGGTGTTTTGGAAGGCATGACACT
>JAAZND010000113.1 GCA_012798485.1 Candidatus Beckwithbacteria bacterium | reverse complement strand
TCAGATGGCTTTTGGTCAGAGGGATACTTTGTAGGGACAGTAGGACAGAGAGAATTAAGAGAAGTCATTAAATACGTTAAAAATCAGAATAAAGATTAAGACTTAGACACCGCGGACTTTTAGTCCGCGGAGCGGTCATATTTAAGTTTTTTTATTTTAGATATGCTCTATTTAGCCACCGATCATCGCGGATATAAACTCAAAAATCAATTGAAAGCCTGGTTGATCGCCAAAAAAATTAAGTTTAAAGATTTGGGAGCTTATGAATTTAACTCAAATGATAATTACCCTGATTTTGCTCATAGTCTAAGCCAAAAAGTGTTAGAACAAGCTGATAATAAAGGTGTACTTTTTTGCGGTTCTGGTGCTGGAGTTTGTATTGCCGCCAACAAAATTAAAGGTATTAGAGCTTGCCTTGGGTTTAACCACAGACAAGTGGCAAGTTTTGTCAAAGATGATAATGTCAATGTTTTGTGTGTGGCTGCTGATTACACTAACAAATTTAAATGTTTTCAGCTAGTAAAAACTTTTTTAAAGACTAAATTTTCTGGGGAAGAAAAATATCAGAGGAGAATTGAGAAAATAGAAAAATTGTATTTTTTTAAATAGGAGATATTGAACTTTCTAAACCACTTACATTTAATATTGCCATTGTTTGAGAGGCAATTCTTGCTTTTATAGCTCTCCAGTCTCTGTTTGTATCCATTTTTTCTTCTAATTCATATATTAATTTCGCAATTTTTCCATAAACATCTTTATATAGTTCAGGACTTGTAATATTAAATGCTTTAAAAATTTCTGTCTTTAATATAGCAATTTCATGTTCACAAATTCTCAAATCACTTTGAGCTAACAAATCATCATCATCATGATTAGTTTTGATTTGTTCGATAAGTTTAGATCTTCTTTGCTGTAAGATAAATAATTTGTGAAAGTTTATAACAGCTTCCAAACAATTTGGGTCGTTTCCTGTTTCCAGAATATCTTCTATTCCTTCTATGTAAAAATTTTCTAATTCATAGAGATTTTCGCTTCTATATTGAGTTTCATTATTTGCTGCCATATACTATATTTTCTTCTTCTTCTTTTTCTTTGTCAAGTTTGCTATGATGTTAGTAGTTAGGAAAATATTTTTATAAAATTTCTGCCCTGTTATCTCGAGTAAAAAAAGAATAACATTGTCATTCCGGTAAAGACTTTTGTCTTATCCGGAATCTATAAGAATATTGAGTTATTTATATAGATTCCCGCATACGCGAGAATGACAAAGAATAAATTTCATTTTTCTCGAAATGACATTTTAAAAATGATTAAAGTAGGAATTAATGGTTTTGGACGTATTGGCCGTTTAGCTTTGAGAGTCATTATGCAAAAGTATGGTGATCAGATTGAAGTGCCAATTATTAATGCTTCTCCAAGTATGGATGTGAAAGGCTGGGCTCATTTATTTGAATTTGATTCTTTGCATCGCCGATTTGCTGGAAGTGTAGAGGTTGATGGTAATTTTATGGTTATCAATGGTAAGAGAATTTTTGTAAGCACCACTCGTAATCCAGAAGAAATTCCTTGGTCTCAATATGGTGTGGAAACTGTGATTGAATCGACCGGAGCTTTTGAAAAAGCCGAAGAAATGTCCAAACATTTGGGTAATACAGTGAAAAGAGTGGTTTTAGCTTCTCCAGGGAAAGGTGAAGGAATTAAAACTGTAGTGCTAGGTATTAATACAGCTGAAGCTCAAGGTCAAAGTCTTATTTCTAATGCTTCTTGCACAACCAATTGTACTTCTCCTGTAGTCAAAGTTATTTTAGAAAATTTTGGGATTGAAAAAGCTGCCATGACCACCATTCATGCTTATACTTCTGACCAACAACTTCATGATGGTTCTCATAGAGATTTAAGAAGAGCAAGAGCTGGGGCAATTAATATCACTCCTACTTCTACTGGAGCAGCGATTGCAACTACGGAAGTAATCCCAGAATTAGTCAATAAATTTGATGGAATAGCTATCAGAGTTCCAGTCCCAACTGCTTCTATGACTGATTTTACTTTTATTACCAATAGAGCCGTGACTGTAGAAGAAGTAAATCAAGCGCTGGAAAGTGCCGCTTATAGTGAAGAGCTGAAACATTATCTTTGGGTGACCAAAAAACCAATTGTTTCCTCAGATGTGGTTGGCTGTGAAGCTTCAGCTTTGGTAGATTTAGCTTTGACTAAAGTAATAGATGGTAATTTACTTAAAGTTTTTGCTTGGTATGATAATGAATGGGGTTATACTAATAGATTGGTTGAACAGGTTTTACTTTAAAAATTAATAGCAAAATCCAAATACTAAATAAAATATTATTTTAAATTTGGATTTTGTGTTTTATATGGATAAATATATTTTTGTTTTATTGCGTCATGGACAAAGTCAATGGAATTTAGAAAATCGTTTTACTGGATGGACAGATGTGCCTTTAACCAAAAAAGGAGAAGAGGAAGCAGTAAAAGCTGGAGAAAAAATGTTAGAATCAGGATTAAAATTTGATCTAGTTTATACAAATATGCTTAAAAGAGCAATAAAAACTACTTGGCTTGCCTTGGAACAAATGGATTTAATGTGGCTACCAATTATTAAAACTTGGCGTTTAAATGAAAGACATTATGGCGCTTTACAGGGACTTAATAAAAGTGAAATGGCAGCAAAATATGGAGAGAATCAAGTTTATTTATGGAGAAGGAGTTTTGATATTGTTCCTCCTCAAGTTGAAATAACAGATCTTAATTATCCTGGTAATGATGTCCGTTATCAAAATTTATCTGTTAATGAATTACCAAAAGGAGAAAGTCTAAAATTAACTATTGATAGAGTTTTGTCATATTGGATAGAAGAAATTGCCCCAAAAATTAAAGAAGGTAAAAAAATTTTGATTTCTGCTTCTGGTAATAGCTTAAGAGCTTTAGTTAAAATTATTGATAAATCTATTAGTAATGAGTCAATTACTGAATTTAATATTCCAACTGGAATTCCTTTAATCTATGAATTAGATGAAAATTTAGAAGCAGCTTCTCATCGTTTTTTAGCTTCTGACGAAGAACTGGAAGCAGCTATTAATGAAATCAAAAATCAAGGCAAAAAATAATAATTTTGACTTTTTTAAATATGAATAATGTAGTTGTGAAAGATTCATCAATGCAAGGGAAAGGTGTTTTTGCTCTGAAAATTTTAAAAAAATGAATTTATTCTTACCATAGATGACTCTCATATTGTAAATGATGAATCAAAGCTTACTCCAAAACAGCATGAATTTGATTTGGACTATTTAGATAATAAAATAGTTTTAATGCAAGCTCCTGAAAAATATATTAATCATTCCTGTGATCCAAATGTCTATGTTAAAACTGTATCAGGCTTAAGGAAGGTTTATGCTATAAAAAAATTAATAAAGGAGAAGAGATCACTTATGATTATACTATTAATGGGGATAACGATGGTACTTTTATCTGCCATTGTGGTAGTAAAAATTGTCGTAAAATTTATCAAGGAAACTTCTTTAAACTACCAAAGAAAATACAAATCAAATATTTACCTTATCTTGATTCTTGGTTTAAAAATAAATATCAACAAAGGATTGATAATTTAAGTAAAAAATAGTAAGTTTTAATTTTAATTCTGTTTTATTTCATTATCCAAACAGTGATACTTTGGTTCTGTGCCAGGCACAAAATATTGAGTCACAACTTTTGGACAAGAACTGCATGGTAAAAGTCCATTAGTTTCACAAACTTGGACAGCTATCATTCCCTCTGGAATGCTAAATTGAGCTTTTTCTCCATTTTTTTCTAAAATAGTTTTCATGGTGTTATACCAGATAGGAGTAGCGCCAGTGATTCCTGAGGCCACTGCACTCATAGGAGAATTGTCATTATTACCAACCCAAGCGAGAACCACATATTTTTCTGTATAGCCAATGGCCCAATTATCTCTTTTATCATTAGTTGTTCCGGTTTTCACTGCCACTTGTTGCTCTGGAATATTGAGAAGAGAGTAAGCTCCAAAAGCAGGAGTGCGGGCATTATTATCAGATAGCATATCGGAAATTTGATAAGCAATGATGGGATTTAAAACTGGTTTAGCTTGACAGTAGTTATTTTTGCTTTGGCTTTTGGCCTCTACTTCCGGAAGCAGGTTCAGTGAAGCATTGCATTTAAATTCCTGCAAAATTTTGCCATTGGCATCTTTAACTTTTAAAATCGGATTTAAATCAACTCTCATCCCTTGATTAGCAAAAACACCATAAACTACAGCCATATCTATCATTTTGACTTCTCCGCCACCAAGAGTCAAAGAAAGACCAAAACGGCTACGATCTTTCCAGCTGGTAATACCCATATTTTCAGCCAGATTAATCATATTATTTACTCCAAGCTTATCCAGTAATTTAACCGCTGGAATATTAAAACTGGAAGCCAGAGCAGTTTTAAGATTGATATTGCCATGAAATTTTCCATCATAATTAACTGGAGTGTAGGTTTTGTAAGCTCCATCAGGAAAACTAATTGGACTATCATCAATCATACTGTTAGGAGTTAAACCAGATTTGAGAGCCAAAGCATAGGTAATAGGTTTTATTGAGGAGCCAGGTTGTCTAAGTTGGGTGGTGACGTTGACATTACCTTGACCTTGAATATCAAAATAATTACGGCTGCCAACCATAGCCAAAATTTCTCCAGTGGCAGGATTAGTGACTAAAACTGCTCCGTTGCTGACATTCATCTCAATTAATTTATCAATTTCATCCTCTACAGCTTTTTGAGCGACTTGTTGGATTTGCGGATCCAACGAAGTATAAACATCTAAGCCTCCTTCTTCAACTAAACGAGTGCCGTATTTTTCTACCAGCAAATCTTTGACGAACATCACAAAATGAGGAGCTTTAATTTCTTCTACATTAGGTTTGACTACAATAATTTCTTTTTTAGCCTTATCATATTCTTCTTGAGAAATATATTTATCCTTAAGCATTTTATCTAGAACATAATTTTTTCGATAAATGGCTAATTTAGGATTAGCACCAAGAGGAGAATATTTAGTGGGAGCACTGGTAAGACCAGCCAGTAGAGCAGCTTGTGCCAGGGTTAACTCTTGAACATTTTTACCAAAATAAGTTTGTGAAGCGGCTTGAGCACCATAAGCCACTCCTCCATAAGGAATTTCGTTGAAATACATTTGTAAAATCTGTTTTTTATCAAAAATAAGTTCTACTTCGATAGCTAAAATCAATTCCTTGATTTTTCTAATATAAGTTCTTTCTGGAGAAAGTAAAGCATTTTTAACTAACTGCTGTGTAATAGTTGAACCACCTTGGATGCTTTCTTCATTGTTAACATTATTACCCAAAGCTCTAACAATCCCTTTGAGGGAAAAACCAGGATGATTCCAAAAGTTTTCATCTTCCACAGCGACAGTTGCATCGATTAAATCTTGAGGTAAATCTTCCAGTTTGATCAAACTACGGTTTTGATTTCTGTAGATTTCATAAAGCAGGGAACCATCGCGGGCATAAATTTTGGTAGTGAGGATTTGTTTTCTGGTAAGTAGCTGGTTAGGGTCAGGCAAATCTTTTAAAATTTTTAAATAAAAAAATGTGGCAGTGATTAAAGTAAAAAGTAAAAAAGAAGAAAAACCAAGAATAAGAGGGAAATAGCTGTTCTTTTTGGAAATCTGAATGGTTTGTTTCCTAGGTTTAAAGTCAAGATTAATTTTAAAATTAAGAATCTTATTGATTTTACTGTAAAAAATTTGCCAATCAAAATACTGGCAATATAGAAATTTAAACAATTGCAGTAAAAATAGGTAAAATGCTTGTTGAATTTTATGAGTAAAATTAGTTTGGAAGTAGCAAATTTGCTCAACTAAATTTAGATAAAAGAAATAAGGTTTTTTCAGTAAGTGTTTACTCAAGGCAGGCAAAAAATGATGATCAAATTTAACTTCCAATTTTTTGCCATTTTGATAAATAAGATAGCAACCTTTAAGTAGGGATAAAATGATTTTGTAGGTAAATCTGCCAATGTTTTGTAATAAAAAAACAACCCAGAAAATCGGGTTGTTTGTTTGTTTTGGCGCGTGTTTAATTGCTGTCCTGCCCCTCATATCTGTATTTTACATCAGAATGTTAGTTTAAAAATATTTAGTTTGTTTAATTAATTAAATTAATAAATGGTTAAACTGTTAAATTGTTATAAAAAATTCAACTTGATTTTCACTACTACTACTACTACTATAAAACTCAGTTAAAATTTTTTAAGGCTTAGTTATTTTTTAATAATTAAGATAAATTATGAGTTCACCAGATATTTGTGATAAAGAATTAGATCCAAATATGCATAAAGAAGGGTTGGGAAAAGTTTCTATAGGAGCTGGAGTATTACCAAAAGAAAGTGGAAATATGGAGCCGGATACTGGAGAAGTATCATTTTATGTGATATCACCTCATACAGATACTCGAATAACTTTAGACCTTATAAGGTCTGGAAGAGCTAAAAAAAATAAAATTTAACTGTAAAAAAAGATAACTCTCTTACTGAGGAAATTAATGACAAAAATTAAAATTCTATTAATAAGTAATTTTTAGTAAGATTTTTTAAAGCGCGAAATTTATTTCGCGCTTTTTTTTATTGTGTGGGTTGAGTGGTTTGCGTTTGAGTTTCACCATTTTTTTTTGAGCTTATCATCATTGAGCCGTTGAAAAAATTCATCCATATTTACAACTTTTGGTTTTTCTCCTTCATGAGAACAGCTGATACAATAATCAGTGGTAAATAAATCAGAAGCTACAGTTTTTTCCTGCAGTTCCAAATCAAGTCCATCAGTAGGTTGACCAGTTTCTGGTGGTCTTTGCGTAGCTTTATCAATCCAGATACCTTTATTTTCAATTTTGCCATGAAGCTGATTGCTTTCTGTGCCTTTAATAAAATACTCATATCTGCCTTCACAGGTATGTTGCTCTGAACCTGTTGTTTCATCCTTTTTACTTTGCCAGGCGCAAACATTGGTACCAATAACATTTTCCGGTTTTGGCGGAATGACGTCTTTGCGATCTTTTAAAAGATAAGACATAATTGAATTCCAGATTGGAGAAGCTCCAGTGACACCGGAAACCACCCAGCCATTCATCTTAGAATTATCGTTGTTTCCTACCCAAACTGTAGTTAAAAATTCCGGAGTAAAACCAACTGTCCAGTTATCTCTTAGATCATCTGTTGTTCCAGTTTTGACTGAAACTGTTTTGCCTTTGATAACTAGCTCGGAATTAGCTCCAAAAGCAGGAATACGGGCATTGTTATCAGCCATAATATTGGAAATAATAAAAGTCACTTCGGCTGGCAAAATTCTTTTACCTTGTGGAGGGTTATTAACATGATCATATTCCTCCAAAACCTTACCTTTATAATCTTCAATTTTTAAAATTGGATTAAGGTCAATTCTAATCCCAGAATTAGCAATAACGCCAAAAGCAGTCGCAAGGTCGGTCATTTTGACTTCACCACCACCAAGAGTTAAAGAAAGACCATAATTAGAAGGATCTTTCCAGGTAGAAATACCCATAGCTGAAGCGGTGGCAATAAAATCTTCAATGCCATTAATTGCCAACATTTTAACAGCTGGAATATTATAAGAATTAGCTAGAGATTTTCTCATATCAACCAAACCATGGAAACTGCCGTCATAGTTTTTTGGGCAATATGCCGCTGGTTGACCAGGAGCGTTAAAACAAGTGGCAATATCAAGAAAGAGAGTTGAAGCGGGATAACCTTTGAGTAAACCTAAAGCATAATTGAGTGGTTTAATTGATGATCCAGGTTGTCTTAAAGAAGTAGTCAAATTAACATTTCCGTCTATTTCTTCATCAAAATAATTACGGCTGCCAATCATAGCCAAAATTTCTCCTGTAGAAGGTTGAGTTATTAAAGCTGAACCATTGGTGACATTGTATTGTTTAAGTTTTTCAATTTCCGCTGAAACTGAAGCCTGAGCATAATCTTGTAATTTAAGATCAAGAGTGGTTGTGACTCTTAGTCCTCCTTGCTCTACCATTTTTTGACCATATTTTTCTTCAAGAAAGGATTTGACAAACATCACAAAATGAGGAGCCTTGATATCAGTTTTGGGTTTAGCATAATTTAATTTTTCCTCATAAGCTGTATCCGCTTCCTGTTGTGTGATATGTTTATCATCTACCATTCTTTGTAAAACCTGTTTTTGTCTTTGTTTAGCCAGTTCCGGTGTAGCACCAAAAGGCGAATAACGGCTGGGAGCTTGGGGAAGTCCAGCAAGTAGAGCGCTTTCGGCTAGCGTAAGATCTTTGGCTGATTTATCAAAATAAGTTTGCGAAGCTTGTTCTACTCCATAAGCTGTGCCGCCGTAAGAGACATGGTTAAGATACATTGTCAGAATTTCATCCTTACTATAAATAATTTCTGTAAAAAAGGATAAAACCAATTCTTTAGCTTTTCTTTGTAAAGTTCTTTCCGGAGAAAGTAAAGTATTTTTAATCAGTTGTTGAGTGATAGTGGATCCACCTTCCTGTCTCCCCTGAAAAAGATCTTTATAAACAGCTCTTATAATACCAGTAAGAGCAAAACCGCCATGTTTATAAAAATCTTTATCTTCGATGGCAATAGTAGCATTGATAAAGTATTTGGGAATATTTTGTAATTCTATTGGTTTGCGATTTTGGTCAGCATAAATTTCATAAAGTAAAACCCCATTACGATCATAAATTTCTGTGGAAACAGGGAAAGCATTGTCACTTAAATTACGAGGTGAAGGCAGATCTTTAAACACCCAAAAATAGGAAAAAATTAATCCACTTAAAAATAATAAGCCAATAATCCCTAAAGTCAGATAAATGAATTTTTTTTTAGAGTTACTTTTTTTAGGATTTTTGCGTTGGTATTTTCGCTTTAATCTTTTGATAAAGATTTCTTTAGCTTTTTTAAGCACCATAAATTTTGAAAACATGCAATAAATATAACACAGTTAGGAAGATTTGTCGTATTCTATTATAGCTAGATTTTACAAAAAAGTTGAGATTAAGTTTGCTTTTGGTTATCATGAATTTATGAATATTCAATCTTTGGATTGCCAAGCTTGGTTTTTGCGTTTACCTCTTTCCCAAAGGGAATTAATTAAACAGAGTTTTTATCTTTTGATTGATGCCAAAGAAAAAAAATTGCGCATGTTTGATTATGCTTATATCTTAATGCCAGCAGCTAAAGCTTATGAAGGTTTTGTCAAAGATTTGGTTTATTCTCTGCATTTAATTTCAGAGAAAAGATATTTTGGAAGAAGATTTAGAGTAGGGCGTGCTTTAAATCCAGAATATGCCAATCGAGAACCAGATGGTTTTGAAGCCTTGTATGATGATCTGGCAAGACTTTGTGGTGGGGAAGAAATTGCTGCAGCACTCTGGGATACTTGGCTTCAGTGCCGTAACCAGGTTTTTCATTATTTTGTGCAGAAGCAGCATAATTTTAGTTTGTTTGAAGCAGAAGAAAAACTAAATTTAATCATTAAAACCATTAAAACTAGTTCCTTTGCCTGCAAACTTCAAAAAGATAATTAAAAATATGTTTTAGAAGTTGACAGTTTACCTAAATCAAGAGAAAATATCTTATGGAAATTTTTATTATTTAATTTTAATTACTTTAAAAACCCATCTTTCAGGATGGGCTTTTTGTATCAATATGCCACAAGAAATCCAATTTAAATATAAAAATGTTACTATTTCTGGGCTTCCTGGAGCCGGCTCTTCAACTTTGGGTAAAGCTTTAGCAGAAAAATTAGGTTGGAATTATTATTGTGGTGGTGATTTTATGCGTCAGGAAGCATTGGCTCGTGGTCTTTTTCAAGAAAAAGGAGGCTTACATCATGATGCTACTGCCTATGATGAAGAATTTGATCGACAAGTTGATTACCGTCTTCGTAAAACTGCTCAGGAGTCCGAACATAACGTCTTAGAATCTTGGCTTTCCGGTTTTATGACTCAAGGAGTTACCAATGTTTTAAAAGTTTTAGTTGTTTGTAGTGATGATGCTGTCAGAATTGACAGAATCGTCAATAGAGATGAGATTAATGTCGCTGAAGCTAAAAAACATATTTTTGAAAGAGAAGCCAAAAATCTTACTAAATGGAGTAAAATGTATGCCAAAGAGTGGCAGGAATGGGTGGTTGCCAAGAAAAAATGCAGTCCTGATAAACCTATTTATTTTTGGTATCCCCAATTTTATGATTTGGTTTTAGATACTTTTTCTTTAACCAAAGAGGAAACTTTACAAAACGTTTTGGATAAACTAGTAAGATAGTTAACTTTAATTATTTTTCATTAATTTTTCATTTCTGTCCTAGACAATACATTTATGATTAACAACAAAGTTTTATTTGCGTGTGTCTTTATTTTTTTGTCTTTTTTCATTGTTTTATTTTCTACTCTTAAATTAGTCCAACCGGAATTGTTTGCGGTTTCTTTGACTAATGCTTTTGATGCCACTGCTTCTGCTTATAGGCAAAATAACTCTCTTGCTTACCCTTTACCTTCTCCTAAAATCTTACCCAATAATCCCTTTTATTGGGGAGAAATGTTGCAGGATAAGCTCAGATTATTATTTACTTTTGATAAACAACAAAAATTTGTCTTACTTATAAATTACGCTGATACGCGCCTGGCTTCTGGGAAAATTTTGATTTTAAAAGGAGAAGATGATTTGGGCGTTTCAACCATTACAAAGGCAGAAAAATATCTTTTACAAGCTTATGATCTATGGAAAAGTGAACTTGCAAAAGAAAATTTAAGTCAATCATTAGTGACTGCTTTTGGTCAAAGCTTTTTAAGTCACCAGCAGGAAATTGAACCACTACTGCAGGAAACAGAAGATAAAAATCAAGATGCCTTAAAACAGAGCCTTGATATGAATAAGCTAATTTTTAACACACAAATTAAACAACTCTTACCACAGGATCAATTTAACTTTGAAAAAGAGATAGCTTCTGGGAGCGCTACAAAAGAGGAATAATGTTTGCGGATAAATTGCTGTAATTTTTTTTTGCTTCTTGTTTCAATTTTTTCTTCTTTTCTTTTTTTCTGTATCACTTTGATATGTTGACTTTATAAATATAGCGTTTTAACCTATATAAGATCACTAGGTATAGTGTCTTATAAATTATAGATTTTAAATGAAAAATTAAAAATTTATTGATTTTTAGGTTTTTCATTTATCAGATTTAACCTTGCATTGTCCATATTGTAACTTCCCCAAATCATCAGTTTTAGAATCAAGAGATAGTGAAGATAATGAAGTGACTAGACGTCGTCGCCAATGCCTGAATTGTCAAAAGAGATTTACCACCTATGAAAGAATTGAAGTGATTGATTTGAGAGTTATTAAAAAAGATGGCACTAAGGAAAACTTCGATCGCAATAAAATGAAACAAGGGATAAAGCTTGCCTGTGAAAAAAGAGTTATAAGTGATGAAGAAATCGAAAAGATTATTGAAGATATTGAGCTTAAACTGTTAAACCGGAAATCCACGGAAATTTCTTCTTCTGATATTGGCAGAATGATCTTAACCAGACTCAAAAGATTTGATAAGGTGGCATATCTTAGATTTGCTAGTGTGTTTTTGGAATTTGAAAGTGTGGAAAATTTTAAAAAACAAATACAGGAGCTGAATTAATTTAATTACAAATTGATAGAATTTGGATGTAATTTTAATTTTTTAAATTTTACATTTTAAATTTTTTTTATTAAAAGTGACTGCCCAAAAGAAAACTCAAATCAACCTACCGGAAAATGCTTTTAAAGTTTTTATCAAGAGATA
>JAAZND010000112.1 GCA_012798485.1 Candidatus Beckwithbacteria bacterium | reverse complement strand
TATATTACCGACTATGTCAGGCGTAGCGCCCTGTTCTGGCTGTTTTTGATTTTTGTAGTTATGACGGTGGCGATTGGTCGCTGGCAAGGGGTGACCTCTTTTGTGGGAATGGTAATCTCTTTTTTGGTTATTTTTAAGTTTATCCTTCCGAAAATCTATGCAGGCAGCGATCCCGTTCAGATTGCTATCTTAGGCTCACTTGTGATTATCCCTACCACCTTTCTCTTGTCTCACGGAGTAAATAAGAAAACTATGATAGCGGTTGTAGGAACGCTTATTTCTCTTATTGTGACTGGCGTCTTAGCTCATGCTTTTATTGAGGTTTCTAAACTAACAGGTTTTGCTTCTGAAGAAGCAGGTTTCTTGCAGGCATATAAACCAGGTTTAATTAATATTAAAGGACTTCTTTTGGCAGGAATTATCATCGGCGTCTTGGGCGTATTAGATGATATTACCATTTCTCAATCCGCGATCGTCCAACAGTTAAAGGAAGCCAATCCTAAACTGAAAGCAGGAGAGCTTTACAAAAAAGCGATGGCGGTTGCGAAAGACCATATTGCCTCAATGGTGAATACTCTAATCTTGGTTTATACAGGTGCCGCCTTGCCGTTACTGCTCATTTTTATTGATAATCCCCATCCTTTTTCAGAGATAGTTAACTATGAAATTATCGCTGATGAAGTAGTGAGAACTTTGGTTGGTAGTATTGGTTTAATCCTGGCTGTGCCAATTACCACCTTTATTGCTTCACTGGTAGCCGAACAAAAAACTTAAACCCTATGATTAACTTATTGCCACCAACTTATTTTTTTATTTATTTAATGGCTGCAATACTATTGCACCTTATTTTTCCTATTAAGACAATCGTCCAAGCACCTTATTCTTATTCTGGTGCTATCTTTATTATTTTAGGAGCAATTCTTAACATTTGGGCTGATAGCATGTTCAAAAAGAGGAAAACTACTGTTAAGCCGTTTGAGAAACCAACTGTCCTTATTATCGATGGATCATTCCGTTTTACTCGCCACCCGATATACTTAGGCTTTGTTTCTATTCTGTTTGGATTAGCGCTACTTTTGGGAACAGTAACCTCTTTTTTTGCTCCAATCCTGATGTTTATTACCCTTGAAAAAAAGTTTATTCCCCAAGAAGAGAAAAACCTTGAAGAAGTATTTGGGAAAGAATATCTGGATTATAAAAATCGTGTCAAACGATGGTTATAGTTGAATAAAAAAAATATGGAAATCAATGACACACAATTTAGGCAATCGATTATCGAAGAATGGACTGCTTCAATGTTAATGATTCTTAAAAAGGTCATGAAGTGGCAACTCTTGGCTTTATTTTCGGGATTACGATTATTGGTATTATGATCATGGTTATATCTTTAATGTCGTTTTGTAAAAATTCGTTACTTAAACTTTAAGAACAAGAGTCTGTTAACCTCTTTGTTCACCCATTCTGGATATTCAAGCTCTTTTATCCAATCAATTCTTCGGAAAACATCCCATCTTTCGAAGTATCCTACCTGGGATATTGGATGAGATGATTTCCGAACTTTAACCCAGTAAAACCTAATTTAGGTTAAAATATAACTATGTCCAATAATTTTTACGATAAAGTTGCCAAAAAGTTTGGTGGTTATCATACTCCAAGCAGACACACCACTGAATATCCTAATGATGATCCTGAAAAAATTTTTAAGGAAAAACTTCTTGAACTAAGCAGTAAGGACAAAAAAGCCCTTGATGTTGGTTGTGCTGATGGCAGATTTACTCTTTCCATTGCTCTATATTTTAAGAAGATTACCGCTATTGATGTTTCTGAAGAAATGCTTAAAAGCGCAAAAAAACTACAAGAAGAACAAAAAGTTACCAATGTTATTTTTGAAAAACAGGATGCTTTTCATACCGCATATGATGATTCTTCTTTCGACCTTATTTACAATCGTCGCGGTCCAGATAATTATCCAGAATCTTATAGACTTCTTAAACCAGGCTGTTTTTTAATTCAGATTGATATTGGAGAAAAAGACTGTCAAGAAATTAAGCAAGTTTTTGGTAGAGGTCAAGGATTTTGTGAATGGGATAATTCCAAACTTGAAAAAGATAGAAAAGCGCTTACCGAAGTTGGTTTTGAGGTAGTTTATGCCAAAGATTTCTTTTATGCTGAATACTATCCAACTTACGAAGACTTAGATTTATTCTTACAAGGCGTGCCGATTTTTGAGGATTTTGATTCTAAAAAAGATAAAAGATTACTTGAGGTTTATGTGACAAGATTCAAGACTGAAAAAGGTATTAAATTTCCTCGACACCGAGTCGTTATCCTAGCTCAAAAATGAAAAAATCTATTTGTCAAAAGGACAATTATGGCTGTAGCATTGCTTGTCTTGCTTTTGTAACAAACAAAACGTATGAAGAAGTTATTAATGATTTAGGTAAAGAAAAAGCAAAAACAAGAGGTTTTTATTGCAAAGAAATCGTTAAGTATCTTAAAGGGTTAGGGTATCAAGCAGAATTTCATTATCTAAAACCAAAGTGGAGAAAAAAGATTTATCAGGATAAAACAATCGTTTTTATTAAAAGAAGTAAAAAATATCCCTGCGGGCATTATTTAGCGCATTATCAAAATCTTTGGATGGATCCGTGGATTAATTTTTCAATAGATGGTGATATTAAAAAAGCAAAAGCAGGTTTTAGAAAAAGATTACCTGATAAATCAATTTACGGGATTTTTATTAAAAAATGAAGATCAAACAACAAACTCAAATTGAATTGATTCCGACCGTCCCATTTAATTTTGATGCCTCCTTCCACAAACCAGATCATTTTACCTCAGGCGATAATGAGTGGCAGAGAGGTGTAAGGTGGCAAACTTGCTGGTGGCAAGAAGAGAAGTTTGGATTGAAGTTTGAAAATAAAGGAACAGTTGATGAACCAAAGATTCTCGTAAGTGTTTACGCAGCTTCTAAACCCGCTAAAAAACTATTAGACTCGCTTATTAATAAGGAGATTAAATATCGCTATAATCTCGATCTTGATTTAGCTCCTTTTTACCAAAAGTTCTCAAAAGATAAACTTTTAAGTCCGATTATTAAGAAATGGCGGGGAATGCGTCCAGGACACCCTAGCTCTTTATATGAGTATTTGATTATTGGCATAGTTTTGCAGAATGCCACTGTCAGAAGATCTATTCAAATGTTTAAGGCGCTTTTAGAAAAATATGGCACACTTTTGGAATTTGATGGCAAGAAACTTTACTGCTTTTGGGCGCCTGGAGGATTGAAAAGTGTATCAGAGGAGGAATTACGCTCACTCAAAGTTGGCTATCGGGCTAAATCAATTAAAAAGATTGATGATTATTTTGCTCAAAGGTTAATCGACGAGTTAGAGCTTCGTAATAAGGACAGAGAAACTCAAATGAAAGAGCTTCTCAAGTTATATGGAGTTGGCCCAGCAACTGTTTGGTATCTTTTGTTTGATGTTTTCCATCACTGGGCTTTTTTCAACCATGTTTCGCCTTGGGAACAAAAGATATACTCTAAACTCTTTTTTAACAAAGATCCTGAAAACCCCATTCCTGTTAAAAAAATCCTAAAATACTTTGAAAGGTTTGGAGAGTATAAACAGTTAGCCGTGCATTATATCTGGGAAGATTTGTGGTGGAAAAGAAAAAACAAAAATATTCCTTGGCTAGAAAAGCTAATTAGAGTTTAGAGATTAAGAAATCGTTTTACTTCCTTATTCGTAAACTCTGAATTTCAAGATATCTTATCCAGCATATTTTTTGGAAGACATATTATTGCCCGAGTAATTGTTATAAGATAAAGCCAATTTTAAGCTACGGCTAAAAGCTGCTGGGTAGATTTGAGGGTTGTTTCTGGAAATTCCAGGATGTCTAACCAGTTTGCCAACCTAAAATCGTTCCATTTGTCCAGCAAAAGTTTCTATAAATATTTTTTACTTTCTCTTTCTCCTATTGTTTATAAATATATAAATTCTATACTATCGCCATTATGAAAAAAGTTAGAGTTTTAGTGGTTCAATATAAACCTATTTATCTGGATATAAAAGCTAATTTAGAAAAAATTAAAAGAATTCTCAGAAAGTATTCTTTTTTTAAACCTCAATTAGTGATTTTTCCAGAATATGCTTTGACCGGACCTTTATATGGATATTATGATCTTGCTTTTCAAGATGATAACGCTGTATTTAAAGAGCTGTCTTTGCTGGCCAAGAATTTTAATCTTAATTTGATTCCTGGCAGTTTTGTGAGAAAAATTGGCGTTAAAAAATATAATTCGAGTTGCTTTATTAATTTAGAAGGTAAGATTTTAGATTTTTATGATAAACAATATCTATGGTCTTCGGAAAAAAAGTTTTTAGAAAAAGGAAATAAGCTTACTATTTTTAATACCAGTTTAGGGAAAATTGTGATTCAAATTTGTGCTGATTTACATTCTTCAAAATTATCTGATAGTTATAGACAGATTAAACCGGACTTAATTATCAACCTGGCTATGTGGTCACAGGAAGATATTAAATCTTGCGCCAAAATTATTCCTGCAAACATTGAATTTAATCAGACAGAAATTTTGACAAAGGCAAGAGCAATTGAAAATCGGGCGTATACAGTTTTTTGTAATTTTGCTGATAGCCTAGAAATCAAAGCGAAAACTGGAAGAATTTATCAGGAAACCAGTATAGGAGGTTCAATGATTATTAATCCTTATGGAGAGATCATAGCCAAGACAGATAATCATAAAGAACAAATCTTATTTGCTGAACTTGACCTTACTAAGTCTCATTGGTCAAAATATAATTATTAAAATTAACTATGACTATTAGTTCTCCTAAAAATCTATTTTAGCTTTTGATCTTGATGGGACACTGACTCCGCGCAATCAATTGGTAATTCATCCTTTGGATTTGGCTGATTTATTAAATGAGCTTTCTCTTATGGGGCATTTTGTTATCCCTGTGACTGGCAAACCTGTTGATTATGTAGCACAAATTTTTCCAAAAAATAATTTAATTGATCATGGAGTGATTGTGGAAAATGCCGAAGTTTATCGCCAAGCTAATTCAGACAAAATTAAAGTTTATGGTTAGAGCCTTAAGCAAATGAAAAACTTGAGAGATTTTTTAGGAATTGGAATGGACAAAGTTAATGTGGTGAAAATTTTATTGAAAGATAAAAAATATGAAGTAGCAATTGAGCCTTACGATGTTTCAATCCTGACTATCTTTACTGATCCATCTTTCGTATCTCATTGTTTCCAATTTAAACACAGTATTCAAGCGGATCAATTAGTGGAAGATTTAAGAGAAATTATTTCTACTAACAAATGGAACGATTTTTTGTCAGTTTTACCGGCTTTCCCTGATGGTGGTGTTCAGATAGTTCGTAAAGATTCTAAATCCGGTCATCCGATTGATAAGTCTTGTTTAAGAGAAGTGATTGCAAAAATGTATCCTAGGACAAATCACTTACCTATAGCAATGTTTGGTGATGGACATAATGATATTCCAGCGATGAAAGTCAGAAATGTTATTCCTCTGAGTTTTGCCAACGCGCATGAAGATATCCAAGAATTTATTAAGATGCAAAAAGGTCATTTATCAAAATTTAATGCTCCCGAAGATTTAGGTGTGGTTGATGGACTTTTATATTTAGCAAAAAAAGATTTTTTTAAAAAAGATAGTAGAAAAATAATAGATTTAATTAAAAACTCATTCCCTAATTTAGTCTAAAATCATTTTATTTATTTATAACCTGCTGATAGATATAGCGGGAAATTTCGGCGATAGTATTTTCTACTTGACTTAAATCTTTAGATTCGCTTTTAGTCATAACACAAAGGAAATATGGATTATTCTGTTTATAAATTATGCCGCAGTCATGTAATTCGCCTACCGGGTTATTATTTTCATCGTTAATGACTCCAATCCCAAATTTGTGAGCTACCGGAAGATCTTGAGGAAGATATCTGACTAAGCCCTGTTTATAATCAGTCTCAGTTAATAATTTGAGAGCTTTTTCTGAATTTTCCGGTTCAAGATAAGTAGAATTGTAAAGAGCTCTAAAGAAAAGAGATACATCATAAGTAGTCACATAATCTTCTCTAGCAGTAAAAGAATTAGGGTAATGGAGCTGCATATCTTTATAAATTTTGTCAAATTTATTTTCTCCCAAAGCCGGATACAGAACATTAAAGCTGTTATTATCAGAATATTTAATCATATATTCAATCAATTGCTCAGCGGTATATTCTTGTCCGTTGATGGGTGAGGCTTTAGGAATAATTGTGGTTTGGGCATTATTATCGATCTGTGAATAAAATGGGCGTTTAGTTGTGAGAATGGTAGGATCAGTTTCAGATTCTCGGTAATACTGCATCATCAAAGGCAGTTTTTTAAGACTAGCAGGAAAAAATTTTCCTTCAGGGTTAATATTAAAGTCTTCACCATTATTTAAATATCTGAAATAAACTGAGATATCAAAAATTTTTTCATTATTTTTTGCTTGAGCTACAATGTCTTCGACATCCTTTTTAAGAGGTTTAAGAGATTCTGCATCAGCATCAAAACTGGAATCACAAGCAAGTAAAGGGTGAGTTAATTGATATCCACTATTGCTTCTTAAGGGGGTTTGAGCGTTAGGGTTAGGTTGAAGCTTAGCTTTGAGAAACCAGCCAATTGTTATTCCACAAATAAGGGAAGCAATGACAGTAAATAAATTAAACAATTTTTTTTTCATAATGTAAAAAGTATAGAATATTGTTATTTTGATATCAAGATGATGTATAGGTCACATACTTATTGGAAAATCTTGTTTTGAATTTTTAATAAAGTTTAATAAAAAATTAACTGGTGTTTGATAATTTAAAGACGTATGTGGTCTTTTAAAATTATACCAGTTTAACCAATTATTAAGTCTCTGATTGAACTTGTTCTCATCATAATAAATCTTATCATTTCTTTCTAAAAACTCTTCTTGAATGGTTC
>JAAZND010000111.1 GCA_012798485.1 Candidatus Beckwithbacteria bacterium | reverse complement strand
CAAGATGATAGACCAGCACCCGGAAATTAGCAAGCAACGGCAGGCCATTGTAAAACATCCCTAAGGTACCATAAAGCGACAATGGGGTTTTGACCATACGCTGATAAAGCGTTTTATGCCAAGGGTTTTAGCCGATATAGGATTGGTATTCCTGGCCTATAACCTTAGCAGGTTAATGAATATTATTGGTAATGAGTTAAATAACTTAGTAAAGGCTTTAATCATTTTTTTGTTTTTATCCTGATTTTTGGCTATTGTTCACCAGGAGTGGCCAGAATACAAAAGAATCCCGAAATTGTATTTTACGCCAGCAGAAAACCCCAGGTATTCGTTTTTAGAGATGTAAATTATTACTTTGATTAGGTTTTAATACGGACTGGCGTTAGCAGCAAGGCAATTGCACCACACAGAATTCTTTTTCGTATGAAAGGTTAAATAAAGGAACATCTTATTTAAGATATTTTGCATTTTCTTAAATAGTGGTTATCTTTGTTTAAAATAATTGAAATGGAGCAATATAAATCTGGACAGTACATAAGCCAGGGCTACTATAAAAGTTTTCAACCTACATTAATCAACAAGCAATTGCATGTTGACAATATGGAAGTGTTGCAGCTGCTAAGTCAAGCAGACAGAGAATTAGGCAGGTTAGATATGTACTCAAAGTATATTCCTAATATTGACCTCTTTATAAGTATGCACGTTCTAAAAGAAGCTACTCAAAGTAGCAGGATTGAAGGAACTCAAACTAATATGGAAGAGGCATTATTGGAAAAAGAAGACATCCCTTTAGATAAAAGGGATGACTGGGAGGAAGTGCAGAATTATACGAAAGCAATGGAATGGGCAATAAATGAACTTGAGAAACTTCCATTTTCTACACGATTAATTCGTGGAACCCATAAAGTTCTACTACAAGGAGTTAGGGGAGAACGAAAACAACCAGGGGAATTCAGAAATAGTCAGAATTGGATAGGTGGAGCAACCATAAATGATGCTATTTTCATCCCCCCAGTTCATACTGCTGTGCCTGAATTAATGAGCGATATTGAAAAGTTTCTTTACAATGAAGAAATTTACATCCCTGAATTGCTGAAAATTGGCCTAGTTCATTATCAGTTTGAAACTATTCACCCATTCCTTGATGGAAACGGCAGGGTTGGCAGATTGCTTATTCCATTATACTTAGTCAGCAAGGGGATTTTAAAGAAACCAATCTTGTATCTATCTGATTTTTTTGAAAAAAACAGAAAGTTATATTACGAAAACTTAATGTTGGTAAGAAATAATAACAATCTCTCCCAATGGTTTAAGTTCTTTTTGGTTGGAATAATAGAAACTGCAAAAAATGGAATAACAACATTTGACAATATCCTTCAACTACAAAAAACGGTTGAATCAAGCATTCAAGAATTAGGTAGTAGAGCGGTGAAAGCGAAAAAGGTTGTTGATTATTTGTATAATCGTCCAATGATAAATGCAGAAAAAATTAGTGAAATAGTGGGGATATCAATGCCTTCAGCATATAAATTAATTGTAGATTTAGAAAAAATTGATATTCTAAAAGAAGTAACAGGAGGTCAACGAGGTAGAGTGTATGTTTTTGACAACTATTTAAGACTTTTCAAATAATTTAAGCCCGGATGCTAACAGGTGGTTAAGCCCACTGGGGCTGATGATGCAGATACGAATGTTTTTAGTATTTTAGTATAGTTTTTAACGTGTGATGATGCCGCTGGCCATTAACTCCCCAGCATCCAAAACCGCCGACCGTTATGCCCAATAATAAACAAAACAAAATTCTTACTATGAAGAAAATCACAATAATTCCAATATTTCTAGTTGTAGTTATTTCTAGTTCATTTCAATTACAAAGAGAGAACAAATTTAAACCAAAGAGAATAAAATCAGAGATTAATATTAATGTTGAGACCTTAGGTTTGATTTATTATTTGGCTGATTCCTCAATTTTGAATGAGGGTTTTCCTGGATCAGCTCATTTAATAAGGTATCACTTAAAATATTTTTTAAAATTTAAAGATCATCCAACAGTAATTTTGGCGAAAAGATTGATTAACGAAGGTATTCTTGAGGCATCCACAACATCAGTTTTTGGATTATTTTTTACTGATTTACCTGAGTTCAAACAAAAACACAAAATAGACTATTCTTTATATAATAATTCAGAAATTAATGAGCTAAAAAATTTTTTCAAGCAAGTTCAAAAATTTTATATTGATTCAAAAATGGATGTTTTTTTTAATTCTAACCAGTATCTTTACAGTAAAATAAAATCAGAAATTATCTCAACTTTACCAGACAGTAACTATATTAAGACTATTGAGCAATATTTTGGCATTCAAATGTTGGATTATATCATTGTCCCATCCATATTCATTCCAAATTATTTCAACTTTGGTCCGCAAATTAAAACAAAAAGAGGCATAATTAACTACTATGTTTTAGGACCTGCGTATGATATAAAAATTGATTCAATAATTGATATAAAATCAGGCGTTGGATATGATGACAAGGAATATATTGAAAGAATCGGCATTCATGAATTTAGTCATTCATTTGTAAGATTTATGGATGAAGAAAAATATGTAAAAATGATTGAAAGCATTTCATTTTTAAATACAGACCAGCTTAAAAAGAATATAGCAAAAGGTTATGGTAACAATTGGAAAATAATATTAGAAGAGCATATTGTAAGATTAATTGAGATTAGGATTGCGAAATTATCTGGAAATGAAACAATTTCTAATCAGCTAATTGACTCGCACATAAACAAAAATGGATTTGTTTATATTAAAGAAATGTCCGACATTATTACAATTTATGAAAAAAACAGAAAAACGTATAAAACATTTCAAGACTTTTTCCCAATTTTAATAAAAAAAATGAGTGAAATTAAATTAGATGAATAAATTAAAGGGCATAATAAATTGGACTCTGAGCGGGCTGAAAGGCCCAGAGAGGAGTCCATGTTGTACTGCCCTGCTACCGCACAAGTCTCCCCGTGTGGTGGAGAGCAGAGCGT
>JAAZND010000110.1 GCA_012798485.1 Candidatus Beckwithbacteria bacterium | reverse complement strand
TGGACCCCCATTTCCAGCCCGACCTTTGCTCCGTAGTCCAATCTTCCCGCGGTTAGATTCGGAGGGAATTTTTCCCAGGCCACGGGGGTCATCATAGAGGGGTCAGACCAAACTTTACCCCTACCTCGGGGCTGCTGCCTATTGCTTAAACCCAAATGTGCGAAAATATCTTACGTTATCCTTGGCTTTTTACCTTTTCGGAGGTCGTTTTGAATTCCAGTTACCAAGGTTCTATACCGTCACCCACACCAAATAGCGAAGAACCAAAATACTGAGCGCTACCGATTATCTGTATATAGAGACAGTTCTAGTTGTTTTTCGTCTTTTCTCTCGGATTGCCTTAACTCGTTTTCGTAACAATTTAGAATAGACATTGCTACTGGATCGTTCTTGAACTCTGGCCACCTTTCGAAATCCATATTTTGTATCATTCGAAACAAAGCCGCACGTTTAGAAAGATCTATACGCTCAAAGTTTTCCCACAACTGATAGATTGAGCCGTCTTTTTCGTGGTCTTCCCTACGGAGAATATATTGTTCAGGCAACAATAAAATATTAAAGAATTCGTCCAAGTTTTTCCCAAAAGCATGTCGGAAAAATTCATCGTTTGCTGCAACAATTCCTTTTGTGACGTTAAGAATCTTATATATAGCTTTAAGCTGCTTAGGAGTCCAATGTTCACCTATATATGCCCTATCTAGCCGATAAACAGGAGCATACCTCATCGGGAAAGAAAATATTCGTAGTCCTAGCTCTCGGTTAAGTTCAACATTTATTCTAAGTCGCTCGTAGAGATCTTCTGGTTTGTCTTTGAAATTATAGAGGATATAGTTTGATATGGCTTTTATTTTATATTTTTTAGCTAATTTAATTGCTGAGGTGTAGATATCTTTAAAAGCTATAGAATCGAAAGCGATTCGCATCGGATGAATATTTAGCTCGCTTAGCCTTGCCATCTTCTTGTCATCGAGCAAACGGGCATCTATCCCCTGGTTGAAATCCACGTATTTGACTAACTTATTTTTGTTTCTCTTCCTCTCATATAGATCTGCAAGCTCATTCATGACTTCAAATAAGACATTATCTGTTAGATTCGATAAGTTTTTCTCTGCCCCAAATTTGTCTAGGGTATCGTAATAAAAGTCGTAATCTTTCGTTTCCGGTCGAAGTTTAACCTTGATTTTTAAAAGCTCATTGATGATGATTTTTCTTACGGCTGAGGGCAAGGCGTTCCTTTTTGCCCTGTCTTGGTAAATGGGGATATATGTTCGGAGGATATTTGAGGGGAGAAAAGTGTTCCCCACACCAAACCCTGCCTCTTTAAGTTCGTCGACTATCTTGTCAAAGCAATCTGAAGCGAGAAGGTTGTTATCAAGCAATAAGAGTGTTTGCTTCTCCCCATAGAGTCGATTAATCTGATTGATTTGTTCTTTAAAGGGGAGATAGTCTTTGTAGGTGGGCTCTAGCACTGGGACAGCGCAGAAATCACAATGATTTATACAGCCCCTGGTTGAGTAAAGTACATAGGCGTTCCCGCAAGGGTAAACGTACTCAATCTCATTCAGGATGGAGTAGTCTGGTACTAGCTGATCGATAATTATATCGTTTTTATCGAAAACCCCTGGTTTGTCCAGAAGCCCTTGATATGGATATATTCCAGTTTCCTCAAAAAAAGCCTCGGGGACGAGAGAAGCTGCTATACCTCCTACAAATACATCTTTCATAGATCTTGCAGATGTCTTGTAGAAGTTAATCGTTTCTGCAGTAATCTTGAAATGAAAAGTAAAAAGGCTAGTGATGTAAATACGGTCCCAAATTCTTTTTCGAAGTTCTTTGTCTTTCCCCCTAACAAAGACTACATTGTCTCCCAGTAGTTTATGGTAAGCCGAGATCTTCATCAGACCCAAAGGTGGGTATTTGGCTTTATAGGCAGGTTCAACAAGCAACACCGTTCGCATCTACTTTCTTTTGCCTCCATTTGTTTTTTTGTTTAGCTCATCAACTATAATCTGCTTAAGCGAAACGAGAGAAATGCATTTTCCACAATGATTTTCAAGAACTCGGATAATGTTATCAAACATCTTTTTTTCTTCTCGGCTATATGACGCGTTAAGCGTCGTTGAAATTGTTTTAGTGTTGGTAGATATTTCTTCCTTTAATCTGGTTAAAGCGGAAATAGTTTCTTTTGCTTGTGCAATGACGGTTTCTCCCACCTGAGGGACCTCATGGTTCTTTGTGCCATCACCTTTAGAAATTTCGGCCCTGTTGATTTTAACAGCCTCTGTAATGTTTTTTTGTAGATGTTTCTCTTTGTCCTCAAGCGTTTTAATTATTTCCTGCTTTCTTGCAAAACTTGTAATTCCTTTGTCTACTTCCTCTTTTATGTCTTCTAACTCTTGAATTGTTTTTACAATATTTTTAGCGGTATTTCTTGCTCTTGAAAATTTACCGGGAATCTTTGATAATTCTTCTATCGTATGTTTTTTTAATGCCTTTTCAAAATATGGATACTGTGGATCTTCTTGTTCAAAAAAATCTCGCCTCGCATTTGGAATTAGGTTTGCGAAGACAAAGACTTCCCCAATAAACCAGCCGTTAAATCGCTCCTGTGTAAAAAAAAGCTTGCTAAGGGAATTTTCATTGCCGATCAAAATGTTCTTTTTCCTCAATCTAATTCCACGGATAGTTGCATCTTCATTTTCAATTGTCCCTAACCAATTTGTTACCCCGTACC
>JAAZND010000109.1 GCA_012798485.1 Candidatus Beckwithbacteria bacterium | reverse complement strand
TTGAAATATTTTGTGACTTCCAAATAGCAATCAGATCTCTTTCTTTAGAAGTCAGTTTGTTTATTTTTTTCATACTTTGCATTTTACTGCAAAGTGTTGCTTTTCCATTTAGAACTTAGGGAATTAGAAGAAGCAAAAGCTTATTATCGAAAAGCTTTAGAAATTACTAAAAAAAACAATCTTACTCAAAATCCAAAATATAAAGAATTTTATTCATATGCTTGTGCTTTTATAAATAATTAAATTTACTATATAAAAAATGCGATACAGCTTCTTTTTTAAAAAATAAAAGTCAATAATTATCTAATTTATCTTTTTGTTGTATTATTAATTAATGCCCAAAAAAAAATCTTTCCTATTTTACCCTCAAAACCAAAAAAGAGGTTTTACTCTCATTGAGATTTTAATTGCTACTGCTATTTTCTTAATTTTAGCTAATGCTATTTTTTCTCTAAGCACAGGGGTTTATGACCTTATTGCTCTTTCTAGGATAAGAACTTCTGCCAGAAATCTTGCCAAAGCCAAGCTTGAAACAATTCTTAATCTTCCCTATGCTCAAGTTGGCACTACCACAGGCATTCCTAATGGAGTCATCCCTGAATTTGAAAACGTGACTCTAAATGGTGGGGATTTTAAAGTTTATACTTTTATCAGTTATATTGATGATCCATTTGACGAAAATTCTCCTACTGATTTATTACCAACAGATTATAAACAAGTCAGGGTTGAAGTTCACTGGCAGAATTCAAAACTCAAAAAAATGACAGATCCAATTGTTCTAATCACTAATATTGCTCCTCAAGGAATGGAAACAGCTGTTAATGGTGGCACTTTATCTATTTTTGTTATTAATGCTATGGCTAAACCTTTAACGCAAGCTCAAGTTCATATTGTCAACACAACTATCACCCCCAATATTAATCTTACTTTAAAAACTAATGATCAAGGATTAGTTCTTCTCCCTGGAGCGCCAGTCTGCAGTACTTGCTATCAGGTGATAGTCACTAAGGAAGGCTATAGTACTGATCGAACCTATGCTACTACTGAAGTAGATAACCCGGATAAAAAATATATTACTGTTGTAGATAAACAGGTTTCGCAAATGACTTTTATTATCGATCAACTGAGTAATGTCACTATAGATTCCTTTGCCAAAAGCAATGATACTTTTATAAGCATTCCTAATTCTCAATTTAGAATTACAGGGACTAAAACTATTGGTACAACTATGGATGGCGATCCAGTTTATAAATATGATCAAACTTTTACTACAAACAGTGCTGGGAAATATTCACTTACCAATCTTGAATGGGACAATTATATAATTACTATTCCAGATAATGAAAATAAAATTATCGCTGCTATTAATCCTCATTTACCTTTAGTTATCAACCCTGGAGAAAATCTTGAACTAAAATACGCTTTAGTTCCTAAAACCACTAATTCAATCTTAATTAAGATTGAAAATACTAATAGTGAGCCTATTGGCTCAGTTTCTACTCTTCTTCACCTTAATCCAAATTTTAACTTTACTAATGTCAGTGGGATGGAAGATGAGGTTAATTTCGGTCAAGTTTTTTTTAATAATCTATCTACTGGGACCTATACTTTTACGCTCGATCACAGCGACTATAAAACTAAAACCGGAGAAATTAGTATTTCTAACAATTTAATGGATACTTTAATTTTGGAAGCAAAATAAAATGATAAAAAAATATTATCTAAACCAAGGCTTTACTCTTATCGAAATCAGCCTCACTATGGGACTAATGTCAATTATTTTCGGTCTTGCTTATCTTTTAACTTATAATTTTAAAAAAGAAAAAGCTTATACTGTAAACTCATTTTTTACCGTCGATACCGCTAATAAAACCATACAGACAATTATGCAGGAGGTGAGAAACGCTAGAAATAGCGAGAATGGGGCTTATCCTCTGGAAATCACCCAGAATCAGGAGCTTGCTTTTTATACTGACCTTAATGATGATGGTGACAATGAACGAGTGCATTATTATTTAGATGGTCAAACTTTAAAAAAAAGTATTATCAAACCAAGTGGTTTTCCTGTTGTCTATAATGCTCAAGATGAACAAATCCTCACTGTTGCTGAAAATGTTATTAATGGCAGTGAAGCTATTTTTACTTATTATAATGGAAATTATCCAGTAGATATAACTAATAATCCTTTATCTGTAAATCAAAGACTTGCAGGCACTAGGCTTATTGGTATCAAAATTATAGTCAATAGCAACCCAAAAGAGCTTAAAAATAATTATGAAGTATCTGGTTTTGCACAAATCAGAATGCTTAAAGATAATTTATGACCTTATCAAGCTTTAATTTACAAAACAAAGGAGCAATTACTGCTGGTTTACTTTTAATAGCTATTAGTTTTATTTTAGTTATTTATGGAATTTTATTTTTGTTAACTAATCAACTGTCTCTTACTTATAGACAGGGTTCTTATGATAGTGCTTTATACTTGGCTGAAGCTGGAATAGAGTATTATCGCTGGCATTTGGCTCATGCTCCCAATGATTTTACTAGTGGACAAGGAGAACACGATTTTAAAGATCCTCAAGGAGAAATTATTGGTAAATTTAATCTGGAAATTGAAACCCCAACCAATGGTTCTTCCATTGTTACTATAAGATCTACCGGTTGGTTAAATAATTATCCAGAGGCAAAAAGAACTATCAGAGTCCAATATGGCATTCCCTCTTTAACAAAATATTCTTTTTTATCCAATGCCAGCAGTTGGTATGGCTCTGGAATTACCGTTCATGGAGAAATTCATTCTAATAATGGAATTCGCATGGATGGAATCAATACCTCTATTGTCAGTAGCGTGCAAAAAGAATATCAGTGTGGAACAGAAACCGGTTGCAGTCCCACTCAAAAAAAACCAGGAGTTTGGGGCAGCGGTCCAAACTTTGACCTTTGGCGTTTTCCCTCTACGCCGGTGGATTTTGATTCAGTTTTTTTTGATTTAGCAGAAATGAAAAATAGCGCCATTAGTCATGGTTTATATCTAAATAAATCTGGAGCTCAAGGATATCATCTGGTTTTTAAAGCTAATGGTACTTTTGATGTTTACAAAGTTAATCAGACAGACTCATTTCATGCTTATACCACTCATGAAGGTTGTCGTAGATTATATTTAAATATTAGAACTCAAAACTTTATTAGAAACTACACTGTTGCCCAAAAACCAATTATTTTTGTCGAAGATAATACATGGGTTGACGGGACTGTCAATGGAAAGGTAAC
>JAAZND010000108.1 GCA_012798485.1 Candidatus Beckwithbacteria bacterium | reverse complement strand
TAACCTGTCTGGGAAAACATAAAAACCATCAGGAGAAACATCACATTCATGGGCACCGCCGCCGGATTTAAAATCAGTAGTGTCAATTTCACTTCCTTGATTATTAAAAAGTTTCAATACATTTCTAGTATTTTGAGCTATACCAACACTACCAGTATGAACGTACAAGGCGGTAGTATTGCCATCATAAGAAGTATCTAGACAGGATTGAGCTTGACCTTTAGTAGCAATGGTTGAGCCAATGATTTTAATCTCATTACCAGTTAAACTATCAACAAAATAGAGTTTGCCACTATTTTCCTTATTTCTAGTGGTATAGAAAATTACTTCTTTACCATCTTTAGTGGCAGTCATTTGGACAAAGATTTCTTTGTCCAACTCTTTTTGCCACAAAAATTGAGAACTGGTAAAAATCGTTAAACCGCCATCAGTTGGTCGGCCATTTAATTTTTCCAGCGTAAATTCCAAATTCTGCTCATTAGGTACAGCATTAATATCTTGACTTATGGTTTTAAATCCAGGAGCAGTAATGGTAAAAACATATTTGCCTGGTTGCATACCAGGCAATGGCCCAGTACCATTAACAGTTTCATTAAAACGCCAAGCTTCACTCGTTACCAAAACCTGTGCATTAACCAGGTTTCCCGAGTTATCTTTAATTGTGACTGTAAATAAAACATCCTGGTCTTTTAAAACAAAATCCACACCGTTATGAGTTAAACCAGTAATATGACATTTATCCTGACTATCATCAAATTTGATTTCTACCTCTTTACTTACCGGTTGGGAAAAATCCGGATGAGTGGCTGTTAAAGTAATTTTTCCCAAAGTCGGAATGCCTTTGATATGATAAAAACCCATATCATTAACAATTGCGCTTTGGCCGGTGCTGGCTGTTATAGTTGCGTCCACAACTTTTTTACCAAACAAATCCTCAACCAGGCCATTAATCGAACCGGCAAATTGAGGCAAATAAAATTCTTGAGTCGTTTTAATAAAGCCCTCGTCATCAAAAACTACGATGGTATATTTTTGGCTAAGATTACAGGAATCACTACCACTACTGACATCAACAGTCAAAATATTATCAAAAGCGGCTTTATTAAGAGCCTGAATAACCATATTCTGTTCTTTGATTGGATTTTTGCCCGTCTCATAACTGCCTTCATACCATTTGATATGAGCAGAGCCGTTTTCCTCGCCACTATTTTTTAGCTCAAAGCTAACGATGTAATCTCTTAGATCATTAGAATTACTGCGTTTATAAGTTAAATTTTGGATTGATAAAGAAGCTGGCGTGGGTAATTTATCAATTTCCAGAATATAGGTATTATCAAGTTCATTGCTTTCCGGGATCATCTGGTTAGGATCAACGTTTAGTATCACTTTGGTATATTCACCATCTGGAGCAGTAAAGGGAACCGACTTATACCAGGCTGGAGGCACATAATGATTATTGGCATCGGATTTAAAACTACTTAAAAATCCGGAAATATTACTTTCGTCAATCAAAAAGTCTATCACAATATCACCTGGAGTTTTGGGTGAGCCAACTCTGGCGCCTAAGAAAAGCAGCTCAGGGATTTTCTCGGTAAACAAAGTCCCACCACCAGACACTAATTTATCCCTGTTTCGGGTATGTCCCCAGGAGGCTGAGACATCAATATCCCAGGCATAACCATAACCATTATTAACTACTTTAAAAATGAGCTGATGATTAGCCTCGTCATAATAAACATTATGAAAAGCGGCTGAGCCATAAGGATTACCAACTGAAAGATTGGGAGCATAAACAGTCTGGCTATCATTTTTACAAATATTTTCACAGGCATCTAATTGAGGCACAATACAATCTTCGATTAAAGGCTTACACACAAACCAGGCTTTAAAAACTTGCTTCACATCCACAATTGTTTTTAGTTTGCCTGTTACCATGGCTTGAGCCGTATCTTTAACTAGGCTAATAAAATTGCTTAGTGCGTCTTTACTGCCAATAGAGCATTGGTCTTGGAATAAATCCCAGCAAAAATCCCCTTTCCAGCCAAATTTATAAGCCGCACATTGAGAATAACAAACAGCTTCGGTCTGCTGGTAAGCAAAAATTTTAGAAGGAAAAAGAAAACATAAAAAAAATAGGAGGAGGAAAATTAAAAAATAGTATTTTACTAAAAAATTTTTCACTATTATAAATTTAGGTTTATTATAATGCTTTCTCAGCTTGATCTCAAATTTAAATATTATGAAAAACCTTCACTTTAACTTAAAATTTTTCTCATTTGCTAAGAGCTATGATTTATTTATCAAAACAAAATTTATAAAGGGGGTGAATGAAAATGAAGACTTATCAATATGATATCAGAGGCCCGACCAAAGTAAGTTGATCTTTTAAAAAATAAACTCCTAGCTCCATCGGAGTTTATTCCTAAGTTCTAAATGGAAAAGCAACACTTTGCAGTAAAATGCAAAGTATGAAAAAAATAAACAAACTGACTTCTAAAGAAAGAGATCTGATTGCTATTTG
>JAAZND010000107.1 GCA_012798485.1 Candidatus Beckwithbacteria bacterium | reverse complement strand
TTTGATTATGCTGCCACAACTTTGGCTCAAACCAATCTTCGTAATTTTATCGGAGACAAAACTTTGGATGAGACCCTGACTGCTAGAGATACGATTAATACATCTTTGCGTGAGATTCTAGACGATGCCACTAATAGTTGGGGAGTAAAAGTGACCAAAGTGGAGCTGCAGAAAATTGATCCTCCTCAAGATATTACTGATTCGATGAGCAAGCAAATGAAAGCAGAAAGAGAAAAAAGAGCCAGAATTTTGGAAGCAGAGGGGTTTAAAGAAGCCGAAATTCTAAAAGCTGATGGAGATGCCAAAGCAAGACTTTTGCGAGCTGAAGCTGAGGCTAAAGCTATAGAAAAAGTAGCTCAGGCGGCTGAAAAAAATTTTACCGATCGGGCAGAAAAACTTAAAAGACTGGAAGTTTCTCAAGTTGTTTTGGGTGGAGAAAATACCAAATTTATCTTGCCAACTAATGGAGAATTAGTGAGTGTTTTAAATTTGGACGGCAAGCAGAATATTGTGCCTTTGAAAAAATAAGGAATTAAGGAGTTAAGGAAATAGGGAATTAAGGTTAATATTGTAGAGTCCCGCCCCGCAAATGCGGGGCGGGGCTCTTTTTTATTGTCATTGCGAGCGAAGCGCGGCAATCTCAATAGTAATTAGATTGCTTTATCTCTTCGTTCCTCGCAATGACACAAAACTATTTTTTCTCTTGAAAATTCCTCTTAAATCTGGTTTGATACTATTACTATAAAACCAGATACAAAATAGAGAAAATTTGTAATTTTTTCTAACAGAAATGCCAAAAAAAATTAAAACTCAAGCCATTAATCTCAAAAATTGGCCGCTTTTTTATAAAGATATTTTGCTTCAAGGTGATCTTAATTCTCATGTTGGCATTTGTACGCTTTGGACCGAAAGAAAAGTAGTTGGAGATTTAGTCAAAGATAAATCTTTGTATGCCGTGATTGGTAATCTTTATTCTGGACAAGGAGTAAATGCCATTTTACGCAATATTATGGCAAATCCGCAAATTCGTACTATTGTTTTGTGGGGAGCGGAACTTTCGCTTTCTGGTCATTCTTTAAAAAAATTTATTGAAAACGGAGTAGATAAAGATAATAAAATTATTGAAGGCCGTGGCGAAATTGAAAGAGAAATAACAGCAGAATACATCAAACAATTTAGAGAAAATATTGAAGTCATTGATCTTCGCGGAAAACCTGTCGATGAACTTATCAAAACTTTAAAAAAACTTAAAAAAATTAAAAAAGAGCCATTTGCCAAAAAAGCTACCATTTTTCCACCTAGTCAGCCAATTGCTCAAGTTTTTCCTTCAGAACAAGTTGGCTTTCGCGTGGAAGGTAAAACTGTTGCCCAAACTTGGCTCAAAGTGATTAATGAAATTTATAAATATGGTAGATATAAACATACGCGCTACACGCAGCAAAATGAATTACGAGAAGTTCTTAATATGATGGCTGTGATTACAGATGAAGATCCGGATAAAGAATATTTCCCCAAATATTTGCCTTTTGAAATGAGCGAACTCAGAGCTTATTATCCAGAGATTACCACCGCTAAAGTGATTCCTGGAACTTCATATAGTTATGGTTATCGCATGATGGAGCATTTTAAGGTTGATCAAATTGCTAAAATTAAAGAATTGATTAAACTTCGTCCTGATTCTAAAAAAATGCTGGCAATCACCACTGATCCCAAATTGGACTGGGCTAATGCTAACAAAGGCGATACTCCCTGTCTTGTGATGGTTTTGGGAAGCGTGCAAGACTACAAATTTTTCCTGACAGCTCATTTTCGTTCGCATGATATGGTCCATGGTTGGCCTCGCAATGCTTTTGCTTTAAGAAAACTGCAAAAAGAAATTGCTGATGAAGCCAAAATGGCGATGGGCGCTTTGACCATTGTTTCTCATTCAGCACATATTTACAGCGATGATTTTGCTTTGGTCGAAAATATTTTGTCTGACAATATGGAAAAAGAACTTGGTTATACGCCAGCGGTGAGATATCCTTTTGATAAAAGAGTGAATGTGGTTATTGAAATTATTGATGAAAGTCAGGCTCAATATTTTGCTGAATATAAAAAGAGATATGAAAAAGAAAATGAGCCATTTGCTATTAAAATGGTTTTGAAGCAATTACCTAAAAATAATAAAAAATTAATTCGCGCCACACTTTTTGCGCCAAATGGAGGAGGGGCTTTAAAAATTCTTGAAGGCCGCACTGCTCAGGAAGTAGCTTATCAAATTACTGACTGGAATTATGTGGTTGATCCTTCGCATTGTATGTATATTGGCCAAGAACTACAGCGAGCTGAAGAATGTATAAAAAATAAGAAAAAATATCATCAGGATCCAGCCTAAAAATAGTTAATTAGCTACTTAGCTAATTAGTTTAAGAAAAAATATAAATACTTCAATTATGAAAAAGTTAATTTTGTTTCCTTTAGTGTTTTTTGCCTTATTAATTATTGGCGTTTTGCTTGCTTATTTTAATAAGCAAGCTGGGCAAATTTTAAATCCTAATATTAATAGCTTTAATCAAAATTTAACCAAAACTACCCCAGAGCCTACACCTAGACCTTTAGAGAGATTTACTTTTGCCAATTTAGCTCAAACGCAGTTTAATGGTAGAGAGATTGTGTTGGAAAGAAAATTAACAGATATGTATGAAGAAGAAGAACAAGTTGGTTTCAAATCTTACCTTTTCTCTTATCTTTGGGATGATAAAAAAATTACTGGGCTTTTGAATATGCCTATGACACCCAAAAGTAATAAAATGCCAGTAGTAGTTTTACTCAGAGGTTATGTTGACGAAACTATTTATGAAACTGGAATTGGGACCAAAAAAGCTGCAGGGGTTTTTGCGCAGCAAGGAGCAATTACTTTAGCTCCAGATTTTT
>JAAZND010000106.1 GCA_012798485.1 Candidatus Beckwithbacteria bacterium | reverse complement strand
TTTGAGCAATTTGTCTAATTGAAATATTTTGTGACTTCCAAATAGCAATCAGATCTCTTTCTTTAGAAGTCAGTTTGTTTATTTTTTTCATACTTTGCATTTTACTGCAAAGTGTTGCTTTTCCATTTAGAACTTAGGAGAGACTTAATAATTGGTTAAACTGGTATAATTTTAAAAGACCACATACGTCTTTAAATTATCAAACACCAGTTAATTTTTTATTAAACTTTATTAAAAATTCAAAACAAGATTTTCCAATAAGTATGTGACCTATACAAAAACGTGACCGTTTTCTAACGGTGTGTTATAATTATTACTTTTTATATCTTCTTCTTTGTTAAGTTTGTTTATTTTTTATGATTTATCAAGTAAATTAGATTTAGTGGTAAAAATTGGTGATTAAAGAAACTTTGGAAAGAGAAGAGTTTGAGAAATTGATGAAAGATTAGTTTCCAAAGTTGCTAATTGTTGTATTAGTACTTCTAAGGAATATCAGTTATTCTAATCTAAGATTTGGAAATAATTTAGTAAGAATATCATTCCAAGTAGTTGTTACGTGCTGATGGGGATCAATTTCTAAATGTATTTTGATATTATCCCAAACTGTTTGTTGTGGCGAGACAATTTCTAGTCGGAATTGATAAATAACCATTGCATTCTCAACATCTGTGTCTATACCAGTGTTAATTGGATTTCCGTCACTCTGGATAGCTTTGCCTATGGCCAATCTAACCGATACCCCCCAAGGGAGTTCTTTTTGAAATTTTCTTATTTCTCTCTCTTCCTCTCCTCGCTTGAAGGTAGTATTTGTTTTGTATATTTCTCCAGGATTTAATATTCCTAAAACATACCCACCATGAGTTTTAGACCTGTTTTTAAATCTTTCTATAGATGAACGGATGATATTATCATAAAAAGTTCGTCCGACTTCTATTAAATTTTCAGAATCTTCAGATTTTCTGGTTTGGTTTTCTTCTTCTATCATAACTGTATTTTCTTCTTCTTCTTTGTCAAGAATGTTTATTTTTTATGATTTATCAACTAAATTAGATTTAGTGGTAAAAATTGGTGATTAAAAAGATTTTGGAAAGAGAAGAGTGAAAGAGCTGATAAATGTAAATATTTTGGATGATTTGAAGCCTATTCTTGTCTGAATCGGTGATTACTTATCATTTCCCCATATAAAAATTCTTGTTTGCAAACATGGTCGGGATTTTGTATTTTAAGAGAAGTGCTTATTAATTGAATAAATCCTCTTTCTTCGCAAAGCATAGTGTCAACCCAAACAACTCCTTTTTTATTTGTACCATACTCTAATTCTAATTTAGTAATTCTTCCATCATGACCATCTGTTCTGACGCTTTTTAAGCCATTATAAATTTTATTAACACCTAGTTCTTTAGTTAACTCGCTTTCTAAACAAGGTGGAATTAAAACTTTTTGGCCCCAATAAGCAGTATCATGGGTATTTTTCGCAAGCAGGGCAATAATATCTTTGAGGCCTTGTTGAGCTATGCCTTGTTTAGTTTTTTCTTGTAAAGCAATTATTGCTTCTAATCTATCAAGGCAATTTCTAGATATTTTGAATAAATTGGTTTCTGTATTTAGATTTTCAGCATCATTCATAATAGAGTTAAGTAGTTGTTTTTAAATAAAACCTGCTACTAATTAATCATATTTTCTTCTTCTTCTTCTTTGTCAAGTTTGTTATGATTAAAAGAAAGTATAGATTTCCGAAATTGATTACTTCGTATCAATTCGAGAATGACAAAACTAATATATGTCTCGCAATCATAAACCTTTTTTCCATGAGCTTTTTGGTATTTACAAGATTCAGCGCTTTCTTTTTATGGAGCTAGGCTTAATTTTGATTGCCTCGGCTTTGACTCCTTTTTTTGAAATGCAAATAGCTGGAAGCAATATCCATACTTTTGCTGATGGTTTCTGGTTTTCGCTAGTGACAGTTTCCTCAGTTGGTTTTGGTGATTTTTATCCAGTCAGTTTCGGTGGTCGAGTTTTGGCTACAGTTCTTATGTTTTCTGGCGTAGCTTTATATTCGACAATTGTGGCTCTCATCGGTGCTTTTTATGCCCGACGTCGATCTTTGCGAGATACAGAAAAAATTTACAACGAAGTAGAAGAAATCGGGAAAAAGGTGAATCAGATCGAAAAAAAATTGGAATTTTTGATAAAATCAAAGCATGAATAAACTTATTTTAATAGATGGTAATGCGATTTTGCATCGGGCTTATCATGCTTATCCTCCCACACTTGCCACCAAAGATGGTGAGCTGACAAACGCAATTTACGGTTTTACTTCAACTCTTTTGCATGTTTGCCGCAAGTTTTTGCCTTCGCATTTAATTGTGGCTTTTGACCGTAAAGAAAAAACTTTTCGCCATCAACAATTTTTGGGTTATAAAGCCAGTCGACCAAAAATGGACGATGAGTTGGTTGGACAAATAGATAGAACCAAGGAAGTGGTGGATATACTTAATTTGCCTCGTTTTGAACTTGCCGGTTTTGAAGCTGATGATATTCTGGGCACAATTGCCAAAAAAGCCCAAGAGGAATTTGATGAAATTTTGATTGTCACAGGAGACAAAGATTCTTTGCAACTTTTGGATAAAAAAATTAAAGTTTTTTTCCCATCAAGAGGAAAAACTGAAGAAAAAATTTATGATCCTGTGAGTTTTGAAGCAGAATTTAAATTTACCCCCCAGCAACTGATTGACTTTAAAGCTTTGGCTGGAGATCAAAGTGACGAAATTCCTGGAGTCAAAGGTATTGGACCGAAAACAGCAACTCAGCTTATTGTAGATTTTGGTAGTGTAGAAAATATTTACAAAAATTTAGAGAGAATTAAAGAATCTGTCAGAACCAAATTGGAAATAAATAAAGACAATGCTTTTATGTCCAAAACACTGGCAACAATTGTGCTTGATGCTCCAGTTGATTTTCAATCTTCTAAGGCTTTGCTTTCAGATTATGATAAAGCCAAAGCGATTCAATTGTTTGAATATTTGGAATTTAAATCTTTAATTAAAAGACTGCCCAAAGATACTTGGGATTGTATGACGGAAGAAGTTTTTTCTGCTGACAAAAAAGAAGATAAAAAACAAAAAGAAAAAGCAGAGAATCAAATGAGTTTGTTTTAGTAATCGCGAATATACAAATTTATGATTAATATACAAATTATTTGTATATTAATTAATGCTATTGAGAATTGCTTTAGTCCATGACTATCTTAATGAATTTGGCGGAGCAGAAAGAGTTTTGAAAGTTTTGTCAGATATGTATCCAGAGGCTCCCATTTATACAGCTTTTGTGGTTAAAAGCAGTTCTGCTCATAAAGTTTTTAAAGATAGAAAAATTATTGAGTCTAGTCTTGCTCCAATTTTAAAATTTCATAAACTTTATTCACCTTTGCGTTTTTTAGCGCCTCAAATTTGGGGCAGTTTCAATTTCACTGGCTTTGACGTCGTGATTTCTTCAGCTTCCTGGTATATTACCAAAGGAATAAAAGTACCTAAAACTTGTAAACATATCTGTTATTGTCATACGCCTCCCAGATTTCTCTATGGTTTTGAAACCAGCATTGAGTGGCAAAGATATTTTTGGGTCAGGCTTTATGCTAGGCTGGTTAATTCATATCTTAAAAAATATGATTTTCAAGCGGCTCAGACTGTGGATCAGTTTGTAGTAAATTCTGAGAATGTGCAACAGCGGGTGCGACAATTCTACGGTAAAAGTGCGGAAATAATTTATCCACCAATTAATTCCAGAGAAATTATCAAAAAAACAAAAGGTTTAAAAAAGCAGGATTATTATTTAATTGTTTCCCGTATTGTCGGTTCAAAGGGAATCGATATGGCGATGAAAGTATTTAGTGATTTAAAATTGCCGCTTAAAATTGTCGGAGAAAAAGCAGGTTTGCGCTGGGAAGATCAGAAAATTGAAAAATTAAAAGCTGCCAATATTGAATTTTTAGGCAGGCTATCAGATGAAAAATTGTGGCAGATTTATGCAAAGGCTAAAGGTTTTCTGGCGTTAGCTCGTGATGAAGATTTTGGTATGACTTTAGTCGAAGCTCAAGCTGCTGGCACTCCAGTTTTAGCTTTTTACGGAGGAGGTTACAAAGAAACAGTGGTTGATAGCAAAACCGGTTTGTTTTTTCATAGTTATCATGAAGATAGTTTGAAACAAGCAGTTCAAACGTTTGAGCAAATGAATTTTAAGAAAGAAACTTTACAAACCAATGCTTTGAAATTTGATCAAGAGATTTTTAAAAAACAAATTAAAAGATTAGTTGATGCTTAATTTTATGAAAAATATTTTTTTAAAGGCACTTTTTAAAACCATGCTTAGTTTTGCTATTTTTCATATGCTTTTTTCAGCAGTTTTTGCTATCAAAACCGGTAATTTAGATTACCTTAATGTCTTGAGAATTTTGAATTTGGAGCATTATCTGCCTCAATATGTCCATGGAGCAGAGGGAGCTTATTTTTCTCTTTTTGTTTTTACCACCGTATATTTAGTAATTTTAATTCTGATAAAGAAAAAATCAATTTAAAATTTTTACTATTTCTTTAAGTAAAATACTCTTAGCTTTTTGATTATAATCTCTGACTTTAGCAATAGTTTCATTAAACTCCTGCAAAATTTCTGGTTTTTTAATAATCTTTTTAAGAAGCTTGATAGCTTTTAAAGGGTTTTCCTCAACAAACCCAAGGTGATAATTTTTGATCATGTCTAGATTGCCTTCTTCTTGACCAGGAATATGAGAAATAGCCATAAAAGGTTTTTGGCAGGCAATACTTTCAAAAATCAGATTAGGACCAGCTTTGCCAACAATCAGATCTGACATTTGGATTAAGGCGGGCATATTTTCAAAAAACCCAAGCACCTTAACCTTAGGAATTTCGTGATTAGGAATTTTTTGACTTAAAAAAACCAGGTTGGTGATAGATCTATAAAGAGCCTTGTTTCTACCGCAAACCACAATAATTTGAATATGAGGGAAGGAATAAATTAAAAATGGTAAAATTTTAAGAATTGCAATTGAACCTTCACTGCCGCCACAAATCAAAATAGTAAATTTATCTTTGACAAAATGGAATTCCTGCATCAGATGATTATCTTTGCAAGACTGATAAAACTTAGGTCTCGTGAACCAGCCGGAAACGATGAGGTTTTTTTCTTTAATTTTATTGATTTTATTATTCATAGCTGATTGTTTAAGTTGTTCGTCAAAAACAAAATTTTTACTGATGGGATTAAAATTAATAGAAAAAGGATTGACTGGATCAGTGATAAGATTAAAGTTTTCAATCTGCTTTTCTTTTTTAATTTGATTAAGGCTTAAGTTAAAACCAAAATAAGAAGAAATAATTAGGTTTGGTTTAAAACTTTCGACTTCTTTTTTCAGTCTGACATAACTGTATTTATAAAAGGCTTGTTGGAGTAGAGAAAAAAATGGTTGTCTTTCCCCAAGGTTATTTACATAATTAATTTGCGGAAGATATTTATAAGGAATCGTATAAAGAGTTAAGAAAGGTTTGAATTCATCAAGATAAATTTTAGCCTCATATTGATTATGCAAATTTTCATAAACGGCTTGGGCAATACTTTTGTGTCCTTGGATAGTGGTGGTGATTAAAATTTTCTTTTTTCTCATAATTCTTTAATATTATAATAGATAAATGCTTGTAGTTTCTATATCATGTATAGTATAACAAGAATAGGTTTTTTTAAATTTAAATCAAGATTTTTTGGAAAACATTCAAGTTAAAATTGTTCATAATTAAGTTATAATACAGCTATGGATATTTTCTCGATTAAACAGTTTCAATTTCCTTATGAAGATTTGCATTTTCCCGGACAGCATAGCGAGGAAAAAATTTTGTTTGTAACCCGTGAAGGCAAAATTGTTTTAGATCTTAAACTTTTGTTTTTACTTCTGACAGTTTTGGTTGGGGTAATTATTACGGTCTTAGTTTTTAGTAGATTAAAACTTTTTGGTTTTTCGTTTGCTTTTTTAACTCCTTTTATTTTGATTTTGTGGCTTTTAGCAGGTTTGTTTATTGCCTGGTGGATTTATAGTGTTTATCAAAGAACTTTGTTTATTATCACCACTCGCAGGCTGACCAAATTTATCCATACAACTCCATGGTCTCGTTATCAGCTTTCTTTAGGTCTTGATAAAATTGTTGATACTGGCGCTTATCAAAAAGGTTGGTTTCAGATTGTGGCTGGACTTGGCTATTTTGTAGCTCGTTCTTCAGCTGGAGCCATCAAAAATTTTAAAATTATTAATATCAGCTTTGCTGAGGATTTACATAATTACGTCAATAAAGTGCTGTATGTGTTTAATGAAAAGCAGGATCAGCTTGATCAATTTCGTCCTTTTATTCCTCATCTTAAAGGCGAAGCAAGAGATAATTATGTTCGTAAAGTTGCTCCCAAATATGGTAAACCTTTAAAATAATTTCTATGAAAACAAAGCAAGAATTTTCCAGTGGCGGGGTGGTTTTTAAAAAACTTAAAAATGACGATTTAGTTTTTTTACTTGGTAAACATTCCGGCTACCACAAATGGGTTTTGCCCAAAGGTTTGATTGAAAAAGGGGAAACACCACAACAAACAACAACAAGAGAAACTGAAGAAGAAATGGGCGTCAAAATTAAAATTTTAAATCCAGAACCAATTCATATTGAAAAATATTCTTATTTTGCCCAAATGAAAGAAGCAACAGAGACAGAAATTAAAAACCCTAAAATAGATCAAGCAACTCGTAGAGTAATTAAATATCAAGAGGAAGGTGGAAAGGGGATAAGAGTAGACAAGACCGTCACTTTTTATCTTTGCAAATATATTAGTGGTGACCCAAAAGATCATGGTTGGGAAATGGAAGATGCCGGTTGGTTTTCTTTTGAAAAAGCTTTAACACTTATGAGTTTTGAAGGAGAAAAAAAAGCTTTACAAAAAGCTTTAGAAATCTTAAATAAATAGAAAAAGTTTGTGTTAAAATAGTTTTTTATTGAAGAGTATTTGCCCATCATAGAAAGATTGCATATTTATCCAGCGTATGCTGGAGCGGTCAACCTACATCATATTTAACAGTAATGGAAGAGTCGCATAGTGGTCAATTGCACACGCCTGGAAAGCGTGACCCTTCACAGGGTCCGAGGGTTCGAATCCCTCCTCTTCCGCCAAAGTATGATAAGCAAAAATAATAAAAGTGAACAAATTTTATCCAAGTTAAAACAAAAATATCCTTTTGCTAAATCATATGATTTGGACGGCGCTGGTCAGCA
>JAAZND010000105.1 GCA_012798485.1 Candidatus Beckwithbacteria bacterium | reverse complement strand
TGATAAAGGATTTGATAAATTTGGTACAGCTAAAAGCCAGGTTGTCAAACTCTGTTTTTTTGAACATAAAAGAAAGTGCCAAGAAATAGGAATAAATTTTCCGGTAATGTTTTTTCAACCCGAACCAAACTCAGAAATATTAACAAACAAAATCAAATATACTCTTAATAATGATGGCTTGAATGAAAAATACGATTATTCCTTAGATAAGCCCAAAGATGTTTTTAGAATTATTGCACTTGGAGACTCACAAACGTTCGGTTTACTTGTCGAGACAAAAGACAACTGGACAGAAGTTTTGGAGGAAAATCTAAATAAAAATAATAAATGCCGGAATACCAAAAAATTTGAAGTAATAAACCTTGGGGTAAATGGTTACGATATACAATATGCTGCACATCTTTTCAAACTTAAAGGAGAAAAATATCAGCCGGACCTGGTTTTATGGCTGATAAGAAAAGACAATCTATATCAATTAAACGAGTTAATTATTGGGGAAATAATTAAATATTATAAACAAGCAAAAAACGCCGATGAGTTAAACGGAATAACAAAGAGGATAAATGATTTTTCTATCTGGGGTCAAATAAGTAAAGAGCTGCTGACTGAGTTTGGAGGACCGCAAATTTTTGCCAAACAAAGAGATTTTATTAATTATTTCATTCAATCAAAAAAAAGCAATATGGTTATTTTGTTTTTTGGTGATTTTTCAGCAGAAGAAAAAAAGTTCATTAAAAAGATAAATATTCCAAGAAAAGATGGAATCCAAATAATAAACGGACTGGATAAAAAAAACTATTTTACTAATTTTGAGAGTTTAAATAATAAAGGGAATAAAGAACTGGCGGATATAATTTACGAATATTTTGTCGATAGTCGGGTTATCCACTGCCAAAAATAAACAAAAGGAGAAAGTATTCTGCATATAATAATTTTTAATGAAGGCTTTCTTTCAACAAGAGGATAGTGATAAAGGCAACAACCTTTTAAAACAAAACGGTATTCGGAGCTTTCTATAGGACTATCTTTCCGCATAAAATTGTTATATAATAAAAAATAAAATAATTCATTGACATGCCTGTCAATAAAACAACCAAGTTTGCTCGTACTCTCCAGAAATACTACCTTCGCAAAGGTAATAAGATTATTTTTTCCAACAAAATGACCTTAAATCAATTGGCCTTTAGCATGTGGGAGAAATTAGGATACAAAGAAATCGATGCTAGTGTTTTATCGCGGGTAATAAGTGGTGAAAGGTTATTTACCCAAAGACAACTAAATGTATTTTGTTCCATTTTGAAAATAAAAAAACAAAAAGCGTTATATTTAAAAGAAGCCCTCTTATTAGATATTTATAAAAAATATAATTTAGAAATAAACCATTATTTTTTAGTTGATTTACCAACGGAAAAAATTCTAAAAAAAATAGCAGAATATCGATGGAGTGGTGATTATGGTATAAGTAATGAGTTAACCGATATTCTACTAGATAGATTTAGGAGTCTTAAAACGAAGATGTTGTTTTCTCCTTATTCTAGGAAATTTTTTGATACATACGGAAAAATTCTTCTTGAAAAATGTTATAACAATATGCTACTATCACCAAACAAGGTTGTTTATCATGAAAAAATTGTTACTTATGAATTAAGGGAAATAGGAGAAATTTTAAAGAAAAAAAATTTTATAGGTTTATCTTATTTTGTTGAAGGAGAAGCTTATTATATTGCAGAAAAATATGACCGTTCCTTTCCCATTATATATAATGCCTTGGATCTAATAAAAGATCAGAATACTCGTATTGAGGCAGTACGCGTAGCGATTTTAAACACAGCTTATTTAAATTTAGAAAAAAAATATAAAGAAATAACAGCATTAGCTGCTAAAATATTTAATTACCACAAGATTTTGTTAAGCCCAACGTTGTCTTTTATTGAGGGTTTGGGTCGAGCTCAGGGGATATTAAAAATGCAAGAAGCACTTAACACTATTGAAGAAGCGGAAGAAATATATAAAAAAAGTAAATCCGAGGAAGTTTTTAGATTGATTCAATTTGACAGAAGTAGACTCGAAATTTTAAAAAGGACAAAACAAAAAGATAAAAACTATTTTGAAAAAGTTGGTAAAAGAGGATTAAACCTGGCTGAAAATTACGGTTATTACAGATATATCACAAAGATAAGAGAAATGATGAACAAAACTATTTAAAAACGATTATGGAAAAAAGTCGCCAAAACAACGAAGAATTTCCAATCAAAATTCGATTAGCCATTACCGATCTTTGGGATTATTTAAGAATAAATGATCCTATAAAGGAAGCAGATGCTGCGTTTATTTTTGGCGAGGAGAATATTACCCCTGTAATAAAAGCAGCAGAACTTTATAGATTGGGTTGTGTAAAACAGCTTTTTTTTAATTCAAAAAAAGGTACTTTTGGTAATCCAGAATGGCAGAAAGATGAAGCAGAAATTTATCATTATGAGTTATTAAAACAAGGTGTTCCCAAATCAATACAACACTGGCAAGGCTTGGCAACCAATACGTTAGAAGAAGTACAGTTTGCCATTCCCATGATGAAAAATGCTGGAATCGACCCAAAAAATGTGATTCTTATAGCCCTCCCAATTCATCAACGCCGGGCTTGGGCGACAATGCAAAAACAGAATCCAACCATAGAATTTATAAACATTCCAAGCGACCAACAATTGATAATTAATCAAACAACTTTAGATAGAATTATTTCGGAGATGGCTAGATTCGACAAATACGCTAATAAAGGCGACATCATAAAACAAAAAATTCCAAAGACCGTTGAAAAAGCTTGGAAGACGATTTTACCCTATGCAAAAAACCCGCGTTAGTATTGTTTTTTCAAAATGTTTTAAAAACTTCATGCTATTATAGTAAATAAGTTTTAAAAAAAAGTTTATGATTTAAACAAACCATGAACTTTAATAAAACTATTTATTTTTTAACTTTATACTTGTGATCAATGCTTGAAAGACTATCGGCATTATTTTTATTGATTTTTTTTTCTCCTTTACTGGTTATTTTATATATTGTTGTGGAATTAACTTCTAAGGGTTCTTTTATCTTTAAACAGCTCCGGGCGGGAAAAAATAAAAAACCTTTTTGGATTTATAAAATCCGCACCATGGTCGAAGGTGCGGAAACTCAAAAGTCAAAGCTCAAAGCTCAAAACGAGGCAGATGGGCCGGCGTTTAAAATCCGCAACGACCCCAGATACACGAAAGTCGGCCGTTTTTTAGCTCATACGGCCATTGATGAAATCCCACAGCTATGGAATATTATCCGGGGAGAGATGAGTTTTGTCGGGCCACGTCCCCTACCGGTTGACGAAGCGAAAAAAATTCCCAAAAAATACGAAAAACGATTTTCGGTTTTGCCCGGTATGACTTCTCTATGGATTGTTTGTGGTGCCGATCACCGATCTTTCAAAAAATGGATGGAATTGGATTTGGAATATGTAAAAAAGAAAAGTTTATGGTATGATGTAAAAATATTTTTTCAGACTGTAGTTATGGTTATTAAATTTGTTCTATGAAATACAAAATAAACAAAGGTTTTATTGTCCAGAAGCTTGATAATAAAACAGTTATTTTTGATGGTGAAGAATCAGTACTTTATACTTTTAATGAAACCGCATCAGAAATATTTAAACTTTTAAAAAAAAATCTTAATGAAAAAGAAATTGTAAAAAAAATAGCTAAAAAATATCAAATAAAAACCGAAAGAGCGAAGAAAGACTTTAATGATCTTGTTTCTGATTTAAAAAGGAAAAAAATCCTTTCATCTTCCGATAAAAAACCCAAAAAACCGAATAAATAACCTGCGGGTTAAAAAAAACCCATATTTTTTTCCACCAGGGTTCAGGCGATAAAAAATACAGATTTTTAAAGCGGGTGATACCGGCCTTGACACGTGGTTGATCATCAAATATTGAGAATGGAGTTTTGAAAGAAGAAGATAGATAATGGAGATAGAAACTGGAAGGTTGAATAGATTTAAGAAATGAACGAGGTATGGGTGTCTTATAATATTTTTTTAACAAGATAAAGACAGGGTATACAAAATTATTGAGTTGAAAATCGTTAATTTTGCTTGCTATATTAGGCCAAATTTCACCTCCGGGGTGGATTTTTACGGTTCTTATAACTTTATCCAAAAAATCATAGCGGAAAGCGCCGCGAAAGTTGTGATGAAAAAGATGAAGGACAAGATACAGTATTAAGTATTCAGTATTTAGTATAAAGAAAAAGTCATTATTAATTTTAATTTTTCGTTTTGTATCGAGAAATTCTTTTGTTAATTGATCGATATTCTTTTGTGGGTATAAAGCGTCCAGTCGCCCAAGCTGTGTCATCATAAAAGCTGGTTCAAGATGCAAATCAAAAACCACCGGAAAACCGCCGACAATTTTTGTATAAGCATTTTCCACATCTTTATTTTTTATTTTTTCATGGGTTTTAGATAAAGCCATCTTTTCTTTTTTATATCCATTTTTAATCAATATTTTTTCAGCTTTTAAAAAATCTTTTTGACCAATTAAAACATCACAGTCTAGGTAAAGCCGGCGAGGATGAGTTTTTTCGTAATGAAGATGCAAAGGAAGGCCTTTCAAAAAAACATGGTTAATTTTTTCTTTTTCAAAGATCACTTTTATTTCTGTTATTTCTTTGAGGTATATTGAAGACTGCATTAGGTAAATATTTTCCAAATCAATAGATTCATTATCTCTTTTTAACCGATAAACTTTGCCAATGATTTGTTTTTTGTCTATATAATAATCTGATTTTATATTGTTGTCGCCTTTTGTAACTAATTTTGATTTTGACTTGTAAACTATTCGATGGATAATTAGTTTGTTTTTATTTTTATACAAGACAATATCATTAACTTTTAATTTATTTATAAATTTTGGGTAAATATATACGCCATCACCAGGAGAAATTGTTGAAAGCATACTATCTCCAATAGGATTTGGAATGTATCTAATTTTTTTTAAGATATCTTTATTCATTTTCAAAAAAGCAATGTTGTTGAACCAATTTTGGTCGAATGTCGATAGTTTTTTAATAGCCAGCTGTTTATCATATAAAGTCGAGCAGATTGAGGAATTTCGTCGATCTTATTAGACCAATAAGAAGAGTGATAAACAATGTATTTTGGCCGATATTTTTTTAACCTATCAATCACTGATCTTTGGGTAACAGTTGGTTCAGTCAATATTGCCAGATAGTATTTAGTCGGATTATTCCTTTGAGTTAGATAGTAATAAAGTGATTCATCATTGAAAACATAAATATAATCATTTTTTGAAGTATTATTTTTAATAAAATTAACTACATTCTGTTGTTCCTTACTTAGCCAAAAACTATCAGAATATTTTGGAAGATTAATAAAATTAATAATATTCTTTATCTGAAAATTTTTCAAAACAAAGTTTTTATAATTAAAAAAAGGAAGAATTTGGACTAACAAAATAAAAAAAACTAATATTTTTTGAGTGATTATTTTACTTTTTTGGATAGTAAAGTCCATTACCATGAACGTACTAACAAATAACGGCCAAAGAAAAAAATTAATATTGGAAATATCATAAGAAATAAATCTTAGATCAGCCCGAGCAAAAATACTAATAAAATAAGAAAGACCAAGAAGAAAAATAAACAAGTAGCTGGCAATATTTTTTAATTCCCTCTTTAATAAGGCATAAGCGATAAACAATATATTCGAAAATACAATAAGAAAGGGAAGGTAATAAGGATAAAAAAATTGAAAAGACAAGGGAGGGTAATTTTGGCTAAAAAGCATATATCCGAGCTTAGGGATGAAAAACAAATCATGATAATATTGTTTTAACCCGGAAATTCCAAGAATTAATACCCCAACAAGAAAAAAAATTAGAAAACCCACGATATATGACAGAAAATAATTAAAAACGGGCAATTTTTTCTTAAAAAATTTTAAAAAAGAGAATTTAATAAGCATAAATACAAAAAGGAAAAGCAAGCCATAATATGCCTGTTCGATTGCATATAAAAAATTAAAAAAGACAAGGAATGACTGAAAAATCAATAATATAGACGACGATTTGTTTTTCAAAAGGTGAATACTTACGAGTAAAAATAATAAAAAAATTAAATTGTTTGCTATTCTTAATCTAATGTGGGTTCCCACAAAAAAAAGACAAGCACTTATAAATATCAAATCGTTTTTTATTAATTTATTCAACAAAAAAAAGAAAAGGAAATAAGAGATCGATATTAATAAAACTTCAAAAAAAAGATAAGAACCAATTGCAATGCCAAAAAATCTAAAAGCGATAATGCTTTCCCAAACTTCGAGAAAATACCCATGAAGGACAAAAATGTCGGTAATCGATTTTTTGCCAAATATCATTAATCCAAGTGAAGGCGAAATTTTTTCACCAAGATGAAACATGTCGATACTATTTTTGTAATTTAACATATAACCAATATTTTTATAAAAAAGAAAGAGGAGAATAAAACCAAAAACAAATATTCTTAAATATTTTGAAAGAGGTTTGGTAATCATGATGAAAAAAATTATATGGTTAATTTGAATTAAGCACAACTGAAAAACACAATTTTTTAGACAAAGGTTAAGCTAAAGACTTTTTTGAAGTGATAGAATATTAAATATAATTAACCAATTTTGTGATTTCCACAATGAAAAAAATAATTAAACAACTTATAGGAGAAATAGAAAATCTTGGTTATTCAATAAATCTTGTTGATATTAGTAAGATATTTTACGACGAGCCTAAAATTAATTCATATTCTTTGATTTTTAAATCAAGTGAAAATAAAAGGATGGATCGAATTATAAAAAAAGAAATTCTAGGTGGTGCAGGTGTTTCTTTTTTTTCCCGAGAGCTTGCCCTTCTCAAGTGTATTAGTGAGTCAATTGAGAGAATAAGTTTTATGTCTTATGATCAAAAAAATTTTTGCTATGGATCTTATTCTGATTTTTCTAAAAAAGCCATTGATATCGGACAGTATACAAAAAAAGATTTAAATAAAATAAATTTTAACTGGGTTAAAGGTCGTTCATTTGTAGATGAAACTTTAGTATATATTCCTGCTCAATTGATTTATGGTAATTATAATCTAAAAAAAGAACCTTTTCTTACCATGCAAATAAGTACTGGCGCAGCTGGTGGTTTAGATAAAAAATCGTCCCTATTGAGAGGCGTTTATGAAGTTGTGGAAAGAGATGCTTTGATGACCTTTTTTTTAAATAAAATAAAATTACCCAGAATTAACCCTTTATCGATTAAAAATAAAAACATCCAAAGTCTCATTGAATCAATCATAAAATATAATCTCAAAATCTATATCTTTAATATTACTAATGATTTAGAAATACCTACTTATTTAACTTTACTCATCGATGAAACTGGATTGGGCCCTTTAGTAAGAGTTGGTTATAAATCAAACTTAGATTGTTATAAAGCGATACTTGGAAGTATTGAAGAGTCGTTGATTAGTCGAGTAGCACTAAGATATAATAATTTCTTGCATAAAAAACCAGATACTAAAAAAAATTCCTTATTAGGATTAAACTATTTGATGAATCAACCATTACAGAAATTAAGAATTCAATTAACCAAATTAAACAACATAGATTTGGAGCTGAAATATTTAACAAATCATTTATTTAAAATAGGTTTTAAATCTTATTATGTTGATATCAGCCTTAAAGATTTTAGCAAGTGGCACCATTATGTATATAAAGTACTTATTCCCGGTTTACAACCGTATTTGCACGGTTCTTATAAAGAATATAGAATTAATCGCTTAAGAGCAGTGGCAAAATATTTTGATATTAAAAAAGTGACTAGGACGACGTTACCATATCCATTTATATGAAAAATATTGATTTATTTGTTAATAAATTATTAAACCAACCAATTTCACTTTCGGAAAAATTTCATTCCAAAACAAAAATAAATGAAATCAACAAAAAAAACAAACCAAAATTAATTCCAGAAAGCTGGAAAACGGTTTATTACAAAGGTTATATCCGATTGGAGAAGGTTGATTTACCAGCGCCGAAAATTGAAACTCAAAAAAAAATTGCCGATATTTTTAATGAGAGAAAATCTGAAAGAAAATTCTCGAATAAATCGATAAATAAAAAATTAATTAGCACACTAATTTATTATTCAGCCGGTGTCAAAGAATTAACCTTAAAAACAGCCAGTAGATTTTATCCATCAGCAGGTGGTCGTTACCCACTAGAAACATATTTAATCTCAATTAACACCCAACTTGGTAAAGGAATATTTCATTATTATCCAAAATCTCACTATCTTGAAAGACTTTCGAGGTTAAGTAATAATCTGGATTTAAAAAAAATATTTCCTAATAATGACTGGATTATTCAGGCTCCTCTAATAATTATTGTTACAGCCTTGTTCAAACGAACAACCATAAAATATGGTGATAGAGGATATAGAAACATACTAATTGAAGCTGGCCATATGGGTCAGAATATTTATTTATTGTCTTCGATTCTCAATTTGAACTGTTGTGCCTTAGGGGGTTTCATCGACGATAAGATAAACTTTTTACTTGATCTTGATGGTGTAGAAGAATCAGTCGTTTACGCTTTCGCTCTTGGGAATAAGATTTAGTTATTGGAAATATTTTTTAACATTTTGCATACATATGGTAAACGGTATTCTAACTGAATGAGCTTTTTTATTAATTTAATTACTTCTTTATTTTTTTTATTTTTGATATAAAACTCAGCAAGTTCTAAATAAAGGATTCCTTCTTTAGGATTGTTTTTAACACCACTTTTTAAAATATTTAGACTCAAACGACTTCGATTAAGCTTGTTATAACTGCGAAAAGCGATCAAATAAGATATTGTTGATTGATAATTTATCTCAATTGATTTAACGGCATTTTTGGCGGCTAATTTATATTTCGAAAGAGAAAAGTAACATTTAGCAATATTGGCATATATCTCGGATTCATTTTTAAAACAAGAAATTTTCAACGCTTTAATAAAATTATCAATTGCCTCTTGGTAAAATCCTTTGTTCATCGCCGATTGGCCTTTTTTTTCGAAATTTACGGTTTCCGATGCAAAAATCTCCCTTATTTTTTTAAGTTGTTTTTTTGGTAAATTATCTTTTTCTATAAGATACGGACCTAACACTAAACAGTCAATATTTGTTTTAAAAAAAGTTCTTAACGCATCTCTTGGTTTTTCAACAATTGGTTCATCCTCTGTGTTAAAAGACGTATTTAGAAGCAGCGGTAAATTAGTTATTTGATTAAACATCTGTAAAAGCTTGTATAATAAGGGATTTTCCTCAAGATTAACCGTTTGAATTCTTGAACTTCCGTCAACGTGGATTACTTCAGGAATCTTATTTTTCATTAAGGGTTTTACAGAAGTATTTAAAAGCATAAAGGGACTTTTAATTGGTAAATTAAAAAAGTCACGGGTTCGGTTTTCAATAATCACTGGAGCAAAAGGTCTAAAAGTCTCTCTTTTTTTAATTTTTTCATTTAATTTTTTTTTAATTCCTTTTATTCCGGGGTGGGCTAAGATGCTTCTATTGCCTAAAGCACGCGGACCAAACTCGGATCGGCCTTGAAACCAACCAATAATTTTTCCACGAGCAAGCAGCTTGGCAGTATTTCTTAATAGATTTTTGTTTGGTAATAATTTTAAATTGAAAGGTTCGCTTTGGATCGCGTTTTTATAGTCATCATGTGTATATTCTTTACCAAGATAAGCGGTATATAAAACAGATCTTTTTTGACTTTTATAAAGTTTATATAAACCATAGTAAGCAAGACCAATAGCTGTTCCATCATCGGTGGCTGCTGGTTGGATAAAAAGATTCTTAAAAAGACTACTTTTAATTATTAAAGAATTAGCGATACAGTTTAGAGCAACACCTCCGGCATAAGAAAGATTTTTCGAAGGCTGGATTTTTGTCAAATGGTTAGCTATATGTAAAACACCTTTTTCAAGCTCGGTTTGAGCTAAATAGGCAAAATCCTTGCCAAGACGAGAGTTTGACGAGAGATTTTTAAAGGAAAAATAAGAAAGACCCGTTTCGTAGTGACGATCAATTTTTCTTTTGTTAAAAATATATTCAATCCCAACTCGATCACAGAGTTTTTTTATATCCAAATAAGAAAAACCAACATTACCATCTTGACGATATTTTAATATTGGACTAAGTAAATTATTTTTATTACCATACGCCGCAAGAGCCATGAGTTTGCCGGCAGCAGGAAATCTTCCGGCTTCGGATAAGCCAAGAAGAGCACAGAAATAATCAAAAAAAACACCCAGACTGCCATCATTGATCGTTCCTTTGTATGTTTTTAATAATGAAACATTTGTACCCTTGGCATAATATAGAGAACATTTTTCGTATTCAGTTTTATTTAACCATGATCCTTGTTCGTCAATGACGAGAATGGCGCTTTCTTTATAAGGTGAACAAAAATAGGTGCTGTAGGCATGGGCAAGATGGTGGTTAGGAAAAGGGATTTCAACAATCTTACTTTTGTCTTTTATAGGAAGGCTTTGAAGGGTACTTTCTTTTGCACTTATTATTGATCGGCCGATAACAAACAGGCTAACATCATCAATTCCAATTTGGGTTGTTTCTAAACAATACGATATTGCTCGCATTGGGAGTAGAGTCTGAATTTCAAAAACTGTTCTCGGAGCCGATTGTTTAAAATATATTTCTGAACGTTTCCTCCTATCTAGTCTTTCTTCAGAAATAGCACAAGCTATTTTTTCATCTTCCAATAAACAAACGCTTCTATCGTGGCTAGAGAGATTTATCCCCATAATATATCTTTTGTCTTTTTTCATTAAATTTTTTTTGCTTGACTTCTTATCAAATAAGAATTATTCTAAAATTTATATATTATATCTAATAATCTAATAAAATAAAATTTTAACCAATGAATCAAAATCTAATTTTCAAATTAATTTTAGCCATATTGTTGATTACTATAACAGGAGAAATTGGGTTTTATTTTTTTGTTAATAAAATTAACAAAAAAAGTTCCACCAAACCAACCCTAGCTTCAACCATACCCACACAATATATAGATTGGAATAATAAAAAAAAGTCAATTATGGTTTCATCAACGAGCCAAGACATCCTAGAAGGAACAATTTCAAACATTAATAAAGAAAATCCGGAGTTATTAGAAGTTGTTATTAAGGGTGAAAAAGGAGAATATACATTCAATTTTGATAGGCCGAAAATGAATTTAACAACCGTAAACTCTTTAGTAGAAGGAAAAGAACAAAAAATTGAACTTAACGATCTGAAAATCAATGATAAGATAGTAATATACGAAAATTGGGATTCTTATAAATCAATACCGGAATTAATTTCAATAAAAATTATTAAAAGCTAAAAATGTCTAAAAAACTTTATAAAAAATATATTAAACCCAAGATAAAATCAAAACAAGTTCCAATTGGTTTTTTTAGAAAAGAAGACTCTATAAATTTGTTATCATTATCTCCTCAAGATGGAAATCTTTACGCTTTAAACTGTCATAATGTATCTTGATCTTTCAACTAGCTTATTTCTAAAGAATTAAATAAATTAACAACGTCGGTTTTATTTTTTGGAAAAGATAGTTGATATACCTGGTCAAAATTTAATAAAAAATGTAATAAATGTTTAAAGTTAGCTTTATTTTGTTTTCCCTTTACCCAATCAATTGGCGTCCAGTCAAAGAAAATATGTTTTGAAAACTGTTCAATAACATAATTTTTATTGTTGACTTTTTTCAGTTTTATTTTTTTTGATTTTCTTAATAAGAATATTTTCCCAATAGGATATTTAATATTTTTTTTCGGTACCCAAGACTCTTTTTCTATAAAAGGCGTTTGATAATAAAAAAATTTATTCCCACTTTTTTTAATAATTGAACTGTCATCGGATAGTATTTCAAATTTATTTTTTAGCATTTTAATTATGGTGGATTTACCAGTTCCTGACTGTCCCAAAAAAAGATACGCTTTTCCACAGTAATTTATAGCAGAACTGTGGATAAATAATCCTTGGTTGTTGATTAAAATAAGTTGTATTACATACTGCATAATATATTGAAATTGGATTATGCTTATATCGTAAAAAGTGATGATATGACGACCTTTTAATCTATAAAATTCAATGAAATTTTCTTTCTTTTTAACTTTTGTAATTATTCTTGGGGCCATTCTATCAACAAAATTTAGTGTAAAAAAAGAGCGCGTGGTATTTTTTTGTTGTTTGATAAAAAATTTAAATGTTTTCTTTATTTGATTTTTAATTATTTTTTTTTCAAACAGTCTTGGAGTTTTATTAAACTCAATTTTTATACAAAATCCAGCGACTGACAAGAATAGAACATCATTGTTATATTTCATGATTGAATTATATTTATACTACTGTTTTTTTTCAAAGTAAGTTTTAAGAATTTCTTTAGCGATCGGATTTGCCATATCTGATCCCTGCCCGCCTTCTTCGATTTTTATCTTAGAATTTTATTTTTAAGTTTTTCGGCTTCCTTTTGGAAAAAATTTTGCCAGTCTTTTTCTTCCAAATGTAGAGTTAATCTTGGGTAATCCTTCATTTCTTTAGCCATCAAAAATCTTGAGCCAAGATGCAAAGGATCAATATAACAATCAAATTTATTCCTTGCCTCTTTTTTTAATTCTTCTATTGCCCAACCCGTTTTTGGACAATACAATAAAGATCTATAAAATCTCTACTTCTTGGTTGAGTTCCGATGGTCTGCAATTTATTTACAGTAATATCTCTAAGGCTGTCGATTGAAAGGTTGTTAATATTTATACTTTTTTGTATGCGAGTAAACGGATAGAAGTTAAAGTCAACCTTAAGAACGGCCTGTTTATGATATAGAAAAAAAGTATGCAAACCCATGAAATTACGGTATTCTATCTTTGATAATTTAAATATGTACATTATATTTTACCATTTTGAAGAGTGTTTTTAATCCTTTCTTTCAAAGTATGTTTTGAGGATTTCTTTGGCTACAGGTCCTGCGATGTCGGAGCCCTGGCCGCCTTCTTCAATGAGGATTGTTAGAGCAATCTCGGGATTAACGGCCGGTGCGTATACAGTAAACCAGGCGTGAGATATTTTGCTTTGCGTGTGCAGTTCGGCTGTACCGGTTTTGCAAGCAACTTGAATTTTAGTGATAGGTGATTTATTGCCGGTGGT
>JAAZND010000104.1 GCA_012798485.1 Candidatus Beckwithbacteria bacterium | reverse complement strand
ATTCCGCTTAAGCCCGCTACCATAGAATTTTATGATATTGCCGGACTTGTGGAAGGCGCTTCTAAAGGTGAAGGTCTTGGTAATAAATTTTTGGCTCATATTCGTGAGACAGATTTGATTTGTCATGTGTTGCGTGCTTTTACAGATAACAATGTGGTTTTGACTGGCAAAATGGATCCGGTTCAAGATTTGCAAATTGTCAGAATGGAACTTATTTTAAAAGATCTAGAAACCGTGGAAAAGGCTAAAAAAATCAAAGCCAAGGATTTAAAAGAAAAACAAAAGATTGAACAGGCTCTACAAAAAATAGAATTAGCTTTGAATAATGGCAAAATGTTAAATACGCTCGATTTTACTGATGAGGAATTAGAAATAGTTAAACCATTATGTCTTTTGACAATCAAACCAGAGATTTTTGCAGTTAATCTTAGTGAAGATCAGATTAGTAAAAAACCCGAAATTGACTATACTCAAAAACTAGGAGTTGAACCTTCTGACATTGTTTTTATTTGTGCCAAAATAGAAGCAGAATTAAGCGAACTTGCGTTATCTGAACAAAAAATGTATTTACAGGAATTAGGCCTTAGAAATAGCGGAATCGAAATTATGGCGCAAGCAGCTTACCGCAAATTAAATTTGATAAGTTTTTTGACAGTAGGCAAAATTGAGGCTAGAGCTTGGTCAATTGCCAAAGGCACTCTAGCGCCTCAAGCAGCTGGGGTTATCCATACTGATTTTTGCAAAAAATTTATCAAAGCTAATGTGGTTTCTTTTGATGAGTTTATTCAAGTTGAAGGCTGGAAAAAAGCCAAGGAATTGGGGAAAGTGCGCCAAGAAGGAAAAGATTACCAAATGCAGGATGGCGATGTGGTGGAATTTATGATTGGGAAATAATGTTAGGTTATAGGTTGTAGGGAGTAGGGTTTAATTATTTAATTCCTAAAACTTATGCCTTAAACACTGAAAGACCTGATTGAACAATTAACGATATTTGATATAATTGCTTACTGTTATAAATAATTTTTATTTCAAAGGAAAATTTATGAAAAAATACGAACTTACTTTTGTTTATCAAAAAGATTTAAAAGATGTGGAAAAAAATCTGGAAAAAATTTTGGACAGCGTCAAAGCTAAAATTGTTAAAAAAGAGGATTGGGGAGTAAAAAAACTTGCTTATGCTATCAAAAAACAAACTGAAGCTAAATATTTATATTTTGAAATTGAACTTGAAGCTGATAAAACTAAAGAACTAGAAAACAAAATTAAACTTGAGGAAAACCTGTTAAGATATTTAATTATTGCTGTTAAATAAATTTTTACTATAATAAAGTTAATTATAAAAAATTATAAATTTTGGCTCTTGAAGACATCAATAGTCGATAGAGAAAAGAAAGGAAAGATATGGCTGCAAGAAGTTTAAATAAAGTCATGTTAATTGGAAATTTAACTAGAGATCCAGAAATGAGATTTACTTCTCAAGGAACTCCAGTTTGTACTTTTGGACTTGCAACTAATCGTTCTTGGGTTGATTCTAATAATCAAAAACAAGAAGAAGTTGAATTTCATCGTGTAGTTGCTTGGAGCAAATTAGCTGAACTTTGTAATGAATTACTTTTCAAAGGTCGTAAAGTTTATGTTGAAGGTAGACTACAAACCAGAAAATGGAATGGACAGGATGGAGTAGAAAGATATACTACCGAAGTTGTCATTGATGAAATGTTGGTTCTTGATATCAGAAGAAAAGAAGGAGAAGTAGTCGTTGAAGATGAAATTGCAGCTGAGCCAGCTGTAGAAGAAATTCCAGTAGAAAAAGAAACTGTTACTGTTAAAGAAGAAAAACCTGCAAAAAAATCTAAGAGTGAATCTCAAGAAGTAAGTGCAGATGATATTCCTTTCTAATTAATTAATTAGAAATTACAATTATGATGAAACCAATCAAAAAAAGAAAAATTATTGTCAAAACAAATGATCCTTTTGAAAAAGAAGGTAAAAAACCTGATTATAAAAAAATCGATGAACTTTTACCTTTTTTGAGTGAAAGAGGAAAAATTTTACCAAAAAGTCGTAGCGGTTTAACTGCTAAGACACAAAGATTACTGGCTATTGCTGTCAAAAGAGCAAGACATTTAGCTTTACTTCCATTTGTGCCTAAAGGCAAATAATTTTTTTAAAAAAAATATAAAAGCATCGGGAAACCGATGCTTTTTTTATCGCTTCTTGTTTATCTAATAATTAACATGTAAAATTTTTATGTAAATTAAATTAATAATATGACTGATAACTCTTTACCTCTACCAGAAATAGTAGCTATTGATATTGCCAAACCTTTAAAAATAAAGGTAGATCAGATTACTAAATTTCTCACCAAATCTATAGGTGATCATATTCAGACTGATGATATTATTGCTTTGAAAAAAAGCTTTGTTGGCATTGGCAAAACCGTGATCAAATCTCCGATGAGTGGAGTGATTGTAAATATTGATCAGGAGAATGGAACCATCATTTTAAAAACTGGTGAAGAAAAAGTTGCGGAAGAAAAAATAGATAATGTGGATCCAGAACCAAGTGAGATTAAACAAGAAGAAAAAAAAGAGATTAAAGAAGACAAAAAAACTAAAACTAAAGATAAAGAAAAGAAAAAATCAGCTAAAACTTTTATGAGACCTTCGAAAGTTCAGGAAGAAGAAAAAGAAACTGAGGTAGATAGTTTAACTTTGGGTTTTGGTAATTGTCAAGGTATAGCTTGGGTTTTGGAAGAAGAATTTGATCAAAAAAGTATCATCCCAGAAATGAAAGAAAAGATTTTAATCATTAGAAATTTGCCAAATAGCTGTGAATTATTTAAAGCGTCGGCTGTAGGAGTGTATGGTATTGTCGCTTTGAGTGATAATACTGATGAAGCTTACCAAATCTGTCGTAAATTTGCTGACAAAATTCATCTTGCTTTTATGGTTTTACCGGCAGAGACTAAAGTTTCAAGATTGCATAATAAGCAATTGGAGATCAAAGGTAGAGAAAGAGAATTAATTATTATTAGCTAGTAGCTAGCTTAGTTTTACACAAAAAATTCCCTTGCAATTTAGTAATTTCAGGTTATGATTATTCTATGCCAAAATTAGTTCAGAAATTAAAACTTACCACTATTCGTAATTTAGTTTTGACCCTTTGTTTTGTAATTATCTCAGGTTATGCCGGCTATTTTTTGGGTGTTCATCAAATTAAAACTTGGAACGATCTTTTACCAGTTTTGAAAAATGAAACTAAAGGTAATATTGCGCAAGAGCAGACTATCAATCGCTCACAGCCAAGTAATAAAAATGTAGACATGTCTCTTTTTTGGCAAGTTTGGGACAAGGTGGAAGCAAATTATCTTTTTCAAGATAAAATTGATTACCAAAAAATGGTAAATGGGGCTGCAGAAGGGATGGTTAAAGCTTTAGGAGATCCTTATACTGCCTTTTTCCCACCTACCGAAAATAAAACTTCCAAGGAAAATTTAAATGGTTCTTTTTTTGGAGTTGGAATTCAGCTTGGATATAAAAAAGATCAATTAGCTGTGATTGCTCCTCTTTCTGGTATGCCAGCAGAAAAACTGGGAGTTAAAGCTGGAGATTATATTCTCCACATTAAAGATTCTCAAAAAGGAATAGATGAAGATGCTTATAATTTAAACTTACAAGATGCGTTAGAAAAAATAAGAGGAGAAAAAGGAACGTCAGTAACCTTAACTTTATTACATGAAGGCGATTCTAAATCTTACGAAGTGACTATTGTGCGTGAAGAAATCATTGTCCCTTCAGTTGAAGTAGATTTTGGTCAATATATCAATGGACAATATACTAAAGAAGCAACTGGCAGTGGTAAACTTGTTGCTCATCTCAAATTAAGTCGTTTTGGCGAATTGACTGCTTCTCAATGGGATGAAGCGATTGAGAAAATTTTAGCCAAACAGAAGGATCTAGGTGGAGTAGTCTTAGATTTAAGAAATAATCCAGGCGGTTATATGAATGAAGCTGTCAATTTATCAGCTGAGTTTTTACCCTTAGGTAAAGTGGTAGTCAAACAAGAGAATGCCAATACTCCTGATCAAATCTTTAAAACTTCCCGTGTGGGAAGACTTTTGGATATGCCTTTGGTAGTTTTGGTGAATGCCGGTAGTGCTTCGGCTTCGGAAATTTTGGCTGGAGCTTTGAGAGATAATGGTAGAGCTAAGATTGTCGGAACCACTTCTTTTGGCAAAGGCACAATCCAATCGGCTGAGGATTTGGAAAATGGAGCTGGAGTTCACATTACTATTGCTCGCTGGTTGACTCCAAATGGGGAATGGGTCCATGACAAAGGACTTGAGCCTGATGTCAAAGTTGATTTGGATCCAAATAATCCTACTGTTGATACTCAACTTAATAAAGCAACAGAAATGGCGCTGCAATAAATTCTTCCACAGATCAATTCCTGATTTTGACAAAAGAGCAAAGTTATAAGAAGATATAGCCAAATGATCATTATTAAAAATAAGCCTTATATAAAGACAGAAATAGAAAAGTTAAAAGAAGCTTTTGGTTTTTATATCAAAACAGTAATAAACTTAAGGCTTAAAATTTGTAGTGCCGGCGTACCATTACATTTCGATAGTGAGCAATTTTTATTGCAAAATGGTTCCAAGCAGCAAGATTTATGGTGAGGAGGAATTGATTTAGAAACAAAATGCATAGATTATAATGCCATGATTAATATTAGACCTGTAGAAAATAATATTAATGTAATTGAAGATAAGAATTTATAGAATGAATATAAAAAATTAACTGAATATTTTTTTAGCCAAATTTATGGATCAAACTAAAATTTATTTACTATCTTTGGTTAATGACTTGACTAGAATTTCTTTAAGCATTAAACGTGAGTCTTTTCACAATACTCAAGTTTTTTCCGAGGGGGCTTCAAAGTGGCTCAATTTTTTAAAAAAAGATCAGCTTAAACCATATATAAAGACATATTACATAAAATAGAAACAGATACTTTAAAGAGAGAAAATGATCGTAAAAAGGCAGAGGATTGTTTAATGTATAGTATTTTATTACAAAATTATACTTTATTATCGTTTAAAAACTAAATTGGTTTTTAAATTTTAACTATGAAAGTTTTTATCAAAAAAACCAAACAAATTAAAGAAGTTAAAGACGGTTATGCTTTAAATTTTCTTTTTCCCAAAGGACTGGCAGAAAAGGTTGATGATAATCTTTTGGATAAATTGGAAGAGGAAAAAAAGAATCAGCAAGACAAGCTGGAAGCTCAACACTTAAATCAAGAAAAACAAGCCAAACAGCTTGAAGGCAAAATTTACACTATAAAAACCAAAGCAAATGAAAAAGGTGAACTTTATGGTAGTATTGGAGAGCAAAATATCAAAAAAGCTTTAAAAATAAAAGATAAAATAATAATTAAACTTAAAGAGCCAATTAAAAAGACAGGTGAATATTTAATTGATTTAAAAATTGGAGTAAATAAAACACAGATTAAATTGAAGGTTATAGCTTCATAAAAAATTCATCTCTTAGTTGTTAAATATGAAATATCATTTTGAAAAAATAAATTTAACTATTGCTTATTTTAATTGTTTATAAAAATCCCTTAGCCAAAGGGATTTTATAAATTGATTAAAATAATATAATTATGAGTAAAAAGACAATTATCGTGATTGCCGTTGTTATTCTTGGTTTAGGTATGTGGCTAGGTGTTTCACTAAATAGTCTTGTTAATTTAGACCAGATTAATTCTTATCTTGGCAAAATCAGTAATAACAAAATTACCTTTGGTAAAAGTCAAACTAATAAAAGTGAGATAGTAGAAAATCAAGGACTTATAGAAAAACAAATAGTTAAAGAAGAAGATCTGGTGGTTGAAGTGGTAGATAAAGCTTCGCCTTCAGTTGTGACAGTAGGAATACATAAGAGTCAGAAAGTAGTGACTGGAGATCCTTTTTCTGGGCTTTTCGATCCATTTAGCTTTTTTAATTCTCCTCAAATCCAACCACAAGTGGAAGAACAGCAAATTGAACAAAATATCGGCACTGGCTTTGTCATTACTAAAGACGGACTGATTGTGACCAATAAACATGTGGTTTCTGATACACAGGCAACATACAAAATTATTTCTGCTGATAATAAAGAATATAAAGTTTCCAATATTTATCGTGATCCTACTTTGGATATTGCGATTATAAAAATTGAGAATTATGATTTAAATCCTTTACCTTTGGGTGATTCTGATCAGCTGAAAGTAGGGCAGTTTGTAATTGCTATTGGAACAGCATTAGGGGAATTTCGTAATACCGTTACTACAGGGGTGGTTTCTGGTTTAGGTCGAGGAGTGACTACGAGTGGATATGGCATTGGTTCAGAAAGATTAGAAAATGTAATCCAGACAGATGCAGCTATTAACCCCGGTAATTCCGGTGGTCCTTTAATTAACTCTTCAGGACAAGTGATTGGAGTTAATGTCGCTACTTCTGTAGGAGCTGAGGGAATTTCTTTTTCCATTCCTATCAATGTCATCAAAGAGGCGATTACTAATTTTAACGAGACCGGAAAATTTGAACGAGCTTTTTTGGGAGTAAAATATAAAATGATTTCCAGAGATTTATCAATACTTAATGAGATTCCAGAAGGAGCTTATTTAGTTGAAGTAGTTGATAATTCTCCAGCTTCTAAAGCTGGTTTGAAACAAGGCGATATTGTGATCAAAATTGATGGACAAAGTTTATCAAATGTTGAAGGTGGTTTAGCAAAATTAATCTCTAGCAAAAAAATAGGAGATAATATAAGTATTGAATATTGGCGAAATGGTCAAAAACAGACCGTGGATGTCAAACTGGGAGATGCTACCTCTAATTCTAATTAGAAAGTAATTTTGCCTTTTTTCTTAGCAAAATATCTGATATATTAAAATTATTATTTATTTAACAAAAATTAATCCCAAAGATTATATTTGTCTATGTCAAAAATAATTGATTTTTTATCTAAAAATAAGTTTTATCTTATACTAATATTGCTTATTTTATTCCTGCTTGTAAAAATAGGCGTAAAGGAAAATTATCCTAGAACAGCAAGCTATAAAATGTCTAGCGGAATTGCTTCTGTCCCAATGCCAGCATATGATACTGATTCTAGCTATAGAGCTAGTAATACCGTAACTTCTAAAGGTTTAGATATTGAAGAGTCTGTCAGTGGACAGATTAGTGTGCAGGATAGAATGGTAGCTAAAGATTCCAATATCTCTTTATTAGTTAAAGATGTTAAACAGACAGCAAATGAAATTTTGACTTATACCCTTGAAAATGGTGGTTTTATGGTGAATTCTTCTGTCACTAATCCCGAAAAACAAGCCAATGGCCAATTGGTTATTCGTATTCCAGCAGAAAAACTAGATGCAACAATGGAATTTTTGACCAGAAAAGCGATTAAAGTTGCTTCACAAAATACGACAGGAACTGATATTACTGATCAATATCAAGATAATCAAGCAAGACTAGATATTTTACAAGCTAATTTAGCCCGTTTTGAAGAAATTATGGATAAAGCTACAACAACTGATCAGATTTTAAATGTTCAGAGAGAAATTTTTAGCCTTCAGGATCAGATTGATGCTATCAAAGGTCAGCAAAAATATATGGACGAAACTAGTAAATATGCCAGAATTGTAATTTTTCTTTCAACGGATGAACTATCTCTGCCATATGCCCCTGATCAAGTCTGGCGACCGGAAGCAGTTTTGAAAAATGCTGTCAGAAGTTTAATTCTAGTTTTACGAAGTATTGCTTCGATCGTAATCTGGTTGGGAGTTTTCTCTGTGATTATTGTGCCAGTAGTTTTGCTTGTAAGATTTATCAGCAAGAAATTAAGTAAATAGGAGAGGAGTTTTTTTAAAAGAGAGCCTTTGGGTTTTTAACCCAAAGGCTCTCTTAAATTTTCCCCAAGTATTATTTCAACTCTTCGTCTAAAGCTTCGATAATTTTATCCAGTTTACCATCCACAATATTATTCAGATCATACCAAGACTTGTTAATACGATGATCAGTAACGCGATTTTGAGGATAGTTATAAGTTCTGATTTTTTCTGATCTCATACCGTGGCCAACAGCTGCAGCTCTTTTTTCACTGATTTGAGCAAGTCTTTTTTCTTCTTCCATCTGCCAGATACGACCGCGTAAAAGTTCTTCCGCAATTTCCCGGTTTTCAAATTGTGTTCTTTTGAGAGTGCATTCCACTACAATGCCGGTAGGTTTATGAGTGAGTCTCACACCGGTGTTTACTTTATTAACATTTTGTCCACCAGCTCCACCAGAACGGAAATAATCCATATGAATATCATCCTGTCTAACTTCTATCTGAGTTGGAGGGACAATAGGTAAGATAGCTACAGTAGCTGTCGAGGTATGAACGCGACCGTTTTTTTCGGTCTCTGGAATTCTTTGGACACGATGAACTCCAGATTCATATTGTAAAGCAGTATAGGCATTTTTATTTTTAATTTTAAGACCAAATTCATTTTGCTCGTATTTCCAATTTTTTTCCTCAACAAATCTTAGATACATACGAAAAAGATCATTGGCCCAGATTTTGGCTTCTTCGCCACCTGCGGCTCCTCTGATTTCCAAAATAGCTCCTTTAGTAGCTAAAGGATTTTCTGAGTCTTGTTCGTCATCTTCATCTTTAGATTTGAGAGAATCTAACAAGTTCTGTTTTTGTTTTTCTAAATTATTGATTTCTTCCTGAGCCATTTGTGCCATGTCAGGATCTGCAAGCATTTCTTGGGTCTGTTGAATTCTTTGGTCAAAATTATCGAGTTGGGGTTTAAGATAATTTGGGATATCCATCATATTAATTAAAAATTTTAAATTAAAAAATAAAAATTATTATAATTTTAGTATACAAATTAGGTATAAAAAAACACCATCAAGACTTATAAATAAATCTATCATGGTGTTTTTGCTTTAGCTATTTTTTAGCTTCTTTGACTTCTTCAGTTTTTTTGTTGTCACCTTTAAGCATATCTTTCAAAGTTTTTGGTGTATTATCAATCTCTTCCATTCTTTTGGTAGCTCTTCTTTGTTTTTTGGAAACATATTTACCTGTTTGTTTGATTTTGGATTGGAATTTTTCAACTCTTCCCTGGGTATCAACAAATTTCATTTCTCCCGTAAAGAAAGGGTGACAAGCACTACAAATATCAACTCTAATTTCTGCTAGAGTTGAACCGGTAGTAAAAACATTACCACAAGCACAGATGACTTTGGTATCATGATTATATTTTGGATGAATTTTAGCTTTCATAGATTTTTCCCAATTCTTAAGTCCAAGCTTACAGAATTTACTTTAGTTTTAATTTAATAAATTTTAATACATTTTAATACAGGCAATTATAACAAGAAAAAGCTTAAAAGTAAAAAGCTAAATAGAGTTAAATTTTCATTATTCTATTTCTATATTTTAAAGCTCTTCTTTCATTAATTGCGCTGTTGCGTTTGTTTGCATACTTGTGAGAGTATGGTTTTGCTCTGGAGAAAGAGCTATTCTAAAATAGGATATCATTTTATTAGGTTTTCCAATTTGGATTGATGAGCTTCCTATATTTAGTTGATAATCTGAAGTTCCTTTTAGGATAGTATTATTGTCTTTTTCTACTGTTATTTGACTATTATTCCCTTGAAAATATGTTTCAGTATATAGTATTACCAAATTTACTGCCATTATCATAGATAGAGATTTCATTAGTAGCAGGATTATAAGTAGTTGTGAGATGATCTTTGGAAATTCTTTGATCTCTAACTAAGGTAATTTAGCATTATATAAACTAGCTCCTGTATGAGTACCTTCTTCTTTGTAATTCCGACCTATTTTATTATAGTAATTGGATATAAACTTTTTTGTTTAATATCTATATCGCTTTGTGCAATATGCTCTCCAATTAATTCTAGAGCAGCGTGAATTGCTTCTGCTCATTCTGCTACAGTAAATGGTTTACCTTCTTCAAATTTTTTTGATCATATCTTTAACTTTTGTTGGTTGCTCTAATTCTCCTTTATCTTGATTTGGATCTTTAATTTGTGGTGACATTTTGTATTTTTAAAAATAAGGTTTATTTTTAAACTTATGAATTTTTTTAACTATTATTTTTATAGGCTAAAAAACGGATTAAATCAAGAATTATTTTCACTTTGTTTTTTAAGCCTTTGCCTTTTATAATATAGATATTATGACTCAACAAAATCTACAAACACTTAAAGGTTTTCGTGACTTTTTACCAGAAGAAAAAAAAGTGAGAGATTTTGTAGCATCTAAACTTATCCAAACTTTTAAATTATTCGGCTTTGAACCTTTGGAAACGCCTACACTGGAATATGCTTCACTTTTACTCAATAAATATGGGCAGGAAGCAGATAAGCTGGTTTATAAATTTGAAGATCGTGGTGGCAGAGAAGTAGCTTTAAAATATGATCAAACTGTGCCGACAGCTAGAGTTTTGGCCCAGTATCAAAATGATTTACCCAAATTTTTCCGCCGTTATCAGATTCAAAATGTTTTTCGTGCTGATAAACCCCAAAAAGGCAGATTTCGCGAATTTACTCAATGTGACATTGATGTCTTTGGCTCAACGGGAATTATTGGGATTGCTGATGCTGAAATTCTAGCCTGTACTTATTTTGCTTTGAAAAATATTGGCATTAACAATCTTATTATTAAACTAAATGACAGACAATTACTGTTGCAAACTTTACAAAACTTTGCAAGTGATGAAGTAAATGTTTACTCAATTATCCAATCAATTGATAAACTGGACAAAATTTCGCCTGCTGAAGTTATTGAAGAGTTAAAGCGTAAAGGTTTAACACAAGAAAAAGCTGAACAAATTTTACAAGCTTTGGTAAATGTCCAGATTAGTGGGCAGCTGCAAAATATTATTAATCTTGCCCAAAATTTGGGAGTTAAAGAAGATAGTTTACAATTTGTCCCCAGCTTAGCTCGAGGTCTAGATTATTATACTGGTATGATTTTTGAAATCATTATTCCAGAATATACAGCTGGATCGATTGGAGGCGGCGGCAGATATGATAATTTGATCAACCAACTGAGTGGAGTAGATATTCCAGCTGTTGGTATGGCTTTTGGCTTTGACCGTTTAGTGGAAGTGGTTAAGCAGTTTAATTTATTTACCCAAAAAGAAAATCAGACTGTTTTGATGACGATTTTTACTGAAGATTTAAAAGTAGCCACTTTAAAATTGGCTGCAGAACTAAGACAAAAAGGAATCAACATTGAAGTTTATCCAGCGATTGATAATCTTTCTAAACAATTTAAATGTGCCAGTAAAAAAGGAATTAAAAATGTATTGGTCATGGGACAAGACGAAGTAGAGCAAAACAAAATTACAGTCAAAAATATGGAGACGGGACAGCAGCAAACTTTAACTATGAAAGAAATAGTTAATTATTTAGCTTAGTTTTAATTACAAACTTAAAATTTAAGAAAAAGTCATCCTGAATTTATTTCAGGATCTTTTTTTAGATGCTGAAGCAAGTTCAGTATGACAAAATTTTCATAGCTGTTTATTCTTTTGATTTGGCAGATTTTGAGGCTTCAGCCGCTGGGGTGGCTTCATTGATTGTATTATCTTCAGCAATAGGATTTTTTAAACTTGGGTCTGTAAAAATAGCTTGAAGCGTATAAGTGGTTTCTTTATCTTCGTTACTATCTTCATAGACGATGACAGTAGCTTTGTCATCGATACTAAGGTCATCAATTTTAGCATTTTTAACACCTTTAACATTAATATTTTCAAAGTCTGCTGGAATACTAATTTCTCGATCGCTATTTTCCAGTTTTAAAGTTTTATCGTCAATCTCTTTGATTTTACCTACTAAAACCTGCTTAGCTTTTGGCTCAGTATAACTAGTAGAAAAAGAAATTCTTCTGGCTTGAAGAATCTGTTCATTAGCTGAGAGAGTTCCCATAGCAATGGCAAACCAGTCGGTTTCAATTTCTTTACTTGTGATTTCTTTTTGGTATAAATTTTTGCCAAATAAAATTAAATCAGTTTCATTGCCTAAAGCGATTTGATACTGATTTTTTTCAAAAGTTTCCAGCTCAAAACCATTTTCTTTAGTGCTCACAATTTTACCAAAAACTGCATCATAGCTTTTGGTTTTTTCTGCTTCTTCTGTTTTGCCTTCAAGTCTTTCTTTAACTTTTTGTTTGATCAAATCTTGATTAGCAGAAGAGCTGGCTTCTTCGACAGCTAAGATAATCTTGGGAGTTAAGATAGTGAAAACTATAATTATCAGAATTAAAATTGGCTTTAAATTTTTCATTGTGATACTCCTTCTCCTTCTAGTTCGGTAGAGTAGACCAAACTAAGAGTTTTGGTTTCAGAAATTTTATCGTTATCAAGATCAGTGGCAGTTATCTGGATGAAATTAGCTCCTTTGATCAAGTCAATTTCTTGAGTAAAATAACCGTTATTATCTGCCTGGATAAGATAATTATTATCTTCTGTCATGATTGCTACCACAGCATTTTTTTTAGTTGAACCCAAAATAGTAGTTTTTGGCTCAGTTAAGACTAGATTATTTTTTGGCTCACTAATATTGATACTCAAATTTTCCTCTGGTTCTGGTGTTGGAGTAGGGATGATAGTGGTAGTTGGATTCAACCCTTTTTGTTTAGTAATGATGGCTTTATTGGCAGTATAGATTCCATAGGTTATAACTAAACCAAAAATCAAGCCTATAAATATAGCTATAAATATTTCTTTACGCATGTTAGACAGAATTTAGCATTGCTTTTATCTGTTGTCAAGCAAGAAGAAATTTGATAATGTAAGCTTACTTTTGTATATTAAAAAAAATAAATTAAATTTAAAATTAAAAATTTGTGATTTTTAATTTCTTCAACTTATGATGATTACATATTTGGGCCATTCCAGTTTTAGAATTAAAACTGCTAATGCAACTATTATTACTGATCCTTATGATAAAGCCATCGGTTTTCGTTTTCCTTATGGTCCAGCTGATATCTGCACTATTTCTCACAATCATTTTGATCACAACAATAAAAACGGGATCAAAAATAGCGATTGTTTTTTTATTGAAGGTCCGGGAGAGTATGAAATTAAAGATGTAATGATTAAAGGAATTAGTAGTTTTCATGACTTGCAAAATGGTCAAGAAAGAGGAGAAAATACAATTTATCTCATTCAAGCTGATGATATTAATCTTTGCCATCTTGGAGATTTGGGAACTTTACTTGATGAAAAGCAACTTAAAGAAATTCATGATATTGATGTGTTAATGATTCCAGTTGGCGGAATTGCCACTATTGGGCCAGATGATGCTAAAAAAATTATTAAAAAAATTGATCCAACTATTGTTTTGCCGATGCATTATAAAACAGAAGGAATAAGTGAAACTTTTACCAAATTTTTTACTGTAAGTGATTTTTTCAAAGAAATGGAATTGGAAGAAAAATGGGATGAGAAACTAAATCTTAATGCCTCTTCATTGCCAGAAGAATTAGAAATCATTGCTTTACAAAGAAAAAGTTAAAAATTAAATTGGCTGATGCTAAATTATCTTTTTATCTTTTAAAAAAATAGTTTAGCTAAGTTTTTTGATTGCCTTCACTTAAAATTCCTCCTTCCAATAAAGAAGCTGAACAATCAGTGCTTGGAGCTATTTTGATTGATAGAGATGCTATTATCAATATTGCTCCTATCCTTAGACCTGAATATTTTTATTTTGGAGAAAATCAAAAGATTTATGAAGCCATGCTTAGACTTTTTGATAATCGCGACCCAATAGATATTGTGACTCTGGCCGATGAATTGAAAAAACAAAAAGTTTTAAAACAAATTGGCGGAGTAGATTATTTAACTTCTCTTGCAGAAAAAGTGCCGACTGCTGCAAATGTCAGCAAATACGCCAAAATTGTGCGTGATTTGTCTAATAAAAGAGACTTGATTACAATTGGGAGTGAAATTGTAGAAATGGCTTATGATGAAAGTAAAGATTCAAATTTTGTTTTAGATACTTCAGAAAGAGAAATTTTTTCTCTTTCTCAAAAACATTTAGCGCGTAATTTTGTTTCGATAAAAGATATTTTGACAGACAGTTTTGATCGACTTGATGAATTGCAAAAAAAAGCCGGTGGTTTAAGAGGTATTCCCAGTGGTTTTAAAGATCTTGACCGCATGTTGGCTGGATTTCAAGATAGCAATTTGGTTATTTTAGCGGCTCGTCCTGGTATGGGGAAAACTGCTTTTGCTTTAAATATTGCTCAGTATGTAGGAGTCAAAGAAAAAATTCCAGTAGGAATTTTTTCGCTTGAAATGAGCAGCGAGGAATTGAGTGACCGTTTATTGGTTGCTGAAGCGGATATTGATGCTTGGAGACTTAAAACCGGCAATTTAAAACAATCAGATTTTGATCGCATTTCTGATGCCATGGGAAAATTAGCTGAATCTCCAATTTATATTGATGATACTCCAGGAATTTCACTTCTAGAAATGAGAACCAAAGCTCGAAGACTGCAAATTGAACAGGGAGTGAAAATCATTATTGTGGATTACCTGCAGTTAGTGACCATCAGAGATCGTAAGTATGAAAATCGTGTTCAGGAAGTTTCCGAGATTTCCCAATCTTTGAAAAATTTAGCCAGAGAATTAAAAATTCCTGTACTTTCTTTATCTCAGCTTTCTCGTGCCGTTGAAGCCAGAGGAACTAAGGAGCCTCAACTTTCAGATCTTCGCGAATCTGGCGCTATTGAACAGGATGCGGATGTAGTTATGTTTTTGTATCGACCAGATGAGGAAGATTTTTCCAATGTCAGTCTCAAAATTGCTAAGCATAGAAATGGAGCTATGGGATTAATTAATCTTTATTTCCAGGGCGACAGAATCAAATTTTATGGAATGGAAAAGAAAGAAGAGTAATTTTTCTTTGTGAAAAAAGGTCTAACTTAAGTTATAATATCAAAGTTATTTGATATTTAAATAAAATGCCAAGGTGCTGAAACCGGTATACAGGTTAGTCTCAAAAACTAATGGGAGTAATTTCCCGTGGGGGTTCGATTCCCCCCCTTGGCACAGGAGAGTAGTAAGTAGTTAGTATTAAGTAGGTATTATGATAAATCTTCAGAGTAAAATTTTCACAGATGCGGATGGACAAATTATTCCTTATGATGATTCTTCGCTTCGCTGGCGAGTTTCCGCTTATTCTCTTATTTTTAAAGATAATTCATTTTACTTATCAAAAACAAAAGGAGAAAAACTTTATGATGTTGTGGGCGGTGGAGTTGAATTTGATGAAGAAATCTAAGAAACTTTGGCAAGAGAAGCTTTAGAAGAAGCTGATGCAAAAATTGAGATTGGCGATTTTGTCGGATTTCATCAGGATTATTTTTATCACAAAAAAGAAAAAAGATTTTATCAAACCTTACTCTTATATTTTAAAGCCGAATTAATTTCCCCTTTAGAAAAACCAAAAGACCAAAATGTCGAATTCAGGGATTTTGTAAAACTTGATGACTTGGATCAATATCCAACTCACGATTATATTAAAAGCCTTATAAATAAAGCAAAAAAATAATAGCTAAATATTACAATTATAGCTATTATTTTTCTTAGCAAGACAAGATAAGTTAGCGATAATCCTAAAATTGTGCAAGCTGCTGTGGTAATTGTCTGTCTTTAGGTCTTTCTTCGTTTGGTCGATAATATTCACTTTCTTTTAAAAGTTTTACAAATTCTTTTGCCATTGATTCTTCTACTCCCAAGCCCCACAACCAGCCCATGCTGTAAGGATTTTTAACACCTGCTGATTCTAATAAATAGCGACTCAAATAATTATTTTTACCTAATTCTGGCCAAATAGTCATTGCTTTATTTATTAGAGTAATTTCCTCAACAATTCCTACAACCTGCAGATGGTATTTGGCAAGTACTTGTGCTCCATCTGTTGCTCTTTCTGGTTTTCCAAGATTATCTGATTCTATAATTGGATAGGGTCTAGACTAGCATTTAGCATGTTAAAATAGCTAAATGTCTTGTCATAATAGACCAATTAGTAACTATAAACAGAAAAAGATTATTTCTTGTTTCTGTTTAGATCTAACAGCCACTCAAACAAGTCGCTTGTTAGGT
>JAAZND010000103.1 GCA_012798485.1 Candidatus Beckwithbacteria bacterium | reverse complement strand
TCTTTATAAAATTTTTTAAACTTATATAATACAGATTATATGCTAAACCAAAAATCTATCCAAGCTGTTGATAATGCCAACTTTTCTTCGCAGTTTAAAAAACCGCTCTATGATTCTTATTGTTTTGCCAATATTCCCGATAAAATCAAGGATTTTTTGACTGGAGAAAGAAAAGCTAAACTACCAGATGATGTTTTGGGCAATTTAGCAAAAAAATACCAAAAAGTAGTTTTGATTTTGCTTGATGCTTTTGGTTGGAATCTCTGGCAAAAATACGAGAATCAACACCCTTTCTTTAAAAAATTATCAGAAGAAGGAGTTGTTTCCAAACTCACGGCTCAATTTCCAGCAACCACTTCGGCAGAAATTAATACACTACATACCAATCAATCTATTGGGCAACATGGACTTTATGAATGGTTTTATTTTGAACCAAAAGTTGATGATATTATCGCGCCCCTGCTCTTTTCTTTTGCCAACAACAATAATAAAGAAAGAGAAAACCTGAAAAGCATTAACCTTGATCCAAAAACAATTTTTGGCACTCAGAATTTTTACCAAGAATTAAAAAAGGAGAAAATAAATTCTTATGTCTTTTTAAATTCTGAATATGCCCATTCAAGCTACAATAATGCCGTTATGAATGGAACAAAAATTTATTCATTCGAAAATATACAAGAGAGTTTTAAAAAACTTAAAGTCCAAATTTTACAAGAAAAAAATCAAGCATATTATTATCTTTATCTTGATCAGATTGATCTTATTGGTCATAATTTTGGATTTGAATCAAAAGAGTCAAAAAATATAATAGAGGCCACCTTAAACGAACTGGAGAGTTTTTATCAAACAATTAAAAATCAAAAAGACATTCTACTGATAATTACAGCTGATCATGGGCAAACAGAAGTTAATTTGAAAAAAACTATTTATCTTAACCAACAATTTCCTAAAATATCAGAAAATATACTTGTAAACAAACAAGGCAAGCTTATCGTTCCAGCTGGCAATTGTAGAGATATGTTTTTGCATATTAAAAAAGATAAATTAAAGCAAACACAAACAATTTTAGCAAAAGAATTAAAAGGCAAAGCTGAAGTTTATCAGACAGAAGAATTGATTAAGCTTGGATTTTTTGGAAATAAAATTTCTAAAGTTTTTAGACAAAGGGTTGGCAATCTGATAATTCTACCTTATGAACATGATTCTGTCTGGTGGTATGAAAAAGATAAATTTGAGGTCAACAAAATCGGAGCCCATGGAGGCTTAAGTAAGGCAGAAATGGAGATTCCGTTTATGCTACTAACTCCCACTCTCTAAAAACTTGCTCTACGAAATATTTTCCTTTTGTAGCTGATAAAGCTTCCAGTAAACTTTGATAATCCTTTTGAGAGAAAACAATTACATAGTAAAAATCTTCTCCATGCTGTTTCATCGTTTCTATCAGTCTATCAAATCTTGCCGATAAACTTTTATCAGAAATTTCATCAGTTCCTCTTTGTAATCTCAAAATATCACCTATAAAACCAACACTTCCATCATCTCTTTGAGTGATACTGCCATATTTTGGATTGAATTGGGCTAGAACTTCTCCGCTTTTTAATTTACGATATAAAAATATTTTTTTAGCCAAAGAATCGCTTGTGGTTGTATTACTATCTATTTGACTATCTAATTCTCCTTTAGTATAAATTTTTCCTTTATCTAAAAAATTTTCCAAAACATGTGGAATAACACCCAAGCCCAACTTTCTTAATTGCAAAGAAGCAGAGTTATCATCTCTACTTAAAAATAAATCAAGATTAACCTCCTCGCTCTCTATTCCTTTATTAATTAGATCTTTGACTAACCTTTCTACCGGAGCACGAAATGGTCCTTGATAATCAAGTAGTGTTAATAGATAAAAAGCCGTCAAAGCTCTTTTGAGACTCCCAGGTTTTACGCAGACTAACATAATTTCACTGTTGCCATCAAAATCAATTTCTCTCAATGTTAAATCATAACCAACTAAAATTTCATCGGCGTTAATATATAGCCTTTCTCGATCAACTCCTGCTTTAAAACATTGAGCTATTACCTCATCTCTTGTCCATCCCATTGCCTGGGCATAAAAAAGAAACCTTAATCTTTCATCTAAAGATCCTATTGGCATTTTTAATTTTGCGCCTTCTCTTCCTTGTACAGTTTTCTGAGGTAAAAGACTATCTGCCAGTCTGACTAAATTAAGCATTGTCCCAGAAATTTGATCATGGTCAAATCCTGACTTATCTTTTAATTCTCTTAAATGAGGTATATTATCTAAAACAGTTTGGTTAAATCTTCTTTTATCTTTCATTAAATAACCTAATAAGGTTGGACTACATTCTGAAGCTAAACTTTTGACATAAGCTAGCAGCAACTCTTTGGGAACATCAAATTTCTCTAAAACTTGACTTAAATATCTTCCCTGCAAAATATAATCAATACTTTGTACTAATCTTTCATCCTCACTATAAGCTACTGTTTCAGCTCTCATGACAATATCTCCATAAGCAGGAGTTTCGAAATCATGCAAAACTGCATATAAAATAATCAACTTACTATATTCATAAGCATAAGCCAGAGCTAAATATTGACTGCCACTCAAATTATCCTTATATTCATTTATCAAATCTAATGTTTGTGAGCTAATTTTAAAGCCAACATGATCAGCTAAACCAAAAGCTTTCCTCAAAACTTCTATATCTTTCGCTACTCTTTTTTTATATAAATCAGGATTTAGTAAAGCTAAACGAAAATTAGTTTTGGCGGCAAAATAAGCCATATTGAAAGAATGTTGACCACGGCTATCTACAGGATGTTTCCCTTGTTCGATATTTTCAAAACTGGCAAGAGGTTCAACTTGTCCCACAGCAAACAGACGAAATAAATCTGGAGAATTAAAAAGAGCTCCGGCAAGAGTGGCGTTATCCTCACTCATAGCCACTCCTAAATGGGGAATATCTCTACTATCTAAAGTTCCTTTTCTGGACGGAGACATAAAACCTAATTTCCCCATCAAATCTCGTCTGATTTTCCTATCTCTTTCATCTAAAAAAGTAGGCTCACTTTCTAAAATCGAAGCTGGATCAAAAGGTTTGATATCAAAATCCGGAGGCAATAGAGTTTCTAGAATAACTCTCATATAAATAGGTAAATGGTCATATTGAATTAATCCTCTTAATCTTTCCAATTGAGCTTTTTCTTCTAAATTGATTCTAGATTCAACTTCCTGTCCTGCCATAACCAAATTTTATTCCCACTCCATCGTTGCTGGCGGTTTGGAAGTAATATCATAAACCACCCGAGAAATGTCTGGTACTTCATTAACAATACGAGTCGAAATACGAGCTAAAATCTCATAAGGAATCTGAAGCCACTCAGCACTCATACGATCCTTAGTAGTAACAGCTCTTACAGCCACAACTTCAGCATAAGCCCGACCATCCCCTTTAACAGCTGTACTTTTTGTCCCAGTCATAATTGACCAGCACTGAAAAGCTTTTTCATACCACCCAGCTTTTTTAAGTTCTTGCACTACTATCATGTCAGCTTGTACTTGCTTGGCTAAACGCTGCGCTGTCACCTCTCCTAAAATCCTGACTGCATGTCCAGGACCTGGAAAAGGCTGCTGAAAAACCACAGATTTTGGCAAACCTAATTTAAGCCCGATTTGTCTAACCTGATCAGTATAGAAATAACGCAAAGGCTCTAGTAGTTTCAATTTCATATTTTTTGGCAGTCCACCGACATTGTGATGAGATTTAATATGCGCTGAACGTTTAGAGCCTTGAGAATGAATGAAATCGGCATAAGTTGTCCCTTGCAAGAGAAATTTAACATCTTTGTGTTTTTGCATTTCTTCTTCAAAAATGTCGATATAAAGTTTGCCTATGGTTTTTCTTTTTTGCTCCGGATCTGTCACCCCTTTTAAAGCCTTAAGAAATCTTTGTCTGGCTTCAATCACTTTAACTTTTATGCCTAAAATTTTAGGAAAGTCATTTTTAATCCTACTAAGTGTTTCTTCTCTCATTAAGCCGCTATCAACATAAATGGGGATAAATTGCTTTCCGATGGCTCTGGCTACGATTGTTCCAGCTACAGCCGAGTCTGTCCCTCCAGAAAAAGCTCCAATTACTTGATGGCTTCCAACTTTTTCTTTAATCTCAGCAATCATTTTATCTATTTCTAATTCTTTAGGTTTTAAAGCTAAACTGCAAACTCTTGTAGCAAAATTTTGTAAAATTTGACTACCAAACTCAGTATGTTCCATCTCTGGATGAAACTGCACTCCAAAGATTTTTTTCTCCTTGTGTTTGACTGCGGCAAATTCAACCGATCCAGTGCTTGCTAAAATCTCAAAATCTTTTGGCAGTTTCACAACTGAATCTCCATGTGATTCGTAAACCGCAAATTTGTCCGGTAAACCATAAAAAAGATCAGTAAATTCTTGAATTTTTAAAGTTGTTGGTCCATATTCCTGAGCATGATATTCTACTTTGCCTTTTAAAAGTTTAGCTGTCAATTGCCAGCCATAACAAATCCCTAAAACTGGGATATTTAAAGCAAAAATTTTAGGATCAACAATTGGAGCTTTATCTGCATAGACGCTCAAAGGTCCTCCGGATAAAATAATTCCGGCTGGCTTTAGAATTTTAATTTGGACTAAAGCTTCATCTGGGTCAACAATTTTGACTTCAACTCCTAGATCAGTTAATCTTCTACCAATTAAATGAGTTGTTTGTGAACCAAAATCAATAATGAGTATCATAAAAATTTAAAATTTAATTGCAAAATTAACAATTTACAAATTAAATTTTTTATAAATTCATAAAATAATTCACCCAATCTTTTTTAAAATTCATTTTAGCAAAACGAGTTTCAATTTCTGACTTAGAAAAACCCTTTTGTTCCCATTTTTTACCTAAAATATTAATTGATTCTATAGCCTCATAAGGGAAAATAATCCAAGCGTCAGTTTTTGCTCCCCAAAAATCCGGTTCTATTTTGCTGTGAGATTTATAAAACAAAGCTGCAGTTTTGATCTCTTTTACTCCACAAGACAGTAAATAATTTTTAACAAAAAGCAAGCTTTCTCCGCTATCAGCGACATCATCAAAAAGCAAAACTTTTTCATCTTTCACACAAACTGGTAAATCTTGATAAATTTCTGGCTTTTCTAATCTTTGATTAATGCCTGAATAAAATTTAACCCCGATAGAAGCCACTTTATCGACTTTTAAAAAATCAACTAAACTTCTTGTCATAGGCCAACCGCCTTTAGCCAGTGTCACAATACGGTCAATTTTTAAACCATCTTTAATAATTTTTTGAGCAAGATTAAAAGCTAGACTTTCTAATTGTTTCCAAGTAGGAGCAAGATAAGTAATCTTTTCGCCGGAAAAACTAATTGGTTTAAGTTGCATATTTTTTACATATCATCTCGACTTAGTCTGATATAAATCAGAAGAATGGAGAGATCTTAAAAGATTATAAAGATTTCTCGAATTTCCTCGCAATGACACTAATTTTTTATAATTTTTATTCCCCATTTACAATAATGCTATGAGGATGGGATTCCTGCAAAGCTGCACTGGAAACTTTGATAAATTTAGCTTTTTGTCTAAGTTCTTCTAAATTATTAGCACCAAGATAACCTAAACCAGATTTTAAACCACCGACTAATTGATAAAGCAAGTCCTCGAGCTTGCCGCTATGCTTAACTAACCCTTCTACTCCTTCTGCCACTAATTTTTTAGTTTTACCTGGTTCCCATTTCTGACCATAGCGAGCGGCACTCCCCTTTTTCATAGCCGCAATAGAGCCCATTCCACGGTAAGTTTTAAACATTTTTCCATTAACTTGAATCACTTCTCCTGGAGCTTCATCCGTACCAGCTAAAAGAGAACCGAGCATCACTGTGTCAGCGCCAATTGCCAAAGCTTTGACAATATCACCACTGGTTTTGATCCCTCCATCAGCAATCACATATCTATTTTTAAACTCAGCACGGGCGCGTAAAGCCTCGACCAAAGCACTCAACTGAGGCACTCCCATCCCAGACACAATCCGAGTAGTACAAATTGACCCAGGACCCATCCCAACTTTGATTGCATCAGCGCCAGCTTGAAATAAAGCTTTAGCGCCTTCATAGGTTGCCACATTCCCGGCAATAACATCAATTACAGAATAATTTTCTTTTAAAAATTTCGTAGCTTCAATCACATTTTTTGAATGCCCATGAGCGCTGTCAATACAAATTTCCTTAATTCCAGCTTTAATCAAAGCTTCAACTCTAGCTTTAAAATCTTCTCCTACTCCAACTGCTGCTCCAACTGGTAAGTTTAAATCTAAAACTTCTTTAACTTGAGCTACTTGATCTTCGATTGATAAGTTGCGATGAATAATACCATAGCCGCCAAGTCTAGCTATTTCTTTAGCCATACGAGCCTCACAAACAGTATCCATAGGAGAAGCGACAATGGGAATATCTAATTTAATATTGGCTGTTAAATGAGTACTCACATCTGTATCAGCCGGCAATACATCAGAATAATTTGGCAAAAGCAAAACATCATCATAAGTCAAATATTATGATAATGTTAAAAGGTTAAGTTTGTCTGTCATTTTAAAAAAAGTTGATAATTAAAAAATTATTAACTTTTGATCTTAATTTTTTATAAAAGTAGCTTGTCTAGCAATTTGATTACAGGCAAGTAAATCATCTTGTGTTAGAACTTCATTTTCTAAAAGTCTTCGATATTCTTCTTTAAGATTGGTTTTCTGCAGTTCCGGACCATCAGTATTAATGGTAAATTTAATTTTATATTCTTGAAATTTTGCAAAGATTTCTCGCATCTGTCCATAATCTTTTACTACCCCAGTCTGAAGATTGGAAGTCGGACAATTTTCTAAAACTATTTCTTCCTTGGCAATTTTTTCCATCAGAGCTTTATCTTGAACACAAGCTAAACCATGACCGATTCTATCTGGTTTAATTTCTTCTACTACTTCCCACATTTCATCTATTCCTGTTGCTTCTCCAGTATGAAAAGTTGTTCCTAAATTCTCTTTTTTTGCCTCTGAAAATAAAT
>JAAZND010000012.1 GCA_012798485.1 Candidatus Beckwithbacteria bacterium | reverse complement strand
TCTTTGAGCAATTTGTCTAATTGAAATATTTTGTGACTTCCAAATAGCAATCAGATCTCTTTCTTTAGAAGTCAGTTTGTTTATTTTTTTCATACTTTGCATTTTACTGCAAAGTGTTGCTTTTCCATTTAGAACTTAGGTTTTTTATTTTATATCATATTTTCTGATATAATATGCTAGTTTTAAAAAAATATTTTTAATACTTTTTAACTTAAAAAAAGTATAAACTTAATCTTTAAAAGAAAGCGAGGAATTATTTATGCCAAAAGAAAAAAAAGAATCTGTTAAAGAAACTAAAAAATCTAAAAAACAGATTAAGAAAGCCAAAGTAGAAGCAACTACTAAAAAAACTAAAATAATCAAGGAGGAGAAAAAGACAGAAAAGAAAGTGAAAACTGCAAAAAAGACAGTTAAAAAAGAAGAAGCACTTGTAGTAGATAAAGTTGAGACTAGTGAGGAAGAACTGAATTTAGAAGCCCAAAGAAAAAATAACCCACCTAATGAGAATAATCCAGATGAAGAAATTGCTAGAAAAGTGATCGAGGAAAATTTATCAGAGAAAAAAGAAAAACAAGACCTAAAAACTTTAAAGAAACACCCTCAAACCATGGAGGAGTTACTTTCTATTCCTGGATTTGAAATCAGAGGGATAAAAAAAGGCGATAAGGTTATTGGGACAATTACTGATAAAACTAAACGATCAGTCTTTTTTGATATTGGAGCTAAAACCGAAGCTCTACTTATGGAAAAAGAGATTGAACAGATTGAGGACTATTTAAGTTATCTAAAAGTAGGAGATACAATTGAAGTCGTAATTATTTCTCCAGAAACAGATAAGGGACAAACTTTAGTCTCTTTACGAAAAACCGCTAATGACTGGCGCTGGACTCTTTTTGAAAAATATTTTACCTTAGGTAAACCTTTAAATGTAAGAGGGCTTGATGTTAATAAAGGTGGCATGATTGCTCGTGTGTTAAATATCCGCGGTTTTATTCCTGTCTCTCAATTTAGCCGTAAATGGAGTGGGAAAATTGACCAACTTTATAACAAAGTCTTCCCAGTGAGAATTATTGAAGTTGATAAAACTAAGAATCGTTTAATTTTTTCGGAAAAAGCAGTGTCAGAAAGTGAAATAATGCAAAAACAGCAAGAACTTTTACAAAAAATAAAAATTGGCAGCACTTATCAAGGAGAAGTTTCTGGAGTGATGCCTTTTGGTATTTTTGTCAGAGTCTTAGTTGATGAAAAAGACAAAGAATCATTCCTGGATGGTTTGGTTCATATCAGTGAAATTTCCTGGGAAAAAGTTAATGATGTTGCTTCTATTTTTAAAGTTGGTGATAAAATAGAAGTACAGGTTTTGGAAGTGGATCAAAATACAGAAAAATTAAATTTAAGTATTAAAAGATTACAACAAGATCCATGGAACCAAATTGCTGAAAAATATGCTCCTGATACCAAGATTAAAGCAAAAGTAATTAGAATGGCGCCTTATGGCGCTTTTGTTGAGGTAGAAAAAGGAATTGAAGGTCTAATTCATATCTCTAAAATTCCTTCTGATATGGAAATTAAAAAGGGAGAAGAACTAGATCTTTATGTCGAATCAATTGATAAAGAAAGTCATCGTATCAGTCTTGGTGTGGTTCTATCAGCAAAACCAGTAGGATACAAGTAAATTTAAAATTTTAAATGATAAATTTAAAATTATTTTTAATTTTTCATTTTTAATTTAAATCTTAATTATATGAGTCAAAAAATGATAGTCAATGACGATACGATTTTGATTGATTTTCGTTTGGTTTTCAAAGCAATAAGACAGGAAAATGGCAATTGGGAGAAAGTGGAAAAAGAACTGCAGGAATATTTTGAAAGTTTACAAAACGAAGACTAAAGTGTAATATAAGATACATATTAGACAAATATTAATTTTTATAAAAATGAAGGTGACTTAACTGTTGCAATAATAAAAACTGGGTATATCTATATCCAGTTTTTTTATGCCTTAAAGTTGTTAAGAAAGAAAGGATGTTCAATGCCTGTCAATAATTTTAAATATCAATCACAAAAACTTTTAGATTGTGTCCATAGTTTTTCCCATAAGGATAAAAAGGAAGAAATTTTTCTTGATGGAGAAAATTTGAGTTTCAAAGATATGAATCATATCTTTGAAAATGAGACCAAGGTTTCTCTTACTCAAGACCAGAAAATTTTAGCAAGAATCAAACATTGCTATGAGCATATGATTAAGCAAGTAGAAAATGGAGTGCCTGTTTATGGGGTTAATACAGGCTATGGAGGACAGGCAAGTTTAGTTGTCAATGAAGGAACTAAAGAACAAAGACTTGCAATGGCTCAAAAAATCTCAGATAGTATTGTCCATGTGGATGTTTCTACCGGACCGGTTGTCCCAAAAGCAATTACCAGACTTGCCATAGCTATTAGAGCTAATATGCTTATGAAAGGAGTAAGTGCTGTTTGTCCTGAAGATATTTATAAATTTTGTGA
>JAAZND010000102.1 GCA_012798485.1 Candidatus Beckwithbacteria bacterium | reverse complement strand
TTTTAACTTTAAGCGCTTTTTATTTTTTAAGAACTAATCAGGCTTTAAAGGCGGGAATTTGTGGAGGGATTGTTTCAGCTACTCGGGTAATTGGTATATTTTTAGCTCCTGCTTTTTTGATAGAAGTTTGGAATCAACAAAAAGATAAATTATTAAAAATGAAAAATAATAATGAACGAGTGAAATTTATTATTAAAAATTTTTATATTCTAATTATTGTTTGTTTTGGGTTATTTTCGTATATGTCTTATCTTTATGTTCATTTCCAAGATCCTCTGTTATTTACACATGTTCAGTCTGGTTTTGGAGCGGGAAGAGAAACAGGACAGATAGTGTTTTTCTATCAAATTATCTGGCGTTATTTTAAAATGTTTGCAACGGTTTCTCCCAAAAATCCAATTTATTTTACCCTTTGGTTAGAATTTATTAGTTCTTTTTCTTTTCTTGCTCTTTTAGTTTGGGGTTATTTTAAAAAAATTCGTCCAAGTTATGTGGTTTATGGAATTCTTTGTTTAGCTTTACCGACTTTAACAGGAGTTCTTTCTTCTATGCCTCGCTATGTTTTAGTCATCTTTCCTGGATTTATTGCTCTTGCTATGATAGAAAATAAATATTTTAAATATCTTATTTTAAGCATTAATTTAATTTTGTTATTTATCTGTACAGCGATGTTTACTCGCGGTTATTGGGTTAGTTAAACTTAAATTATGACAAAAATTTTAATTACTGGTGGCGCTGGATTTATTGGGACGCATTTGGTTAATACTTATTTGGTCGCTGGTTTTCAGGTGGCAGTTTTAGATAAAAAAGAAAAGAAAGAAGTGAAATTGGATCTTGCTAATATTGATTATTTTCAAGTTGATTTAACTGAGGAGAAAGCGGTTGAAAAAATTTTTGCTCAATTTAAACCTCAAATAGTGAGCCATCATGCAGCCTTAATTAATGTAGCTACTTCAATGCAACAAACACTCGATTATGAAAATAATAATGTTTTGGTAACTTTTAAACTTCTGGAGCTTTGTAAAAAATATCAAATTAAACAGTTTATTTTTCCTTCGTCTGTAGCAGTTTATGGATCAAAGTTAAAAAATGGGAAAACCTATTCATATCCAATTAGTGAGGAGATTGAAGGGAATCCTGAATCTTTTTATGGTTTGCAAAAATATGTTTGCGAAAAAATAATTTCTTTGTACCAAAATAATTTTACAACAACTATTTTTCGTTATGCTAATGTTTTTGGTCCCTTTCAAGATAGTGGGGCTGAGGGAGGTGTAGTAGCAATTTTTTCAGAGAATTTAGCTAAGAATAAAAATTCTATTATTTATGGTGATGGAAAGCAAACCAGAGATTTTATTTATGTTAAAGATGTGGTTCAAGCTAATCTTTTGGCAACGCAAAAAAATTTAGCAGGAATTTTTAATGTTTCAAGCCAGAAAGAAGTAAGTGTTAATGATTTATATTTTTTACTTGTAAAACTTAATTCTCATAATATGAATCCTCAATATTTATCAAAAAGACCAGGAGATATTGAAAGAAGCTTACTTGACAATAAAAAAATAAAGTTAAATTTAGGCTGGCAACCATTATATTCTTTAAAGAAAGGATTGAAAGAAACATTAGCTTATTTTCAAAATTTAAAATGAAACTTTGTATTATTTTACCAGCATATAATGAAGCCCAAGTAATAGGTAAGGTTTTAATAGATTTACAAGATTTCATTAGAACGAAGTTGAAAGATCTAGATATTTCTATTTTAGTAATTGATGATGGAAGTAGTGATGATACTTTGGAGATTGCACAAAAAGCAAAAGTAATTGTTTTACATCATATTATTAATCGGGGACTTGGTGGTGCTTTGGCTACCGGATTGGAATTTGCCAAAAAAAACAATTTTGATTTGGCTCTGACTATGGATAGTGATGGTCAACATAGTTTTACTGACATTCCCAAAGCAATCAAACCAGTTTTAGCCAATCAGGCTGATGTAGTTATTGGTTCTCGAATGTCCAAGTATCGAGATATGCCTTTTGATAGAGTGGTGATTAATTTTTTAAGTAGTCTAATCACATTGCTTCTTTTTGGGATTTGGACTACAGACTCTCAATCTGGTTTTAGAGTTTTTAATAAAAAAGCTTTAACTTTGTTAAATCTAAAAACGCAAAGAATGGAGGTCTCAACTGAAATTTTTGCTGAGATTAAAAAAAACCATTTGCAATTTTGTGAAGTTCCGATTAAAGTAATCTATACCGAGTACTCTAGACAGAAAGGTCAGCGAAATTTAAATAGTATTAATATTTTAATAAAATTATTTTTGAGATTATTTAGATAATATGAATTTTAATTATTTGCCAATCCAAATTTTACTTTTTGTTGCTTTTTTATGGCCGATTTCCAGAGTCTGGTTAAGATTTAAAGAAAATACAGTAAAACTGGGAGATTTTCTTTTTTGGACAGGTTTTTGGCTGGCTGGAGTTTTTGTGATTTTTTATCCTGATTCTTTAACTTATTTTGCTCATTTAGTTGGGGTTGGCAGAGGCAGTGACTTGGCAGTATATTGCGCCTTATTGATTTTGTTTTATTTAATTTTTAGAATTAATGTAAATATGGAAAATGTTCGTCATGATATTTCTAAATTAGTAAGAGAGATTGCTCTCATGGAAGAGAAAAATAAACAAAAGTGAAAATGAAAAATTTTAAAGCTCATTTTTTTTCACTTAATTTTAGAACTCCAAGATGGTTTCTTAAATCTGCTCGCGACCAATTTGCTGGGAAAATAAAAGAGAAAATTTTGGTAAAAAATAATAATTTTTTAAAGAAAGCTAATGAAAAAGCATCTTAATATTACTATTACTGGCAGGGTTCAAGGAGTTGGTTTTCGTTTTTTTGTCAAATCTTTAGCTACCAAATTCAATTTGTCAGGATTTGTTAAGAATCAAATTAATGGAAGTGTTTATTTAGAAATTGAAGGCGATACTCCAAATATTGAAGAATTTTTAGTAAAAATTAAACAAGGGCCAAGAAATGCTAAAGTTCAGGATTTCAAAATAGAAGAAGTTAAGATCAAAAATTTTGCAAGCTTTGAAATTTTAAGATGATTTTTGTGCCAGGATACATAATTCCGGTTTTAAAATTTTGACAAGCAACATATTTAAAGGATAAAGATTAAAAAAAGAGCCATAACTAAAAGATTTTTTTATCTTAAAATATTTACTAATTAGTTTTTCAAATTCTTGTTTATTCCATTCAATAATATGAGTAGTATCAGGGAATAGAATAAAAAATTATGATCTGCGGTAGTTATAAATAGTTTTCCATTGGGTTTTAAAATTCTGACAAATTCTTGTAAACAAAATTCAAAATCATAAATATTTTCAATTGTATTTATACAGATAATTTGATTAATTGAATTAGATTGAAGCTTTATTTTTTCTCCTTTTTGTTTAATAAATTTGATTTGAGGATAGCGTTTTTGTGCGGGCTGAATATCTATATCTATTCCAATTAAATTTTGACTATATTTTTTACTAGCGTTTAAGTAATCTCCAGCTCTACAGCCATAATCCAAGACAACATCTGTTGTTTTAATTTTTAAAATTTCAATGGTTTTCTTTAAAAGAGGGTCATTATCTTCTGTTCTTTTTTTATTATATTTTTGCTTAAGATAATTTTGATATTTTGGGAATTGGAAATTTTGTTGATAACTACAATGCTGACAAATAGAGATTTGGTCTTTGCTTTTTTTTATTGAATAGCGAATATATTTTACATTTTGGATAAATTATTATAAGTTAATTATATCTTAAAAAATACGAGTTTTTTCATTATTTTTTCATCTTTTTATTTTAAAATAAATTAATTAGCAATCAATAAGTGATATTGCTAAAATAAAAAATTTACAATATAATATTTTTATTAATGAAAGGAGGTGAGTAATATGGCTAGAGATTTAGCTTTAAGAAATTTTTGGAATATGCCTGCTTTTCGATGGTTTGATTGGGATGATGAAGAAATGGCTGTAAGTACTATGCCAAGTGGATTATCAATTTCTGAAGATGAGAAAAATGTTTATGTAGAAGCTGCCGTTCCAGGTATAAATCCAGAAGACGTAGAAATTACTTTTGATAAAGGGATGCTTTGGATTAAAGGAGAAAAGAAAGAAACTGAAGAAGATAAAAAGAAAAAATATTATCGTTCAGCTACCACGACATTTCAATACAAAACTATGCTACCTATAGAAGTAGATCCAACCAAAGAACCAGAAGCTACGAGTAAAAATGGGATTATGAAAATTACCTTTGCCAAACATCCACAAACTCAGCCTAAAAAAATTAAGGTAAAGGCAAGTTAATAATAAAAGTGGCGGGCTAAAAGCCCGCCACTTTTATAAACTATTTCTAAGTAGTATTTCCGTAGCTTTTAGATATTTATTACTTAGGTTTTTTACTACATCTTTTTTAGTGTGAAAAAATTGCATAACTTTATTTTGATCACCCTGAAGCCAGAAATTTTTTGTTCTATTTGACTTAACATTTTTAATTGTAAAACCCAATCTAACCCTTTCTGGCTAAAAGCTGGCTCGGTTATTCCTAAGCCATCTAAAACATAGACTTTTTGACAACTTTTTAAAATTTGACTATATATACTTTCAAAAACCCTGAAACCATAGCCGCTTTTTTTATAACTATCATAAGACATTTCTTCATTACCACAAAAAACAAACAATGAATTTGTTAATATATTAACATTTTGAGTTATTAAGTTTACCAAAACCAAAATAGCAGCAGCGTTGTCAGAAGCTCCTTGACCGATAATAGAATCAAAATGTGCAAAAATAATATTTTTAGGTTTAGTTAAATTACCAACTAGAATATTGGCTGAGTCAAATTTTTGTTTTCTGACTTTGATTTCACCTTTAATCTCTTTTGCCATTAAAATTTTCAAGATATCATTTCTGGAAATGGTTAAACTGGGAACTTCAAAATGATCGACTACACTAATTTCGTCTGTCAGAGGACTATAGGCAAGATTATAAGGCAGATTATCAGGAATAGATCCCAAATGGCTAAACAGAAATTGATTATTGGGAATAGTACCGCTAACTAAACTACTGCCTAGACATGAGATTTCTTCATGATCAACAATTAACCTTTTATTTTCACACAAAGGAAAAAAACTGTTAAAGGTTTGAAGTTTATAAGTAATTTTTAAACTTTCTAAATAATCGGCAATAATTTTAACAGCTACAATTTCTTTGTCTGCGCATCTTGGACCAATAAGCAGTAATTGTTTTAAAAGTTTAAGATTATTCATATATTTATTTCATCCATTTATCCCACCAAAGCTGGAAGATAAGTAGGCTCCATAAAAATAAACGATGATCATATTTATTATTTCCGTGTTCTTCAATTTTATCCTTGATAAATTGATAATTAAATAAACCCTGTTTTTCAATCCTTTCTTTACTATTCAGATCTTTTAGAGTTTGATTTAGTTCATTTTTGAGCCAAAGATGTGTTGGAATACCAAAACCTTTTTTGGGTCTATCAATAATATTTTGGGGCAAAAGATCTTTGGTGGCAGTTTTAAGAATTTTTTTAAGTGTTAAATTTACTGGATCAAATTTATAATTTGCAGGCAGAGAAAAAGCAAATTCAACTAAATCCTTATCTAAAAATGGCGGCCTGACCTCCAAAGAATTAAAAGAACTGGCTCGGTCAGTTTTGACCAGACAATCTTCTATCATATAAAGATAGAAATCCAAATATTGCAACTGGCTTTGTTTATCCCAATTTTTGACTTTATCTAATAAATTTTGGGTATGAATTAAGGCTTTTTCTTTGTGATTTTTAATTAAACTATTTTTTAAATCTGTATTAAGCGGAGCCATATAATTAAGATATTGTTTTGCCGGATTTTTATCTAGTCCATCAATAAATTTATCAATTTTCATTTTCATCGATAAACTGGGAGCATGAGAAGCTACTGGTAAAATTTTGAGAAAGTCAGAAGAAAGATAAGCTAGGTTTTTGAAAATATTATTTAAAGATGATGGAAATTTATTAAAAATATTGGCAAAATGATGAGCAATATAAGTAGGGTAGCCGGCAAAAATTTCATCGCCACCATCTCCGGAAAGTGAAACTGTGACATTTTCTTTGGTAAATTCTGATAAAAGAAAAGTAGGTAAAATTGAGGCATCAGCAAAAGGTTCATCGAGTTTCTCTATAACTTTGGGTAAAGTTTGCAAAAGTTCTGTGATTTTGAAAGATTTGTGATAATGTTCGGTTTGCAAATGTTTTGCTACCTGCTCTGCATATCTACTTTCGTCAAAATTTTTATCCTCAAAACCAATTGACAAAGTTTTGAGTTTATGACTAGTATGCTGCGAGGTAAAAGTGCTAATCAAAGAAGAATCAATCCCTCCTGATAAAAAACAGCCAAGAGGAACATCAGAAACTAGTTGCTCTTTGACTGAGTTTTCAAGCAAATTTTTTATTTTGTCAGCTGCCTCTTTATAATCGATTTTCTGTTGTTTAATATTTGCTAAATTCCAATAATTTTGAATTTTTAATTTTTTATTCTTTAAGATAGCAAAATGTCCTGGAGGTAATTTTTTAATATTTTTAAAAATTGTTTCTGGAGAAGCAATACAACCAAAACCAAGAGAAAAATAATGAGAAATGGCAGTTGGGTTGATTTCTCTTTTTATTTCAGGGTGGAGTAAAATAGATTTTATTTCTGAACCAAAAATAAAAATTTTATCATTAAGAAAGTAATGTAAAGGTTTAATACCAAAATGATCACGAGCCAAAAAAAGTTCTTGTTTTTTACAATCAAAAATGGCAAAAACAAACATACCTTTGAACATTGTGATACTTTTTTGCCCAAATTCCTGGTATAAATTTAAAATTACTTCAGTGTCGGAATTAGAAAAAAATTTGTAGCCTTTTTGCTGTAATAGTTTTTTCAAACTTAAAAAATTATAGATTTCGCCATTATAAGTAATGAGAAAATTTTTATCCGTTGACCACATGGGCATATGCCCATTTTTTGACAAATCAATGATTGCAAGTCTGCGATTCCCAAAAGCTACATTTTGTTTTACTTCAGTTCCCCCATCATCTGGACCACGATGAATGATGGCATTAGTCATATCTTGAATAATTTTGCGATCAGGAGATTGATTGTTGAAGTTTGCAAAGCCAGTGATACCACACATAAAAGTTTGGAAAATAATTAAGACATTTTTTTGATTAGATAAGGTTTTTTACCAGTCCCTTCAAACCATGAGCGTACTTGAATTTCAGCCAAAAGTCCCATTAACACACATAAAATTCCAACGGTAAAAAAATTGGACATGACAAAAAATAAAGGAGAAATCCAAGCTCCATTAAAAAAGATTCTTCTCACAATGACCAATAAGGCTGTTAACACACTCAAAACTAGAAAACCAAAACCAACTTGACCAAACATATATATTGGTTTGGTCTGATAAGAAATGAGAAATTTGATAGTAATCATGTCAAGCAAAACCTTGAAAGTACGAGAAAAACCATATTTTGATTTACCAATAATGCGAGGGTGATGTTTAACTGGAATTTGAATAGTTTTAGCTCCGTATCCAGCCAGTAAAAAAGGCAGCAGACGGTGCATCTCACCATAAAGTTTTAAATCTTGAATAGCAGATTTTTTGATAATTCGAAGAGAACAACCGGAATCTTTGATGTTTGACTCCATCATCCAGTTGATAATTTTATTAGCCATTTTAGAGACAATTGATCTTAAAAATGGATCTTGGCGATTTTTCCTCCAGCCATTGACAATATCAGCTTTTTCTTTCTCCATAATTTCAAGCATCATAGGGATGTCTTCTGGATCATTTTGTAAATCTGCATCCATAGTAATTAAGATTTTGCCTTGAGCATAATCGAAACCAGCAGACCAAGCAGCTGTTTGACCAAAATTTCGGACAAAAGAAATAAGTTTAATTTGAGGATTATTTTTGGAAAGATTAAGAATTTCTGCTTCACTTTTATCAGAACTGCCATCGTTAATAAAGATTATTTCCCATGTTTTATCAATTTTTTCAAAAATTGCCTGAATTTTTTGAAAAAGTTTACTGATATTTCCTTCTTCATTATAGACTGGAATGATGATAGAGATGTCTGTTTTCATAGCTTTAACAGGGTTTTATTTGATTGATAAATATATAATAACAGAAAAATGAATTTTCGGGTAAAATAAAACTATGAAAATTCTCCTGATTACAGAATTCTTCACCAGTCCTGAAAAACAAATTTTTTCTGGCGGAGTAGAAACAAGATGTTTTTATATAGCTAAATATTTATCATCACAAAATCAAGTATTTGTGATTTGCCGAAGAAGAAAAGAGGAATTAAAATTTGAACAAAAAGATAATTTGATAATTTATCGCCTTGGGAGAGAAATACAATCGACAGAAGCAAACATTTTTTCGATAATAGATCGGTTGATTTTTCAGTTTTTGGCTTTTTTTAAGGGTTTACAATTAAGAATTGATTTAGTTGAAGGCTCAAATTATATTTGTTTTTTGCCTGCATTTTTTGTTGGCTTTTTCAAAAGAATTCCTAAAGTAGCATGGTATCCTGATGTTTTAAAAGGTAGTTGGCAAGAACAATTTGGATTGTTTTTAGGTTTTTTTGGCGAGTTAGGAGAGTTTATTTTTTTAAAATTATCTTGGGATCAATTTATTACCATTTCTTTATATGTTAAAGAAAAATTGATAAAAAATAGAGTTTCTAAGAATAAAATAAAGATTATTGCATGTGGCGTAGATTTACAACTGATTAATAAATCTAAATTCATAAAAAAAGAAGATCAAATAATAGTAGTTTCGCGTTTAATTAATTATAAAAGGGTTGATTGGACTATTAATTTAATTAATCAAATTAGAGAAAAATTTCCCAAGTTAAAACTGAAAATTATTGGAATAGGTCCAGAAGAAAAAAAATTAATATTTTTAACAGGTAAGTTAAGATTGAATAAAAAAGTTGAATTCGTGAAAAATATAAAATCAATGCAATTATACGAAGAAATAGCAAAGTCAAAATTGCTTTTACATCCTTCTTTAGTTGAGGGTTTTGGAATTGTTCTTCTAGAAGCAACAGCTTTACAAACTCCCTTTATTGCCAGTGATATTCCGACCTCTCTTTATTTACAAAAGCAGTTAAACTCAGGATTAGTTTTTAAAAAAAATGACTTTGATGATTTTTTAGACCAAACAAAAATAATTTTAAATAATGATAAAGAATATAAAAGATTACAAACGAATGGAATGAAAAATATTGAATATTTTGATTGGAAAAAATTAACTCAAGATACAGAAGAAGTTTATAAAGAAATAGTAAAAAAATTGTCATAACAATTTTTTAAATAAAATGAGAATTGCAATGCTTATTGATGTGTATGGAGGAGTATATGTTGGTGGTGGAATTGTACATATAAAAAATCTAACTAAATATCTAAAGAAAAATTATAGTTGCGAAATTTTGATTTTTTCTCAGCCTTTTCCTTCTTTTTTTGCTCGTTTGCTTTATAATTTTTGGATAATTCCAGTAGTTATTTATAATCATATAAAAAATCCTTTTGATCTTATTCATGCCCATGCTTACTCTCCAGCAATTCCAGCTAAAATTTTGAGTTTAATTTTGAAAAAACCGGTTGTTTATACTATTCATGGTTGTAATAATCTTGATTTAGTCAAAATGAATTTAAGAAAAAAAACCTTGATTTATTTTCTGGAAAATTATTTTTTAACTCAAATTAAATATGATGCGCAGATTACTGTGGCAGCTAATTTTTTACAATATCCAAATGTCAATAATAAAATTTATGTTATTTCCAATGGAGTTAATGATAAAAAAGATTTTGTCAAACAATTTAATCATGATAAAAAGATTATTTTGTTTGTTGGACGTTTAGAAAAAATTAAAGGTTTAGAGATTTTATTTAAAGCTTTGCATAATTTTCCTTTTGCTTTTGAATTAAGAATTATAGGTGAAGGTCAAGAAAAAGAAAATTTAGTGGCTTTAAGTAAAACTTTAAAAATAGATAAAATGATTAATTTCCTTGGTAAAAAAATTGGCATTGATTTAGAAAAAGAATATAAAAATTCAGATTTATTTATTTTGCCATCATTGTCTGAAGGTTTTCCCTTAACTATTCTGGAAGCGATGAGTTTTAAATTGCCGGTTTTAGCAACAAAGGTTGGAGCTAATCCTGATATGATCGAAAATAATAAAACTGGTTTTTTAGTAGAGCCAAATAAAATTAATGATTTAAGAAAAAAAATTGTCTGGATTTTTACAAATTTCAAAAAAGCAACTTTTGTTGGTGAAAAGGCTTTTTTATATGTTAAAAATTATTCATGGGAAAAAATGGCAGAAAAAACTTATCAGATTTATTTAGAAGTTTTACAAAATGAAAAATAAAAAGATAGAAATCAGTATTATTATCACTTATTATAATTTGGGTCAATATATTGATGAAGCAATCAAAAGTTGCTTTAGCCAGACTTTTGCCAATTTTGAAATTATTCTAGTTAATGATGGCTCAAACGAAAAAAAATCACTAGAAAAATTATCAGAGTTAAAAACAAAATATAAAGATAAAATTCAATTTATTGATCAAGAAAATCAAGGCGTTGCCAAAGCCAGAAATAAGGCAATTCAAAAAGCCTCTGGAAAATTTATCTGCTGTTTGGACAGTGATGATAAATTAGCTGTAGACTATTTGCAAAAGACTTATCAAATTTTAAATAACAATTCTAATTTGGCTTTTGTGACAAGTTTTTTCCAAACTTTTGGACAAGAGCAAAAATTAATAAAACCATATGATTACAATTTGCCAAGACTTTTAGCTGGCAATCAAATTCATGTCTCTTCAATTTTTCGTAAAAATCTGTGGCAAAAAGTAGCAGGATATGATGAAAAATTAAGTGGCTATCAAGATTGGCAGCTATGGATTAAACTGACTTGTTTAGGATATAAATGGGAGGTGGTTAAAGAGCCTTTATTTTTCTATAGAATTCGCCGTCTTTCTATGTTGAAAAACTCTGATAAAAAGCGCTTCAGTTTATTAATCAAAATTATTTTAGCTAATCACGCTGCTTATTTAAAAAATTTTTATAAAGTGATTTATTATTGGATTAGAATTATTTTAAAGAAGTTTTGTAAGGATTGAATTTTTCCATTTTTTGGTACAAAGGGTAATGATGATTTTTGAGATATTTTCTTAAGATTAAAATAAAATAAATAAAATAATTTTTGATAGTAAAAGCTTTGAAAAAATTACGATAAGTTTTAGCTCTATCTTCAAAAACTATTTTTTGCCAACTGCCTTTAAATTTATTTTTGTAAAAAGTTTTGTTCCATTTACTTATATAATTTTGCCAATCATTTTTTTCGGTTTGTTCATTGCCTTTTCTCAATTTTAAATTTAAATGATAACAATGTTCAATAAATGAGGTGGGACAGTCAATAATTTTATATCCAGCATTCAAGATTTTAAGACTTAAATCACCATCGCCATAATAAAAATTGATAATTTTTTCATCAAGATAATCAACCTCTTTTAAAGCTTTGGTTAAATATAAACCATGATTGATAACCATTTTATCCCCAAGAGTTTTGCCGACAAAATAATATTTGTCTTCAGGCCAGTTACGCCAATAAAAAGCAATACCGCCGATTTTTTCTTTCTGTTTTAATTTTTCTTCAAAAAGTTTAACACCATTGTTAATAGCATTTGGAACAATTAAACAATCGTCACTAATCATAAGAAGATATTTTCCCTGAGCAATTTTAAATCCTAGATTCATAAAATAACCCCATGTTTTTTTTTCAATTTTTTTGCCTTGCCATGTTCCTCGGTTATGCTGCACAACAGTAATTATATCTTTTTGTTTAATAAGCCACTTAAGAGTTCCATCTTGAGAACCGCCATCAACTATAATAATTTCACTTTTGAAATTGCAGTTTAATAGTTCTTTTCTGATAGAATAAATAGTTTCTTTAAGAAAATCTTTGCGATTGTAGCTACCGAGCACTACAGAAAGTTTCATAAACCTCATTATATAGTTTGAAATAATTTTTGCACATTATCTCCTGCGTAAAAAATTGTTTAATTTTAGCAATATTTTCTGTTTGCATTTTCTTTAATTTTTTCTCATTTAAATTTAAAATGTAATTAATCCCATTTTGCAAATCTTTACTATTTTGATATTTAGCCAGATAGCCGTTTTGTTTATGTGTGATAATTTCCTTGATTCCTCCAGTGGAAAAACTGACAACTGGCAGTCCCGTAGCCAAAGTTTCTGGGATTACTAAAGGAAAATTGTCAGCAAGAGAAGTGTATAAAAATAAGTCAGCAAGATTATAATATTGGTTTAAGATTTCAGGTTTATTACTAGTATTAAGATAAACAATATTTTGAGCCTTGATCTTTTTTTCACCGCCAATAAGTAAAAATAAGCAATTTTTATTTTCTGGCAACGCAATAATTTTTTCTATATATTCAAAACCTTTCCATGAATTTTTTGACCCATAATTAAAACTTAAGATAATTTTTTTATCATTAGGTAAATCATTTTTTTTTCTTAGTTCTTTTTGATTAAGCTTTTTAAAAATATTATGATCAACACCGTTATAAATAAGATTGACTTCTTGTTTTTGTAAAATACTTTTGTTTATTTTTTCTTTGAGCCAGAGACTTGGAACCACAAGGCTTAGTTTGCTGTTTTGATAAATTTGTTTCTTTTTTTCCCACAAATATTTAGTATTATCCCAAAATAATTTTTGATAAACTGATAAATAAGGACAATTGTGGCAGCCTTTTTGCCATTTATTACAGTCAAAAGAATGAGCACAATGTCCTGTAATAGCCCACATATCATGAAGTGTCCAAATAACTGGTTTGAATTTAGAAATTTCGACGAGACTGTCAAGATTAAAATAAAGCCCATGAAGATTATGACAATGGATAAGGTCAGCTTTTTGAAATTTTTCACTTTTGAGCAAATTATTAATATTAAAATTTGCTAAATCATTAGCTAAAATTGGCTTAGTTTGATTATCCCAAAAGCTGACAAAATCTTTTTTACATAATTTTTTGCTAATTTCAGAATGTTTATTGATATAAAAAATTTTTGGATCTTGAGAAAATTTTTCTTTGACAAAAAAAACAGAACGATACTTTTTTTCTTTATTAATGTTTTGATGAAGAATGAGGGCAATCTTGGCTGCACCACCGCCAAAATCTTTAGTGTTGATTTGTAAAATATTCATAAATTTTATTTTTAATTTTGACAAGATAGTAAAGATAATTTCTCTTATCTAAACTGTTTTGAAATAATTGATCAAATTTAGGGTTAAAATTTAATTGAGTTAATTTCGGTTTAAAATTTTTATCAAAAATAATTTGATATTCTGTCTTATTTTTGTAATGTGTGCCAGTCCCATCAGTGCCAATATTTTTTACTAGCGAATGTTTTGGTCTGAGACAAAAAGCTTGCCTTTTAAATTGCCAGAAATCCCAATAAATATCCCAAGTATCGATTTTGCCCTCACTTTGTTTTTTGAGAATATCAGTTAGATTATAACCTCTTTGATTGAATTGTTTTTGTAGCTTTTGATTTTTGAAAAATTTAGTAATGTTTTTTATTTCCCAGTCGATTTGAATAAATCGATCGATCCATGTAGCCCAACCCCATGAGCAAGCTCGTTGAGTAAGATAAATATCTTGATTAAGATTTTTATTTTTTGGCGACCAAGCGCCAATCATGGCTATTTTTTTATCGTTTTCATAAAATTCAAGAGCCTGATTCATATAGTTTAAGAAATAAGGAGAAGTAAGAATGTCATCTTCCAAAACGATAACCTTTTTTGATTTTTTGATAATTTCTGCGACACCTTTAATAATGGAATTTTTTAGACCAAGATTCTGATTTTGCTCAGTGATTTTGATCTTTTTAAAATCTTTTGCTTTTCTAATTATTTTTCTGACTTCTCGTATTTTCTGATCATCATTTTGATTTTTGGCGCCATCAGCAAAAATAAAAAGCTCGCTTTGAGAAGCTAAATCATTTTTTTGTAGCATTTCTAGTGTTTTTAAAGCGTGCTGTGGTCGGTTATAGACAAAAAGAATAATAGGCGCTAGATTCATAAAAAATTATTTTTAAAAAATAAAGTGTTAAAGGTTTTGAGATAAAAGCTGTAATTAAATTTTTTTAGATATTCGGCAATGCTGGAATTTAGAGCCTTTTCGATATCTTGGTCAGATGATTCAATGAGAATTATTTTCGGTTGATATTTTTTAAGGTTTAAAGATTTTAAAACTTTAAAATCAAAACCTTCAACATCGATAGTAAGAAAATCTATTTTTTGATTTTTTAAATATTCATCTAAAATTTTTTCAAGCGTTTGAGTTTTCATTTTAATTATTTTTTCAATAAAATAGTCTTTTTTTCTCTCATATTCTTCTGCTTTTTTATGGTCAAAAGTATTAAGAGCTGGCTCATTAAAAATATAAAAATCAAGCCTTTCTTTTTTATCAGAGATAGCTGTTTCTAGGTTAATATCTCTAGGTCGAATTTTTTTAAATAGATTCATGCTTTTGGGCGTAGCATCGATATTTATACCATGCCAGCCTTTTTGATAAAACAAAAAAGTATTGGAAAATCTTTTCGGATGATGAGCTCCAACATCAATGTAAAAACCTTGATTTTGACCTGTAAAAATATATTCTAGAAGAAGATCCTCGCCTTCCAGCGCATATGATTGTTTTTCAAAGGGAAAAAGAAAATGTTTGAAATTATTTATAGTTATTTTTTTAATCATCTTAGTTGATTCAAATATAAATATAATAATTTTTCTAAGAAAAAATTATATCTTCCGAGTTTTTGGGAAAAGAACTTTACGGTATCAATATTTTTGTATTTTTCTGTAAAATTTTTTGAACTGATTATTTTTTTGCTTAAGTGAGCCAAATTAAAAATTTGGAAAATACTTGCTTGATTTTTTAAGAAATTTAGATAAACCTTAAAATCATTTTTTTGATAAGAAATATTATAATTATTCATAAATTTTTCAAAATTTAGTTTATAAACCTTGTCATAATATTTTAAATCAGCAATTCTTTTTTGAGTATAATAAAGCCTATATTTAAGTAAGTTTTCGTCAAGATTTGCAAAATAAATATTTTTAGCAAAAGCTAATCGTACCCAAAGTTCGTAATCTTGACCCTTTTTTAAATTAGGATTATATTGATATTTCTCAAAAATTTCTTTTCTGACAAAGACAGAAGAATGAATAAGTTGATTTCCGAAAAATAAACTTAGTTTAATTTCATTATCCTGAGTCGGTTTTTTAAAATTTTTAATGATTTGCCCTTTTTCATTAATAATATCTGCAAATGTCCCACAGATGTTAATTTGACTATTTTGCTGTAGAAATTGATATTGTTTTTTAAATCTGTTTTTATAGGAAATATCATCAGCATCCATACGGGCAATATATCTGCCTTTAGCTTTTTTAATTGCAAAATTTAAACATCTAGCTAAATTTTGATTTTTTTTGTTTTTGAAATATCTGATTCTTTTATCTGGATATGATTTGATTATTTTTTCGCTGTTATCACTAGATCCATCATTGATAATAATAAATTCAAAATCAGTAAAAGTTTGAGACAGAATGCTTTCAATAGCTTTTTTAAGATATTTTTCTGCATTGAAAACCGGCATGATTACAGAAACTACTGGATTCATATTATTTCCATTTTTCAAGTAATTTATGGTCATTATTTATAATAAATTGTCTTTTGCCTATTTTAGTGCCTTTAATGTCTTTAATAAAATTAAATTTAATTTTCATTTGATGGCAAGTTGTTTTGACAGCTTTTTTAAATCCATCTATTTGTTTTTGAGTACAATTGGCACTTTTAACAATATTGACATTGAGTTGATAATTTTTTTCTTGAACATATTGAACTATTCTAATTCCTGTTCTAAATGAATTTTTATCTCCATAACCAATTCCATGATACATAAGAAAAGTGGCTCCAATCGGTCCTTTTGGAGCTATAATGATATCATTGTCTCTGCCTTTCACTTTTATCAATGGTAAAGTTCTGCCACAGCAGCATTTGTTTTTTAAAAATTTGACTTTGTCTCCATTTTTATATCTAATAAATGGCATAGCTTTATTCCAAAGGTCCGTTGTGATCATTTCTCCATTTTTTTCTTCAATAATAGCTCTTTCCATGGCCCAGTGAAGACCTTGGTGTTTTTCACATTCCCAAGCACATGCACCTCCGTCATTACAACAGTATTCTTCAAAAACCGGAGCGTTAAAAGCTTTTTGCATAATTTTTTTTTGATACTCATATAAATTTTCAGAGACTGGATCAATAGCTTTAATAAAATCAATTTTAATATTTTTTTCTAAGATATATTTTCCCAAGATATAGATTGAACCTACGTAGCCTCGTAAAAATTCAGGCCTAAATTTAACTATAGCTTCTATATTTTGCCTAAGATATTTATCTTCGAGTTGTCCGTTTAAAGTTAAGATTTTATGATTAATTGATATTTTTTTGGCAGCAGAAATAACTGCCAGTTTTTTGGAAACATTATATCCTTGATATTTCCAACCTCGATAATGGCAATTCCATCTCATAATACCAGCTTGTTGATCATCATAATAAATCAAAGATTTTCCTGTAGATCCACCAGTATACAAAGTTGTATGTATTAATTTCGGATTAATAAAAGCTGGATTTTCTTGAATTTCTTCTCTAGTTAGAATTGGAATCTTGTATAAATCATTACTTGAATTGATGTCATTAGGTTTTATTTTAACTTGATTAAATTTATCTCTATAGCCTTTAATATTTTTATAAGCATAATTAATAATTTTTTTTAGTCTTTCATTTTGAAAGTTCTTAAGTTCATTTATGGTCCAGTATTGGCTTTTTTCAAGATCAACAAGCTTTTTTTTGATTATGATTTCTTTGAGTTTAAGATAAATATTTTTTGGTTTGATTTTCATATTAAATACCATTTTTCCGGAATTCTATCTTTTATATCTAATTTATCAAGATTGAACCATTTTTGGGGTGCATAAATAATTTTTTCTTTATTTTGATTAAGCCACGCTCCCCACCAACTAAAAGAGCTGTTGGCAATAATATTATGTTTACAGTTTGACATTAGTTTTAAATCTTCCCAATTCTTATTGTTTTCAATATAAAAATGAGAGTAATTTAATTGCAAATTTTGTTTACACCAAGAAATATCATCAGAGAAAATAAAAAAAATAGGATCTTTAGTTTCTTTAATAATTAGATTTATTGCCTGTTTATAATATTCAATAGAACAGACTCCGTGAATTTTATTAGTGTTTGTATTGCTAATATAATCAGTTCTTCTAACGTGCAAAGAGATCGAATTAGTACTTTTTATTTTATTTAAAATTTTATTAGCATGCTGATTTACTTTATTTTTAAAATCAAAATCTTTACGAATTATGTTTTCAATATTTTTGAAATATTTTTCACTTTGCCAAGATCCTTGTAAATATAAATTTTTCTTTTTTGTTTTAAAAAATTTTTCGTCTAAATTGTGAGGATTTTTTTCCTGTAGATAATTTTTTTCAAAAACCGGAGCGAGATGGTAATGAAGAACATTTAGCAATCTGTTTTGATTTTTAAAATGAAAATAATTAAGCTTTCTAATTTCTTGATCACTGGCGATTTCAGCTTTAAGCTTGAAACACTCTAGTTCATATTTTCTATGGGTGATATTTACGGGTTGATGTTTATAGAAATTATTATCGATTTTAAAATCAGTTTTAAGCCTTTTAGCCAAAGCTCTACCAGCTGCATATTGAAACATTTGATTACCTAATCCGCCGGAAAGTTTTGAAATAATCATAAATATTTATTTTTTAGTTGCTAAAATATGTAAACCAAAGCAAAGCATTTCTTCAGAATTTTTACTATTTTTTGATAAATTATTAAGTATTTTAAGCAAAATAAAATTAACTAATCTATAAAAAATATTTTGAATTATATTGATTTTACTGTATTTTGAGGCCATATAGGGAATTCTACATATTTCTTGAGAAAGATAATCAAAAAAATTTCCATTAAAAGAAACTTCTTCTATAATAAAACCATTTTGGGGTAAAATTTTTTCATACCAATATTTACTAAAACCATTATAAAAATAATATGGAGTAAAATGTGTAAGAGAGCAAAAAGGAGCTGTGATAATTAATTTTCCATTTGATTTTAAAATTCTAGAAAATTCTTTTATGGCTTTTATAGGTTCTGGTAAATGTTCCAAAACTTCGGTGCACATAATGACGTCAAAAGACTTATCTTGAACAGGAATTTTAATAATATCTGATTTAATATCAATTTTGGAATTATCCCAAGTTTTTGTTTGTAGTCCTTTATTATCGCCTTTACCATCATATTCTCCAAAATCCTGAGAAGTATATTTTAAGTGTTTACAATATTTTTTAAACTGTAATTGCCCTGCTCCTGCATCAAGAATTTTGTGGTTTTTTGGGATTTTAGCTAAAGTTTTTTTTAGCCATTGATTTCTTGTATATGAGTTTTTGTCTTTTATTATTGTCATAAATTATCCTTTTATTAAACTAATATAGGCGCAACTGGGATTACTTTTTTGCCAATGAATTTTTTCAATTTTAAAACCAGTGCTTTTGATTAAAATTTTGAGATCATCTAATGACCAAGAAAAAGTATGATGATCTTTGATTGCAAATTTAACAGTTGCAATAGGTTTTAAAAAATTAATAAAAAATTTACCTATAGCCTGAACTTGTTCTTTTTTATTTAAACTCACTTCGTCTATTTTTAAAACTGGTTTAGCATTGGTATTGATACCAATAAGAACTTTGCCATTATTTTTTAAAACTCTGTAACTTTGTTTCATCACTAAATATGGGTCAAAAAAGTGATCCAAGACTGAACGAAGATGAATCCAGTCAAAACTTTTATTTTTGAAAGGTAGAAATTCGCCGAAACAAGTTAAAAAATTGCAAGATTCGTTTAAACATGGATAGACTTTCTTATAATTTGGACCAAGATTTTCGAAAGCATTTAAATAAGGATCAACGCTAAGATATTTTTCTTTTTTTTTTAGAAAATATCTTAAGGTTCCACAATTACCTCCAATATCAAGTATTTCTCCTTCAAGTTTAAAAACTTCTTCATATATTTCTCTGACTCCTCTTAGTTCACTTAGATAATTATCAAAGTTATCCTGAGATCTCCATTTTTGAGAAAAATATTCGTAATTCTCTTGTCCATGTTGCCAAAATTTTCTATCCAAACTATAAGCACATTTTGGAGGATTGAGACGAAAATCCCAAATATTATTTTTTTGAAAAAATTTAGCACCGCAGTTTGGACAACTAAAATTACTTTTATATTCTAAATTTGACAGACAAATGGGGCAGCATAATTTATCTTGAAATTTTTTATTTAATTTAGTTTTCATTTGACAAACCAAAAACAGCCGCAAGCATACGTTTGCTTTTTGAGCAGTTTTTTATCTGGATTTTTGATTATTCCTAATTTTGGATCTTCGGAAATAAGACAAAACTCTTTTAGCTTTAAATCAGTAAAATAACTTTTAATTTGTTTAACAGTGTAAATCCTATGAGCGTTATACATAATTTTAGCTTTTTTACCAATGGGAACGACAAAAAGAAGACTTCCGTTTTTTTCAATAACTCTTTTAAGTTCAGCAATTGCTTTGAGATCTCCATCTGGATCAAGTTTATCTCCATATCTGCCAAGCCCGACGTGTTCAATCGTATGCATACAAGATAAGGATTCAACTGATTCATTCTTAAAGGGTAAATTTAGCAAATCACCTTTTTTGGATTTAAGACCAGACAGTTCTATTTTTGCTGGACGGTAATCATAAAATTCTATCGGAATAAAAGCAGAAGCCAGTGCTGGGAAGTATAAAGATGAAGCAATATCAATATGTTTTTTAGGTTTTATCTCTTTAAGTTTCCTTATAGCCCAAGCTGTGTGGTAAACATAATGCCGGTCAAAATTAGTATTGGCAGTTGCATCTTTAATGCAGGGATAGCGATCACTCCATTTTAAACTAAAACGATGATTGTTTAATTTATTAAAGCGATAAAAATTAAATAGATATAAAAACCAATTTCTAAACATAAAAATCAAGTAGTAAATTATTTGTTTTAGCTTCATATTTTTAAATTTTGTAATAATCATTAAACCAAGTTTCGGGATTTTTTTTGATGTGATTTTTAGTTTTATCATCAATTAAGTTTAGATAAGGCCTTACAAATTTAAAAGCTTCTTTAGATAAATTTTTGTTTTGACTATCTCTTATCCAATACGATTTATAACCATAGCGGTGTAAATAAGAATAATTTCTTAAAAGGCATAAACGGCAATTATGTGCCATTTGTCTAAAACCAAAACCCCAGGTATCTAAGGCACCAGAATCTTCTGGATAACCTCCAGTTTTTTGCCAACTTTGTTTAGTAAAAAGATAATTGCCACTTGATCCAGGATTAATTTTATTATTAAAATAATCTTTTAATTTATAATTTTTATTAAATTTAAACTTCCATTGATGAGTGATCTTTTTATATTTGAAAATTTTAAAGAATTTTTTAATAAGAAAAAAATCGATTTTTTCAAAAGCTGCTATATCTGTTTTTTCTTTAAATAGTTTATTTTTTAAGGGTTTGATAGTTTTTGGTAATAAAATATTATCAGCATCGAGACAAAAAATTAAATCATTTTTGCTATTTTTAACTGCAGTATTTCTGGCTTTGCCTCCACCATAATTTTTATCATGATTAATAATAATAAGATTGTTGTGATATTTATTCATTTTTTTTAGTTTGTTTAAGATCTTTTTAGTTTGATCAATTGATCCATCATTTACAATAATAATTTCATCACCTTTAGAAAAATTTTGATTTAAAATGGAGTCAATTGCCTCTTTAATTGTGTTGCTTGAGTTATAAGCCGGAATAATAAAAGAAATATTTTGAATTGACATTGGTTTATTCTAATTCATTTATTAATAATTGACACCATTTCTGATATTCCAATTTATGTTTATATATTTTTTTTGCTTGTTTACCCATTTGTATCATTTTTGTTAAATCCTGCTTTTCTAAAAATTGATTAATATTTTCGATCCTACTGCTTGAAAAAAAAAGACTACACTGATCCCAACCAATATAATTTTTAAATGGTCGATTGTCTATATCGGAAATGAGTAAAGGCACAACTCCAAGCTGCATAGATTCATAAAATCTGAAAGAATTGCCACCATAACCCCTAGGACAAAGAGAAATATAAGATTGTAATAATATTTTTTTATATTTGGAAAATTTTAAATTTTGATCAATTATTTTAATATTTTTATTTTTTATACTTTCTGTCATTTTTTTTCGAATTGGATGAGTATTAATTCTTCCGACAAAAGAGGCAAGGTATTTTTTGGGGAAATAATAAGGAAAAGGAGGGTAAATTTTTTTAGCTAAAAGAGGAATGTCATTACCTTTTTCCGTTTTTCGAGCTGAGAGAAAGATTCTGGTTTTACCTAAAGCTACCAATGGACCATCATCATATTGACAAATGGTAAAAGTTTTTTTATCATCGATAATTTTTTGCTGACATTCAGTTTTTAAGATATCTAGATTATTTTTACTATAATTATTATTTAAGAAGTATCTAGTCCAAAAAATTGGCAGATAATGCCAATTTGCTTGCTTCTGATTTTCTGTTAGAAATTGGGAATTTTTGATAAGAAAGGCAAGAAAATCTTGTTCAACTCCGTAATCTTGATTATAAGAAGGGTAGATAATTTGGCTTTTTTCTGGCTGAAAGATTTTATTTATTGGTAAAATGTAAATTTTCATTTGATAAGATCTGCAAAAATATTGCCATTTTCTGGTCTATCTTTGGGATCAGGTCTGTATTCTAAAGGAATTAATTTAGACACACTCAGATTTCTTTTTTGAAAGATTATTTGTGAATAACCTATTAGTTCAGACAATTCCTGGAGTGTTTTTGGAGTTAAAACATTAAGGTGATGATTTTTGTCCCATTCATTTTGAAAAACACCAGCAATCCCTTTTTTAAAATGTGAATTTTGTTTCATAGATATTAATAAGTTTGGGGTGTTGATTCGGTGGACATGATTTTTTTTTAACACGCGATAAGTTTCAGCTAGAAAGATAATTTGCTGTTTTTGATTGAGATGTTCAAGAAAATCTTCATGAAAAATTAAATCAACTGAATTATCTTTAAGTGGCAGTTTGGCTTTGGTAATATCAAAAGTAAAGAAATCATTTTTGTCTCCTCTAATTTCAGGAGGATAATATTTATCAGTATAATACTTTAGATAATTCTGATAATGACAATAATGTAAATCAATATTAATCCATTTTTTTAAAATTCTAGGCCCACAACCAAACTGGATTTTAACAACTTTTTGTTCGCTGACGAATTTTTTTAGTCTTATTAACTCTGCTTTTTTTTCTTTATTAATTATTTTTTCGAAATTAATCATATTTTGGTTGATTGATAGCAATAATATTTTGAAACTTGAAAATTTCATTGATAGTCTGATATCCCCCAAGAGGGATAAGCCTTTTTAGATCTAAACGAAATAATTGAAATTGAGGGTAGAGTAAATCATAGAAATCTTTAAGAAAAATTTTATAAAAAATATTATATTCATTAAACTCAAATTGAATTATTCTGGTTTTGGGTAAAATTTTTTTCGCACCTTTTAAAACGGCTAATTCGTAACCTTCAACATCAATTTTAAGTAAATCAATTTTCTCAATTTTTCTTTCATTACAATAATAATCAAGAGTTTGGATATTAATTTTATGACTTATAATTTGATCTTTAACATCAAATAAATTGTTTAGAATATCTTTTTTACAAGTTCCTAACTGGGTATTTTTCATTTTTTTATAGCTATATAGCTTTATTTGTTTTTTTTCTTCTCCTAATCCATAATTATTAGCGATAATATTTTTTACTATTTTAGTTTTTTCAGATAATTTTTTAAAAGCGTTAGGATTGGGTTCAAAAGCGTGAATTTGAGCTTGTGGGTAAATCTGGTTTAGGAATAAACTATAATCACCAATATTAGCTCCAACATCAAAAAAAACTAAGTTATTTTTTGATAAATATCGATTAACTATTTTTTCAATAAAAAACGATTCTCCAGTCTGATAAATATTTCCTGAATTAAGAATTCCGATATTTTTATAATAGCCAACTAAGGGATTAAACTTGTTGTTTGTGCTAATCTGGTCAAATAACTTAAATAAAGATTGAATACCAAATAATTTTATATAAACTTTGTTTAAGGTTTTTATAATTTGAGTGAAGATAATTTTGATCATGATTCTTTTCTTTTAGCAATATTCTTTATATTAATTATTCCCAAGTTGATTTTGGGATACTCTTCTGACCATTGCTCTAAAATAGAAAAATAAGCAAGATTTTCTCCCCAGAACCACTCATGAATATTATTATCTGTATGCCCTCCAAGGGCTAAACTATAACTTCCTGGTCTTAACAAATATTTAGGAATGTTAAATGTTGATTGATATATTTTATTTTTTTATACTTTTTGAAAATTAAGGCAATCATGAAGGGTTAAAATTCTTATGCTGTTTTGAAAAATTGATAAAGTAAGTCTAAATTTATCAAAATTTTCAAATATACTAAAAGTAATTTTAATTTCTAATTCTTCTTTTGGCGAAAGAATTACTTCTTCTTTATTTTTATTATCATTGATAACTATTTCCTTTATTTTTATTAATTCTTTTAAAGTACCTTTAAAATCAGAAGAATTTAAATTAATATTTTTTTTATTGTTCAAATATTGTTTGATAACCTTGTCAGTTTTTCCTATAGCTTTTATTTCCCCATTCTCTAAAAACAAACACTGATCACATAAATCTTGAATCGCTCCCATGTTGTGACTGACAAAAATGACAGTTCTGCCATCTTTAGCTAGTTTATTCATTTTGCCGAGAGATTTTTTTTGGAAAGCAATATCGCCAACAGCTAAAACTTCGTCCACCAAAAGAATGTCGCTATCAAGATGAGCAGCTACAGCGAAAGCTAGTCTTACGTACATACCAGAAGAATAGCGTTTGACTGGAGTGTCTAGAAATTTTTCTATTTCGCTAAATTTAACGATATCAGAAAATTTGGCATTGATTTCTTTGCGAGTCATACCAAGAATTGAACCGTTTAAATAAATATTTTCTCTTCCTGTGAGTTCTGGATTAAATCCGGTACCAACTTCGAGAAGTGAAGCTACTTTTCCCCTTATTTTTATTTCACCATTAGTGGGCTCAACAATACGGGATAAGATTTTTAAAAGAGTTGATTTTCCAGCTCCATTTTTTCCAATCACACCAAGAATAGAGCCTTGGGTAATTTCCAAATTGATATTTTTGAGTGCTAGGAATTCTTCTTTTTTTTTCTGAGTGAATAAATTTTTCCAGAAAGAAACAAAGGAATCTCTCAAAGTATTATAAGCAGTTTTATGATGAGAGATAATATATTTTTTACTTAAATTGGTAATTTGAATGGCTGTATTTGGTTTCATATTTTTTAAATAATGTCAGCAAATTTTTTCTCTACTGATTTGAAATAGAAAATGCCACAAACTAAAATAATCATTGTTAATCCAATAGAAATTAATAACTCTCCATAATTAAATGGTAGTCCTAGAATTAAAGCGCGATGAGCTTCGATATATCCAGTCATTGGGTTAAGGTTAACGAGCCATTGAAATTTTCCAGAAACAGAAGTTGGATAAATAACCGGTGTAATATAAATTAAGATCTGTAATAAAAAAGGGATGGCGTATCTGACATCGCGGTATTTAACATTAAGAGCAGATAAGATTAAACCAATCCCACAAGCTAAAATCCAAGTGAAAAATAAAATTAAAGGAAGTAAAAGTAATTCTATTCTCAGGGGGAATTTATAAAAAAAGATTAAGAATAATAAGATAAAAAAAGAAATAAAATAATCAATAAAGAAAACTATAGTTGCAGAAACAGGGACAATAAGGCGTGGAAAATAAACTTTGGTAATAATTGAAGCGCTATTGATCATACTGACACTAGCCATGGAAATAGCATTGGCAAAAAAAGTCCATAATAAAAGTCCAGAATAAGAAAAAATAGGATAAGGTACTCCGTCAGAAGGGATTTTGGCAAGTTTCCCAAAAAAGAAACTAAAAATTATCATCGTAGTTAATGGTTGAATTATTGCCCAAAGTCCCCCAATGATAGTTTGTTTATATCTAAGTTTGATATCTCTATGGGCAAAGGTAAAGAATAATTCTTTAAATTGCCAAATTTCTTTGAGGTCTAGAAGAGTTAATTTTGATTTTGGTTTGATAATAGTAATTGTTTGAGACATAGTTTATTTAATTAAATCAGCAAAAATATTGCCGTTTGCTCCTCTGGAAAAATCATCAGGAGCTGGACGAAATTCTAATGGGATAAGTTTAGAAATACTTTGATCTCTTTGGTTAAAGATTATTTTAGAATATCCAATTATTTTCGCAAGTTCTTCTAATGATTTTTTTGATAATAGATTTTTATGATTATAGTTTTCCCATTCTTCTTTATAAACTCCGTCAAATCCTTTTTTAAAATATGAATTCTGTTTCATGGAAAATATTAAATCTGGCGTATTGATTCTATGTATAGATCCTTTTTTAAGATTCTATAAGTTTCGGCTAAAAAAATAACTTGTTCCTTTTGATTTAAATGTTCAATAAAATCTTCATGAAAGATAAGATCAACAGAATTATCTTTTAAGGGAAACTTAGTTTTTGTGATATTTATTGCAAAAAAATCATCTTTATTACCTTTTATTTCTGGTGGATAATATTTATCTTTACAATTTTTAAAATAATATTTATGATCCATATAATTTAAATCAATATTAATCCAATCTTTTAAAATTCTTGGACCACAACCAAAATGAATCTTTAGAGAATCTTTATTTTTCAGATAATGTTTAAGCCTATAAATTTCTTTAATAGTTTTCTTCTTGTTTTTATTTTCTTGATATTTATGGAAAAGATCAATAATTATATTTGTAATAAAAATAGATAGTTTCATAATTAGAATTAATGATAGCTTTCTTTATACCAATCGATAGTTTTTTTAAGACCTTTTTTAAAGTCAGTTTTAGATTCAAAGTTAAAATATTTTTTAGCTTTTGCTACATCTAATTTTCTTCTTAGCTGACCATCTGGTTTAGTGTGATCCCAAATAATTTTGCCTTCAAAACCAACTTCTTCTTTGATTGTTTCTGCTAATTTTTTAATAGATATTTCAAAGCTACTTCCAAGATTGACAGGTTCTCCTTCATTATATTTTTCTGTTGCTAAGATAATACCTTGAGCTGCGTCTTCCACATACAAGAATTCTCTGGTTGGTTTCCCTGTTCCCCAAAGTGTGACATTTTTATTTCGATTCCTTTTTGCTTCAACAAATTTTTTAATCATAGCGGGAATGACATGAGAAGAATCTGGATTAAAATTATCACCTGGGCCGTACAAGTTAACTAAAAGTAAGTAAATAGCATTAAAATCATATTGTTGTCTGTATGCCTGACCTTGAACAAGCAGCATTTTTTTGGCAAGACCATAAGGCGCATTAGTTTCTTCCGGATAGCCATTCCATAAATCTTCTTCTTTAAATGGAGTAGGAGTAAATTTAGGATAAGCGCAAATAGTGCCAATAGAGACAAATTTTTTAACTTTGGCTTTTCGGGCTTCTTCCATAAGTTGAGTACCCATCATAATATTGTCATAAAACATTTTTCCTGGAATTTTTTGGTTATAGCCAATGCCGCCGACAATAGCTGCTAAATGAATAACGATATCAATATCTTTAACTGCCTTTTGGCAATCTGCAAGCTTAATAAAATTTAAATCTTTTGATGAAGGAGTATAAATTTTCTCAGGATTAAGTTTTTTAATTTTTTTTACTAAATGAGTTCCTAAAAAACCAGTTCCACCGGTAATTAAAACTTTTTTGTCTTGCCAGAATTTTGGATTCATAGAAAGATCCTGAAATGAATTCAGGATGACATATTTAATAATCTATTATTTTTGTACCAAGCTACAAATTTTTCTAAACCAGTTTTAAAGTTGGTTTGTGGTTGCCAACCAAGCAATTTTTTAGCTTTGGCAATATCGGCGTAGGTCTTAACAACATCACCAGCAGGAATTGGCATTTGTTTAATCTGCATTTGTTTTCCAGTTATTTCTTCCAAGTTTTTAATAAAATCATTAAGACTGACAGGATTATTATTGCCAAGATTGAAAATTTCAAAATCGAATTCTTTTTCAATAACTTTATTAATCCCCTCTATAATATCATCAATATAAGTATAGTCTCGTTGAGTTTGTCCATCTCCAAATTTTTGGATTTCTTCTCCGTTTAAAATGGCTTTGGTAAATAAATAAGGCGCCATATCAGGTCTACCTTTGGGACCATAAACAGTAAAAAAGCGAAGACAAGTCATTTTAATCTGATAATTTTCATTATAAAGACGACAGAATAACTCTCCAGCTTTTTTAGTAGCAGCATAAGGAGAAATTGGTTGATCAGTTGGGTCAGTTTCAGAAAAAGGCACTTTGTTTTGATTTCCATAAACACTGGAACTTGAAGCAAAAATGAAATGTTTAATTTGGTTTTTTCTGGATAACTCCAAAAGGTTTAAGGTGCCTTTGACATTAACCTCTTCATAAAGTAGTGGATCTTTTAAAGATGGTCTGACGCCGGCACGAGCAGCCAGATGGATAATTTTGTCAATTTTGTTTTGCCTAAAAATTTCCTCTAAAATTTGGTAATCTCTTATATCGGTTCGATATAATTTGAAATGAGGATGGTTTAGAAAATTTTTAACATTCTCTTCTTTCCAGAGTGGATTATAGTAATCGTTAAATTCATCTACACCAATAATTTGATAATCATCAACAATTTTTTCAACGAGACTAGAGCCAATAAAACCGGCACAGCCAGTAATAAGTAGAGTTTTTAGCATTGTCATGTTGTCATTTTGGATTTAATCTGTAATTCATTAACAGAGTTTATTTTATAGATTCCCACTTTCCTGCTCAAAATTGCTACACAATATGAGTCGCAGGCAGGCGCGGAAATGACACATTTTTAAATTTTATTTAAATATATTTTTTGAAATATTCGATAGTTTTTTTAAGTCCGGTTTCAAAATCAGTCGAAGGAGACCATGAGAGCATAGTATTAGCTTTAGTTATGTCTGGTTGTCTTTTTTGAGGATCTTCGCTTCTGACTCCTTCCATAGTTTTAAAAATTATTTCTGAATTTGAATTAGTCAGTTTTTTTATAATATTAGCTGTATCCAAAATACTATATTCTTCAGGATTGCCAAGATTAATTATTTCTCCAGCAAGGTTTTCACCAAACATCATTTTTTCGAGGCTTTCTACTAAGTCAGCTACATAACAATAACTGCGAGTATGAGAGCCATCTCCGTAAATAGTAATTGGTTCATTTTTAAGCGCCTGCATAATAAAAGCAGGAATAACTCTGCCATCATAAGGATCGTTGCGTGGACCATAAGTGTTAAAAATCCTAACAATTCGAACATCTTGTTTAAATTGCCTAAAATTGGTCATACAAGCCATTTCTCCAAAGCGTTTGGAAACATCATAGCAAGAACGGATACCGACAGGATTGACGTTGCCCCAATAAGTTTCTTTTTGTGGATGTTCGAGTGGGTCACCATAGCTTTCAGATGTTGAAGAATAGAGAAGTCGAGCGTTGATATTTCTAGCAAATTCAAGTAGATAATGAGTGCCAAAAGCATTGGTTTTATAAGTTAGAATCGGATTATTAAAATAACCTTTGGGAGAAGCTGGAGAAGCTAAGTGAAAAAGATATTGATAATCCTTCTCTTTAAGATAAGTATCTGGAGGATTACTGACATCGGCTTCAATTAAATTATAATTTGCGTTTCCCAAAAGATTTTCGATATTATCTTTTCTGCCAGTAATAAAATTATCAACGCAAGTAATTTGATGACCTTTGGCAAGTAATGAATCAGTTAAATGAGATCCAATCAGTCCTGCTCCGCCAGTAATTAAAATTTTTGCCAAAATAAAAAGAAAAACAAACAATATGCAAAATTATTTTGTTTTATTGTCTGTTTTTTTATAGTTTAATTTATTCTCTCTAGTAAGTATAATCGTAATTATAGAAAAATTCAAAACTTATGGGAAATTTAATTAAAGAGACTATTTTATCTTCGAGTTTTAAAGATAGCTTGCTAGTGATGGCTAGTTCGGCTGTCGGTTCAGTTTTAGGCTTTGTGTTTTTATCTCTGCTTGCAAGAAGCGTGGGCGCTGAGCAGTTTGGCATTTATTCGACTATTACCAGTTATATTTTATTTCTCTCAACCATTGTTGATCTTGGTATTAATCAATCTTTGGTAAAATTTGTCGCTCAAGTTAAAGAAGAAGAAAAGAAAAAAATTATTACCACTTCTTTTTATTCTGTATTTATTTCTACCATTGGTTTATCCTTATTTTTTAGTTTAGTCTATGAGTTTTTGCTTAAAAAAATTTGGCATTATAATGATCATTATTTCTTCTTAATTTTTATTTCTATTATTACTTTTTCTTTGTTTGTTTATTTTTTAGCTGTTTTTCAGTCTTTAAAAAAGTTTTTTCAGAGATCATTGGTGGATATTTTGTATTGTATTTTAAGATTAATTTTTGTCGCTGTTTTGCTTTATTTTTTTGTTTTTAATGTCCAAAATGCCTTGATTATAGTTAATTTTAGTTATGGTTTAGTTTTTGTCTTGACTTTAGTCTTACTTAAAAAGTTTTTTATTTTCCCTTATTTTAATCGCGAAAAATGGAAAAGTTTAATTGAGTTTAGTAAATGGTTTGTGCCAAATAATATTTTTGTGAATCTGTTTTACAAATTGGATATTTTGATGCTGCCAGCTTTTTTATCAGCCTACCAAGTTGGTCTTTATTCTGCCGCCGCCAGATTTATGATTATTTTCCCATTAAGCATAAATTCCTTAATCGCAGTTTTTTCAACCAGGTTTTCGCAGTTTAAAAATAAAGAAGAATGCCATCATTATTTAAGATCTTCTTTGACTATTTCTGCCTTGGTTTTTGCTGTTCTGGCTAGTTTATTTTTGCTTGGTAAATATTTAATTTTGTTTGCCTATTCAAGCGAGTTTTCTGCTTCTGTAAAAATTTTCCAGTTTTTGGTTTTGGCTTATTTACCGCTTATTTTAACTGTGCCATTTTATAATGCCATTGTTTATTTTTATAAAAAACCGCAGTTAATGACGCTGATTTTGGGTTTGCAAGTGCTCATCTTTTTTATTTTAAATTTATTTTTTATTCCTAAACAAAATTTTTATGGACCAATTTATAGTTTATTTATTGTGAATACCTTAACTTTATTTGTCGAGATAGGAATATATTTTGGCAGGAAAAGAAAGATTCTGTATTAAAACATAGAATGACAAAATAAAAATGAAAAATAATCAATATCTAATTATCGGTTTAACAATTTTTTTAGTGATGTTTTATTTTTTCTTAAGATTTTATAAAATTCAAACTTCTTTGTTATTTTTTAATGATATTGGTAGAGACTTTCTAGTTCTTTATGACTGGGAAAAAAGTCTTAAACCTCCGCTTTTGGGACCACAGACCAGTGCTTTGCCGTTTAATCAAAGTGCAGCTTATTTTTATTTTTTGATGCCTTTTTATTTACTTACCAATCATTCTTTGTTTGCAACGCTTTATGCTAATGCCTTTTTTTATACTGTTTTATTTTTGTTAGGAGTTTATTTTTTGCGTAAAAAACCAATTTTACAGACTTCGCTTTTAATCACCTTCTTTTTACTTACAATTCACCCTCAACAGATTACACAAAGTCGTTTTGTCTGGAACCCTTCTTTTGTCTCTGGATTTATTTTAGTCTCATTTTATTTTTGGCAAATACTTAAGAAAAATTTTAACAATTTATATTTAATTTGCTTTACTTTAAGTTTGGCTTTTGCAATCTCTTTTAATTATTCGGCTGTACCGACTTTAGTGGCCTTTATGCTTTATGCTATTTTTATCTTTAAGAAAAAAGTTCTCAAAATCTATTTATTTACTTTTTTAAATTTAATCTTAGTTAATTCACCAACAATATTTTTTGAACTTCGCCATCAATTTCTTCTGACTAAGATGCTTTTGTATCAAGAAAAGATAAAACAACAAGGATTAGATCTTTTCACTAAATTAACTAATTTGCAAAATTTTACTTTTCCTCATTTTAGCCCTCTTTTATTCGTTTGTTTTTGCCTTTTAATAATTTTGTTTATTTATTTAAGTTTTAAAAAGTTCCAAAATAAAGAAAGGAATATTTACCTTCAAGATAGCTTGGTTTTAACTTTATTAACTTTTTTCATTACCATGATTGCTCCAATAGGCGTACAAAACCATTATATTTTTGGGATTTTACCTTTGCTTTTTCTGGTTATTTCGTTTTTAGAAATTAGAAGCTCTTTATTTATTTCTCTTGTTTTAGCTTCAGTTTTTTTGCAGCCTGCAAATTTAAAAGACTATTTTCAGCCAGCAACTAGGACTGCGGAAGAAATTGTAAGCTGCTCGGAAATGTTTTGTAGTCAAGAAAAAGAACCGATGTTTGTTTCTGGTCAATCTGGTTTAAGAGATTTTCTTCATAATGCTATGGAATTTAAATATTTATTTAAAGAGTCCGGTTGCACAATTAAAGATCTGGACACACAAATTACAGAAGCGCAGAAAATGGTGGTGGTAGCTGATAATGCTACTTATGAACACAATAAAACTAGTTTTAATGAACTCACTCAGTTTGGCAAATCAGAAGAAATTAAAATTTATACGTGTAAAGGTGGAATAAAATTGCATATTTTACAAAGAGTGCAAAATTAAATCTGGGCGTATTTTTCCAAAGCCTTTTTGACTTCACCAAAATATAATTGATTTCCATTGTTAATTAAGAGTCCTTTTTGGCAATAATCCTCAATTGTTTTACGAGAATGAGAAACTATAATAAGAGTAGTCCCTTGATTTTGAAATTCCTTGATTCTACTCAAACATTTTTTTTGGAACCTAAGATCGCCGACAGCTAAAATTTCATCAACTAGAAGTATGTTAGGGATTTTAGCCACAGCCACAGCAAAAGCAAGACGCATATACATTCCGGAAGAATAATGTTTTACTGGTTCATGCATAAATTGTTCTAGTTCGGCAAAGGAAACGATTTGATTATAAAGCTTATCCATTTCTTTTTCTTTGATACCAAGGATAGATCCATTCAGATAAACATTTTCCTTGCCAGTAAGTTCTGGGTGGAAACCAGCTCCAAGTTCAATAAGAGGAAAAACCTTGCCGTTGACCGTAATTTTCCCATCAGATGGTTTAGTTACGCCGGCAATAATTTTAAGTAAAGTGGATTTGCCGCTACCATTTCTGCCTAAAATAGCTAAGGATTCGCCTTTTTTAATTTCAAAATTAATCCCGTTTAGCGCATGGAAACTATATTTCGTTTCAGCCCCACTAAAAAGTGCAGGCAAAAATTCTTTAAACGTTCGCTGTTTGTTTAAGCTATAGAGTTTATGCAAATTTTCGGCTTTGATAATAAAATCATTAGACATAGTCGGCAAATTTCCCTTCTAATTTTTTGAAAATGAAAAAGCCAAAAATAAAGATAAATATAGAAATAAACAAAGCAATAGATAAGCTGCCAAGATTAGGTTCGCTTTTGCCTAATAAAATCTGTCGATAAGCGTTGACTATCACAGCCATAGGGTTAAATTTAAAAATAAAACGATATTTATTAGGAATTAGTTCAACAGGATACATTACTGGAGTAAGATACATCCAGAGAATAAGAATCAAGTTTAATAAATATTGAATGTCTCGATAAAAAAGATTAAAAGCAGAAGTAATTAAAGATAAACCAGTAGTAAAAATAATTTGGACAATTAAAATAGGAATAAACCAGAAAAAATATATAGTAAAGGGGATTTTGAAAATTAAGAAAAAGACAATAAGAATAAGCAGGGAAAGAGCAAAATCAATTAATTTAGCAAACATATTGGCATAAACCAAAATTTCTCTAGGAAAATAAATTTTAGTGATTAAAGAACTACTATTAACTAAAACTCCTGATGAAGTAGAAAGACTGGTTGCAAAAAAATTCCAAGGAAGTAGAGCTACTGATAAAAAAATAATAAAGGGAACATTCAAAGACGAAACTTTTAAAATTACTCCAAAAACAAAACTCATAACAACGAGTTGGAAAAGCGGATTTAAAATAATCCAAGCATAACCCAAAATAGATTGTTTATATCTTTGAGCAATTTCTCTTTTGACCAGATTTTTGAGTAATTCTCTAAATTCCCAAAAAAGTTTGAGATTTTCGCTGAATTTTTTATAGAGTATAGCCATAATATTTTTATTCTATCATAAATAAGTTTTGATAATACCATTAAGATTTCTTAATCTTTCAACTAATAAACTGGGGGAATATTTAACTTTATAACTTAGAGGATAATTTTTTATAATAATTCTAATCCAGTTTTTAAAATCTTGTTTTTGCTTATAATTACTCATTCTAATACTGGTTGCCATGTGTTCATGAATACAGCTTGCATCAAGACATGGTAGATAACTATATCCAGCTTTTGTAAGTCTTATAAATAAATCCACGTCTTCGTGATAAGAATGAAATTTTTCATCGAACATGCCAATTTTGGTGAAAATATTTCTACGAATAAGTAAGCAAGTAGCTGCAAGAACATATATTTCTGAAATTTTAAATGGATTTGTTTGTTTTTTTTTAAAATTTTTAAACCAGATTTTATTCTTAATTGGGAAAGCTTTAGCTATTCTAAGATTAACTTTAAGACCAATATTTTCAATTTCTCTTTGAGGATTTAAAACTACTGGCTGAGTAGCAACTAAATTATTGTTTGATTCTAAAAATTTTACTAACTTGTTTAAATTTTGTGAATCTAACAAACAATCATTATTAAGAAATAATAGATATTCTCCTAAAGCCTTTTTAGCTCCAGAATTACAGGCACCACTAAATCCATAGTTTTTATTTAATTTTAAGTATTTAACAGTTTTAAAAGAATTTATTAAATCATTTGTGCCATCAGTAGAGTTATTGTCAACTATGAGGATTTCAGTATTTTTATTCATACCTTTTAGGATTAAAGGTAAATATTTACTTAATATCATTTTTCCGTTATAAGTAGGGATAATAATTGAGATAAACATAAATATTTATAAATAATTTTAGTATATCTTATTAAAGAAAAATCAGCTAATATTAAAATATCTTGAGAAAATATTTATTTTAGTTAGAAAAAAATGAGAATTTATCGTCAATTAGTTCCGGAAATTATCCGTACTCAAATTCGTAATCTACAATATATTTATGACGATATTATATTTATTTTTAGATATTTAAAGTCAAAAATCATTAATTCCAATGATTTGACAAAAAATATTTTAGATAAATCTATTTGCTATATTATCCCTGCAACAAAAATTACAGGAGGAGTAGCTGTAGTATGTGAACATTTAAATCGTTTAAAAAAACTTGGTTATAAAACTTTAATTGTTAGTTGTGATAATAAAACTGATTTATCTTGGTTTCCTAATCAGTCGGTAAAAGTTGTTCCTTTAAAAGGGAATCAGAAACTCATAGAAAGATATGAAACTGTTGTAGCAACTGGTTGGATTACTGCGTATGAACTTTTGTTAATTAAAGTTAGAAGAAAGATGTATTTAGTTCAGTCAGATGAAACTAGATTTTATCCCATAGGTAGTTATCTAAAGACTAGAGTTAAACGAACTTATACTTTTCCATTTAAGTTTATAACTATTGCTAAATGGCTCCAGAAGTTTTTAAAAAATAATTTCAATCAAGATTCTTATTATATTCCAAACGGCATTAATACTAATATATTTTATCCTGATACTTTATTAACACCAAAACCTAAAAACAAAAAAAGAATTTTATTGGAAGGAGCAATTAATCTTCCTTTTAAAGGAATGGAGCAAGCTTTTAAAATCGTTCAAGATTGTGATTGTGAGGTTTGGTGTGTATCTTATGATGGAAGACCAAAACCAGAATGGCATTGTGACCGTTTTTTTGAAAAAGTACCTATGCAAGAAATGCGACATATCTATTCTTCATGTGATATTATGTTAAAATTATCTAGAGTTGAAGGCTTCTTCGGTCCTCCATTAGAAATGATGGCTTGCGGTGGAGTTCCAATTGTTGCTCAGGTGACTGGATGTGAAGAATATATAAAAGATGGATATAATGCTTTATTGACTGAATTTTCAAATGTAAAAAAAACTAAACAATTACTAAATAAATTAATAAGTAATCAAAAATTATATAATTATTTACAAACCAATTCTTATAAAACTGTACAAGCGATGAATTGGGATAAAACAATTACAAGGTTACAAAAAATAATATGAAATATAAGCTCTTAAAATTTAATATTATGGGCGATGATCGTGGTTCATTGATTTCTCTTGAACAGAGTAAAAATATTCCTTTTAAAATTAATCGTGTTTATTATATTTATGGTACAAAAACTAATGTTGTGCGTGGTAAGCATGCTCATACTAGCCTAAAACAAGTTGTAGTTTGTGTCAATGGAAGTTGTAAATTTTTATTAGATGATGGATTAAAAAAAGAAGTAATTGAGTTAAATTCTCCTGACGTAGGTCTTTATATTGGTAAAAATATATGGAGAGAAATATATAATTTTTCTAAAGACTGCATCCTCATAGTTTTGGCTAATAAACAATATAATGAAGAAGAATATATTAGAGATTATAAAAAGTTCATCAAAACAATTAAGAAGTAATATAAAATGGCAAAAATATTTATTTCATTTTTTAATGGTATTTCTGATTTTGAAAACTCTAATGCTATTCCATGTTTTTACGAGAGCCTATTTTTTGAACTTAAGAAAGCAGGGAATGAGATCCTCTATTATGATAATAGAAGCTGGGCTCAAGATTTTCCTAAAGCACCAAAAGTTTTTATAAATAAATTAAGGCTTTTTAATCCTGATTTAATTATTATATTTAATAATTGTTGTTTTGATTTATCAAAAGAATTTTTTTGCCCAATCATTATTTGGGAAGTAGATAGTCCTCTTTATTTTTCTAATATAAAAAATATTCAAGAAAATCCTAATAGGTATATTTATATACTAGCTCAAACATCGTCTCTTAAGGTTACAGAAGAGATGTTTAATCCTAAAAAATCTCTTATTCATTATTTACCTTTTTCTACTTCAGTTGTAGCAGAGGATATTCAAATCAAAAATAATATTGTTTTTATTGGAACAAAATTTAACTCAAATAATATTATAAGTAATTTTATGGCAACCGATCCAGACGAAAATGAAATTAATAAATTTAAACAAATTTTAAAATATGTAGAAGAAAATCCTTTTATAAATGAAAATGAAATAATTGATAAATTTAAGGTAAAGTCAAATAAAATAAAAAATCATTTAATAATGAAAGAATTAATAGAGAATCTTTCTTCTAAAAATAGAATCCAAACTTTATCTATTATTAGTAGTCTTGGTTTAGCTATTTATGGCACTAAAAATTGGATTGAAGATTTACCAAATGAGTTAGAGATAATTTTAAGCTATAAAAATAAATTAGTCTATTCTCTTAAACATAATCAAAATCTTTATAATTCTTCAAAAATAGGAATCAATATTAATCATATTCAGGCAAAAACTGGTTTTTCATGGAGAGTTTGCGATATTATGGCAAGCAATGCTTGTTTAGTAACCGAATTTAAACAAGACATGAAGCAGTTATTTCCTAAAATTAAAATTCCAACATATAAAAACAAGTATGAAGCTTATGAAGTTTGCAGAAAATTATTAAAAGAAGATAATTTGAGAAGAGAAATTGTTCTTTCTTGTCAGGAAATTATTAATAAAAAATTTAGATTTTCTTTTAGATTAAAAGATTTAGAACAAATTACTAATATTAAATTTTTTAATAAAGCTTTGGGCTCTATTAAAAGAATTGATTATTATCCAGTCATTGAACCTTTCGAAGATTTTAAAATTATGGTTTTAAAAGATAAAAATACTAATTTACAATTTAAATCCAGAGTAAAGCTGATCATTTATCTAATTCTTTTAATAATTAATCAAATTCCGGTTATTAACAAATTTTTTATTGATAGAGATACGATTATTTTTAATATCAAAACAATTATTAATGGTGGACAAATTAGCAAAATATTGATTTTGGCTAAAAAGAGTAATAAGCTATTAAAACACAAAATATATAAACAATTTAATTTTATTAGTTTTGTGAAAAAAATATTTAAAAACAAGAATAAGATTAAAGTAAAATTTATAAGTAAAATTAATTTAATTTTGTATTCATTATTTATAATTGTCAAACAAGTTTTCTATATATTTATTAGCCTTTTCAATTAAAAGATCTTTATAAATATTATAAATATTACTTAAAACATGCAACAATTCATCTAAAAGAAACTGTGTTATTTGCAGCAGTTTAATATGATTCCAGTAACCAAAACTTTTTTACCTCCATTATCAGAATATCAAAAATACTTAGAAAAAATTTGGCAATCCGGATGGTTGACTAATAACGGTCAATTTGTTAAACGCTTAGAAAAAAAACTAAAAAAATATCTTGGAGTTAAATATATATTTTTTGTTACTAATGGTACTATTGCTTTGCAGATTGCAATTAAATCGTTAGGTTTGCCAAAAAACAGTGAAATCATAACTACGCCATTTTCATATGTCGCAACAACCTCATCTATTATCTGGGAAGGTTATAAACCAGTTTTTGTTGATATTGATCCAGATACTCTTACTCTCAATCCTGAATTTATCGAGAAGGCAATTACTAGAAAGACTAAAGTTATTTTACCTACTCATGTTTTTGGCTTTCCTTGTAATATAGAAAAAATTAAAAAGATTGCCAAAAAATATAATTTAAAAATTATCTATGATGGAGCTCATACTTTTGGAGCAAAATATAAAGGTAAAGCACTAACTTCTTATGGAGATATTTCGATTTTGAGTTTTCACACAACGAAGATTTTTCATACAGTTGAAGGTGGAGCAATTATTACAAATGATAAAAAAATTGCTGATAAAATTTCTTTTTTAAGAAATTTTGGTCATAATGGCTTATATGATTATTTTGGATTAGGTATTAATGGGAAAAATTCTGAACTCCATGCTGCTATGGGCTTAGCTAATTTAAAATATATTAAAAAAAACATAGAGAATCGGAGAAAAATTTGTAATCACTATAATCAATTATTATTTAAAAATGATCAAAACTTAATTAAACCCAAATTATTACCAGGCGCAGAATTAAATTATTCATATTATCCAGTAATTTTTCCTTCAGAAATTCAATTATTAAAAACTCTATCAAAGCTTAATCAATCTGATATTTATCCTCGTCGTTATTTTTATCCTTCTTTATCTAACCTTCCTTATATAAAAGATCAGAAAATGCCAATCAGTGAAAATATTGCTAGTAGAATTTTATGTCTGCCTTTATACTATAGGTTAAAAAAGAAAGAGATAAATAATATATATTCAATTATTAAACAAAGTTTTTAACATCTTATATTATGATTAATTGGAAAAAAAATATTTTTAACAATCAGTTAAAAGAGCACGATGGAATTTATTTATGTAAATATAAAAAAAGCCTAGCTATTGAGTTTCATAACAAAATGCCCAAAGGAGCAGCTTTAAGAGAATTGCAAGAATTTCCTCTTCATTTAGCTTATTGGGAGAGACCGTATTATCATAATGCTTTAGAAAAATTTCTTTCAAATTTTAGAATTACTAAAGAAACAGTTGCTGTTGATATCGGTTGTGGTGATGGTAGATTTACAGAATATTTATTAAAAAAAGGTTTTCAAAAAATTATTGCTACAGATTCTCATATAAAACCTTTACTTTCTTTAAGAAATTATATTATTAAAAATAATTTCCAAGACAAAGTATTAATAATTAATTGTAGCGCTGAAGATATTCCCATAAAGACTGAATCAGTTGATTTAGCCTTAGCCATAGGTGTTTTTTATTATCTTAATGATAAATGTGAGTTGGCAATATCTGAATCTAAAAGATTGTTAAAAACAAAAGGAATATTAATTAATTCTGAGCCAGATTTAAGTGGTGCAATTTTCAAGTCGATTTATTTTGAAGAAATTGATGATCTAATAGAAAATTTTGAGAAAAGAAAATTTAAAGAAGAAAAAGGAAAAACAAATTTTAAGTTTAAGCTATTCAGTCAAGATGAAATTAGCCAATTATTACAAAAATCCGGGTTTAATATAATAGATAAGCATGGATTATCATTATTGCCATCAATTCTCAGAATTAAAATGGTTAGAGGTGAGTTATCTGAAGATGAAATAAAAAGTAAAGAAAATAAATTAAGAAAAATTTTTGATTATTTTGATAATAAGCCGATATATAAACACATTATATGGAAAAGTCAAAAAAAATAAAAGAATCTATTTTTCCTAACATATTAATCAATTCTATAAAAAATACTAAATTTTTAGAAAAAGATATTTACAATTTGTTAGTTGAATTAGATCAGGATTTTTTTCCGCCATTAAGTCTAAGAGTAAATTTAAAATTTTGGGCGAATAAATTATATACTAAATCTGAAATTATTTTGGCTTTTGACCAAAAAAATAATCAGATTATTGCTCTACTTTGTTTTTATTGTAATAATCATAAAACAAAATATTCTTATATTCCTGTGCTAGGAGTTAGAAAAGATTATAGAGAAAATGGAATAATGAAAACCCTATTTTGTTATTGTCTAAACTATTTAAAAAAACTTAACTTTAAAATCTTAGGTATAAAAACTTGGGATAATAGTATTCCTTTGAAAATGTACAAATCATTAGGTTTTAAAATAATTAATAAAATTCAGGATAGACCAGATGGTAGATTTACTTTTTATCTAGAAAAAAAAATATGATAAAGTTTGATCATTTTAATTTTAATCCAACTCCAATTAATTATTATCCAAAAATATCAAAAGAATTAGGTATAAGGCTATGGGTAAAACATGATGATTTATTTGAGATTCCTGGTGGAGGTAATAAAGCAAGAATGCTCTATTATATTTTAAAAACTGTTCAAGATAACGGTTATAATTATATTGTTAGCATTGGAGATATTGAATCGAACCACTTAAGATCATTAGCTATTATTTCCAAGCAGTTAGGCCTACCGTCATTACTATTAATTCATTCATCTAAATCTAAAAAAAGAGATACATATTTAAACTACAAATTATGTTGTTTAACTGGAGCAAAAACTATCTTTATTAATAAATCGGAGGTATCGATAAAGATGGATGAAGCTATAATTAAATTGAAAAAACAAAAATATAACCCATTTTACTTATGGGGAGGAGCTTATTCAGTTGAAGGAGCCTATGCTTACTATGAGGCTGTAAATGAACTAAAAAAGCAAATCGATAAAAAAGATTATCCGGATTATATTTTTTTAGCTAGTGGAATGGGAACTACGCAAGTAGGCATAATTGTTGGTTGTAGTCAATATTTGCCTAACACTAAAGTTATTGGCATTTCCATCGCACGAAAGAAAGAGATTGCTATTCCGGCAATTAAAAAATTACTTAATCAGTTATATTTATCTAACGAAATTACTGACAAAAAGCAAAGAATATTTTTTGATGATTCATATTCAATAGGCTATAAAATTAGTAGTTCTAACATAATTCAAAATATTAAGTGGGCGGCTAAAACCGAAGGACTTTTATTGGATCCAATATACACCGGTAAAGCCTTTACTGGGTTAAGGGATTATGTTATTCAGGGTAAAATTAAACCCAAATCTAAGGTGATTTTTTGGCATACTGGAGGATTTTTAAATATGCTTTCTCATCTTAATAAATTGATATGAATATCTTAATTACTTCTGCGGGAAGAAGATCTTATTTAATTAATTATTTTAAAGAAGCCCTAAATGGAAATGGTGAAGTGCATGCTTCTAATTCATTATGGTCAGATGCTCTTCAATGTGCAGATAAAGCTGTTATAACACCATTAATTAATCATAGGCAATATATTCAATTTTTAATTGATTATTGTTTAAAAAATAAGATCAAAGCAATAATTCCATTGTTTGATTTTGATTTATGGAAATTGTCAGTAAATAAGGAAAAATTTGACAAACACAATATTAAACTCGTTGTTTCTGATAGCAAGGTTATTAACATCTGTAATGACAAATGGAATACGTATAAGTTTTTAAAATCGATTAAAATTAATACACCAGAATCTTCATTATCAATATTGGAAAGTCAAAAAAAAATTAAAAGAGGATTGATAAATTATCCATTAATTATCAAACCAAGATGGGGAACTGGGTCATTGTCTACTTATCAGGTAAATAATTATCATGAATTAATAATTTTATTTAATAAAATTAAACAAGAAATTGCCTCAAACCACATCAAATATGAATCAAGTCAAGATATTGAAAAAAGTATTATTATTCAAGAAAAAATTAATGGTTCAGAATATGGAGTTGATATTTTTAATGATTTAAATTCTAATTATCTAACTAGTGTTTCCAAAAAAAAATTATCTATGAGAGCTGGAGAAACAGATAGCGCCATAATCATTAAAAACAAAAGTATATCAATTATAGCTAAAACCTTATCAAACAAGTTAAAACATGTTGCCAACTTAGATGTTGATATCATTTATAATAATAATAAGTATTATGTAATTGATTTAAACTGCCGTTTTGGTGGTCAATATCCATTTTCTCATTTGGCTGGAGTTAATTTTCCTAAGGCAATAATTAATATGCTTAACCAAAAAAAAGTGAATAGTAAATTTTTATTATATAATACTGGAACTATAGGTATTAAACAGATAAATCCAATAATTTTAAAAAATGAAGTTTCCTAAAATATCAATATTATGTCTTGCTTATAATCATGAAAAGTATATATCTCAAACAATAGATTCTTTTTTGATGCAAAAAACAAATTTTGATTATGAAATTTTGATTCACGATGATGCTTCTACAGATAAAACCCCAGAAATACTAAAAGAATATCAAAAAAAATTTCCCAATATAATTAAATTAGTTATCCAAAAAGAAAATCAACTTAGTAAAATTAAAACTGGGATATTAAAAACATTTTTACTTCCAAGTGCGAAAGGTAAATATATAGCTCTTTGTGAAGGAGATGATTACTGGATTGATGCATATAAATTACAAAAAGCAGTTGATTCGCTTGACCAGAATTCAGATTGTATTATGTTCGCTCATAATTCTTATATCTTATATCCAGATAATAGAAAAGAATTATTGATCAAAAGAAATAATGTTCTTAATAATAAATTTAGTTTGATAAATCAAATTTATACTCATACTTCAGCCAGAGTTTTCCGTAATATAAAAAATTTACCTCCGGGAGATATTTTTCAGTATCATTATTTATTATCAAAAGGAAATTGTTATTATTATGATAAACCCTTGTCAGTTTATCGCTATAACCATAAAGGGGTTTGGTCATCAGTTGACAGAAAAGAACAAGAGAAATTTAATAATATTGTAATTTATTTAATTAATATAATGTTAAATTACAAATATAATAACTATTATTCAGAAATAATGCCTACAGACTTTCAATATTTTAAGAACAACTATAAGAATGAAATGGCATGGATTTTATATTATATTCACAAAAATTATCGTTACTCTGATATTTTTAATCCCAAAACTAATTTCATCAAATTTCCAAATAAAGATCTAAAAATATGGACCCAATATAGTCGTCTAGAAAAATATCCAATAATTAGATATATAGTAAAAAATAAGAAAATCTTAAAGCTCTATTACAAAAAATACCTAAAAGATTTATTATAATTTATGATTCCCTTTTTAGATCTTTACCAAATTAATCAAAAATATCGCCCAGAAATTGAGCGAACTTTTCAAGAGTTTCTAAACTCTGGTCACTATATTTTAGGTGATAAACTTAAAGAATTTGAAATTAATTTTGCTTCATATATTGGTACGAAATATTGCATTGGCGTAGGGAATGGATTTGATGCACTTAATTTAATTTTTAAAGGTTATAGAGAATTGGGGCTATTAAAAGCTCAAGACGAAATTATTGTGCCTGCTAATACTTTTATTGCTTCAATTTTGGCAATTTCTGCTAATAACTTAAAGCCAATTTTAGTTGAGCCAGATATTGATAATTACAATATTAATCCAGCCTTGATTGAAAAAAAAATAACAAGAAAAACTAAAGCCATTTTAGTAGTTCATTTATATGGTCAAGTAGTAGAAATGGAAAAAATTTGGAAAATAGCAAAAAAATATAAATTAAAAGTTATTGAAGATTCTGCTCAGGCTCATGGATCTATATATAAAAATAAAAAAGCAGGGAATTTAGGAGATGTTTCTGGTTTTAGTTTTTATCCAGGAAAAAATCTTGGAGCATTAGGAGATGGAGGAGCTATTACTACCAATGATCAGATATTAGCAAAAACAATAAGAATTCTTGCTAATTATGGATCCTCAGTTAAATATATCAATATTTATAAAGGGATTAATAGTCGCTTAGATGATATTCAAGCAGCAATACTTAATGTTAAACTTAAATATTTAGACAAAGATAATCAAAAAAGAAGAGAGATAGCAAAATATTATTTTGAAAATATTCACAATCAAAAAATAATTCTGCCATTAGTCAAAGATTTTCATGGTCATAATTTTTATGTTTTTGTTGTTAGGTCAAAAAATAGAGATAAATTACAAAAATATCTTTTAGACAATCAAATTGGATCACTTATTCATTATCCAATTCCTCCTCATAAACAATTAGCTTATAAGGAATGGAATAAATTTAAATATCCAATTACTGAACAAATTCATAATGAAGTCCTTAGCATTCCTATAAGTCCTGTACTTAATCAAGCGGAAGTTAAAAAAATAGTAAAGGTTTTAAATGAATTCTAAGAATAAACCGAAAGTATCTATCATTTCTCCAAGCTATCTTCATGAAAAATATGTGGCTAAATTTCTTAATAGTATTTTAGCTCAAACTTTTACTGACTTTGAGTTGATAATTATTGACGATAGATCTTTAGACAATACTTTAAATATTATTAAATCTTATAAAGATTCTCGAATTAAAATAATTGAACATCATTATAATATGGGACCATCAATTGGTTTTAATGATGGAATAAAAAATAGTGTAGGGGAATATATTGTTTTTATAGCTTCAGACGATGAAGTTTGTCCAACTTATTTACAGGAAGGAATTAATTATTTAGAAAAAAACAAACAATATAATGCATTATTTTTTCAGTTAGAAGGAATAGATGAAAATAATCATCTTTTGAAAGATAAATAATTACAAAAAATTTTGAAATTTAAAAATACAAATAGATTTCAGCTTATAAGAGAAATGTTTATCTATGGGAATAGATTACCAGCTCCTGGAGAAATTATTAGAAAATCTATTTTAAAACAAATTGGTTTTTTTAATCCAGCATTACTTCAAACTCAAGACTATGATTTCCATGTCAGAACACTTTTAAAAAATAAAATTTATATTTATCAAAAGCCATTAGTTAAATATCGACAAATGATCAATGGGAGCCAAATAGATAATCATAGTAATCTGTCGATTTTACGTCAGAATTTAGAGCTACCATTTGTTTTAGATAATTTTTTAAAAATGGATATTAATTTATTTATCAAAGTATTTAGTCAAGATTTTAAAGTTTTTGGAAAACCAACAAGAGAAACTATTCCCTATTTTTTGGGGAAAATAGCTCTTAAAACAGATGATCAGATACGTCAAAAATGGGGATATGAAACTATTTTAAACTTTATTAAAGATACCAAAAATTTAAAGTTATTAAATTCTCTTTACTCGATTCAATATAAAGATATTATTAGTTTGGTAAATAAGATAAATTTTGATAGTAAATCTCAAAAAATAAACTATAAAGATACAAAATTTAGAAAAATAATAAGAAAATTCCTTAATAAGGAAAAATAAGATAAAAAACTTAATTGATATTTTTAATAAAGTTATTTTCTTTTTTAAAGCTTTCTCCGCATTTACAAACAAAAAGATTATTATCAAATTTTATTTTTTCTCCACATTTGCAGACAAACCCTTTTTGTCTTGCAGGGTTGCCATAAACTATTTCAAAATCATTGACATTTTTTGTGATCACTGATCCCGCACCTATCATAGCATGTTTTCCTATAGTAATACCTGCAAGTATGGTTGCATTAGCTCCTATAGAACACCCCTCTTTAAGAGTTGTCTTTTTTTTGTTGTAATGAATATTTTTACTTCTTGGATACAAGTCATTTGTAAAAACAACACTTGGCCCAATGAAAACATTATTTTCAATAGTTAATCCATCCCAGATCCAGACACCACATTTAATTGTGACATTATTACCTATATTTACTTCATTTTCTATAAAACAATGATCACAAATATTAGCATTATTTCCAATTTTAGCACCTTTCAAGATATGAACAAAAGCCCAGATTTTTGATTTTTCTCCAATGTTTGTTGTATCCACTATAGCAGTTGGGTGAATAAAAATATTATTTTTTCCCATTTTTACATTAGTAGATTTAATATGTAGAATAATTATATTACTATCTTAAATTATATAAAATATAGTAAATGAAAAATAACATAATCGAATTAATAAATAAATATTGGGTTTTAATATTATATATAATAGGTTTTTGTTGGTTTATTTTACCAGCATGTTTTCAAAATAATCAAAATCTTAATGTGGTTTTTGCTGAACACATAGATAGCGGCTCAATTTTAAGTAGTATTTTACAGTTATCAGATACATCTAAACCAGACTCTTATTATAATCAAAATATTCCATATCATACTGCGTATTATGGATTCCCATTTAATAGCATTTTATTTTGGATTTTTAGTGCTATTTCAATATTATTAAAGATCTCTTTTGAAAATGCAGAAATTTTTGCTTTAACGGCTAAGCTTTTTAACTTTATAGTTGCTTTAGGTTGTTTAATTAGTGCTTTTAATCTCTTAAACAAAATCTTAAAATATCAGATTAGTAAAATAATTTATCTAACTCTTTTTTGTTTATTTACTCCTTTTTTACATTACACTTTTCATATTAAACCTGACATTTTAGGTTTATTATTTTCTCTTATTTGTTTTAATTATTTATTTTATTATTTGCAAAACCCCAAATTATTAAAAAATATTATTCTAGCTAATATTTTTGGAGGACTAGCATTTCTTTGTAAACAACCGCATATTTTTATTATTTTTCCATTATTTTTAGGATTTATTTTTACTCTAAAAGAGAATGTGAGACAGAATTTACAGAAATTAATCTATGTATATCTAACTTCAGGAATAATATTTTTATTTTTAACTTTTTTAATACATCCTTATATTTTTATTCAAACCTCCTTATTTATAGCAAGACAAAGAGAAATGTTTAGTATGACCTCTGCTAGCATGAGAGATAATATAAATTCGTGGTTTGCAGAATATCTTATTAATCCATTACTATTATTAACAGTAGTTTCGCCTTTTTTAGTTTTAATTATAAATTTCTTTAAAAAATTAAAAGATACTAATAGTATATTCATTTCACTAATTTCTACATATAGTATTTCTTATATTTTATGGTTAACTTTAAAAGTGGGACCAATACGCACTACTGCTTATTTAATACCAATACTTCCAATCTCTTTATTTTTTTACTCATATGTATTTGATATTTCTTTATATTTATTCTTAAAACAAAAAGTGTTTAAATATAAGGCTTTATATTTAACATTCTTAATGATATTAATATTTGTATATATTAAAGCTGTAATTTTTAATTTACTAATTTCTCAAAAATCAATCCAAGCAGCATATTCTTTTAAGGATTTTATTACCTCTAGAGCTACGAGAAAACTAGAACAGACAAATATTAATTTTAAGGATAGCAATATTCTTTATTCTGCATCGCTTCCAGTGAATGCAAAATTATATAAAAAAGCTACTAATGATTGGCAGACTCCAAATGAAGAAGCAGTTAAAGCATTTAATCCAGATTATCTGTTTATAGACTTTACTGTCTATTGGGAAAAATCATATGAATATTGGAAAGAAATAGCAATCAAAAATGGTCTGGATAAGGAAAGTATTATTGAAAGTGATTTAGAGAATAAAAAAGATATTATACTTTTTTATAAATAAATCTAGAGATTAATAGTTTCTTCAATAATATATTTTGGTCTTTTCTTAATTTCTAAAAAGATTTTGGCTAAGTATTCAGCAATAATAGAAAGGCTGAGTAGTTGTATACCTCCAAGAAATGAAATAAGGATTACTATAGTTGGAATTCCTTTTGGAGAAGAAGGGTTTAAAAAATACAAAATAATATTTATGATTATAAAAATGAAGGAGAAAAAAGTAACGGCAAGTGCAACAAAAGAAATATACTCGAGTGGTTTAAAGGAAAAATTGGCAATAATCGTTTTAGCCCACCATAAACTTGATAATAAGTTTTCATTTGATTTGCCTTTTAGTCTTGGATCTCTTTCGTATTCATAACCAATTTGTTTGAAACCTACATATGCTCTGAGGCATCTAATATAATAATCATATTCATCTAATTTTAATAATTCTCTAATCACTTTTCTGTCCATTAAAGAAAAATCGCCAGCATCTAGAGGCATTTTGATATATGAGATTTTTTGTAATATCCAGTAAAAAGCATGATAATAAAAATTCCAGATAAAATTGTAGCCTTTTCTTTTGGTTCTAACTCCATAAACGACATCATTGCCTTTTTCCCACAGTTTGGCAAATTGGGGGATTAATTCTGGAGGATCCTGGATATCGCCGTGAAGTAAGATAGCAGCATCCCCTTTAGATTTTTCAAGTCCAGCTAAAAAACTGGGTTGAGGCGAACCAAAATTTCTACTCATATAAATGGCTTTTACTTTTTTATCTTTTTTACATAAATCTTGAATAATTTTTCGAGAAGTGTCTATAGAATTGTTGTCAACATAAATAATTTCATAATCATACTGAGGATTTTCTTTAAAAGTTTTGATAATGCGCTGATAAATTTCTTTTATATTTTCTTCTTCGTTGTAACAAGCGACAATAACTGAAATTAGTTTATTATTCATATTTTTTTAAAAATTTTTGTAATGTTTTTAAAATAAAATTGTAATCTTGTTTTTTTATTCCAGGCCAGACTCCAAGCCAAAAAGCATTGTTCATAATCAAGTCAGCGTTTTCCATACTTCCTATTATTCTAAAATTTTTTCTTAATTTCAAGTAAGCTGGGTGACGAAGTAAGTTGCCAGCAAAAATATTTCTGGTGGCAATTTGATTGTTTTCTAAATATTCAGTGAGTTCATTTCTCGTAAAAGGAGCGTTATCTTTTACTATAATTGGGAACCCAAAGTAAGAATTATCGGCATTTTTTTCTTCTTTCATCAGAATAAAATATTTTTCATATTGCTTAAAAAAGTCATATAAAATTTTATAATTTGTTTTTCTTTGTTTGATAAATTTGGGTAATTTTTTGAGCTGGGCAACCCCAATTGCTGCCTGAAAGTCTGTAAGTTTCAAATTATAACCAATTTGGGAATAAATATATTTGTGATCATAGCCCAAAGGTAATTCTCCTAGTTTCCATTTGAATCTATTTTTACAGGTATTATCTTCGCCAGTACCACACCAGCAATCTCTGCCCCAATCTCTAAATTGACGTATAGATTTATGAATAAGAGGGTCATTAGTAATCACAGCTCCGCCTTCGCCCATAGTGATATGATGAGCAGGATAAAAACTGAAAGTAGCCAAGTGACCAAAAGTGCCTAAGAATTTGTCATTATATTTTGATCCAAGTGCATCACAACAATCTTCAATAAACCAGAGCTTATATTTTTTGACCAATTTTAAAATTTCTTTTAGATTGTAAGAAAAACCAAGAGTGTGGGCAAGCATAATCAATCTGGTTTTTTTACTAATCGCTTTTTCGATTTGTTTGACATCAATATTTAAAGTATTCACACAAGCATCGATAAAAACCGGTTTTAGTCCATATTGAATTCCCGGATTAACAGTTGTAGGAAAAGCAACAGGAGTAGTGATAAATTCATCTCCTGCTTTTAGTTTTTTATCGCCAAAAATTTCAGAAGTAAGGCAGGCAAGAGCAAGAAGGTTAGCACTTGATCCAGAATTGACTAAAGAAACATACTTCACTCCTAAAAATTTTTTAAAATCGTTTTCAAAAGTTTTACTAAATTTGCCTTCAGTCCACCAACAATCTTTGGCTGCTTCTATTGCATTATCAATTTCTTCTTGATTAAAAACCTTGCCTGAAACTGGAATATACTTTTTATTTTGCATAAACTTTTTTAGTTTACCATAAAAACTGAGATGTATATGAGAGTATTTTGAAAAATATTTTAGACAGTATTTGCTTATCTTTTTTTTCATGTTATATTTACTCTAAACTATGAAGCCGAATAGAAAACAAATAATTCAACAGATTTCTAAATTTAAAAATAATACTTTTGGTGAAATAAAAATAGATGGTGTTTTTGAAAAGCAAAAATATGAACTGCTTTTTATTACTCAAGACTGCATAAATAAACCTCAAATTGTCAAGCTTTTAGCCAACTGGCGCAAAAAGCATGAAATCTGGTTTCCTTCTCAATTTAAAGTGACTATTCCCGGAACTAAAAAATGGCTTGAAGAAAGACTTATTAACACTCCTGATCGTTTGCTTTTTATAATTAAAGTCAAAGGAGAATTTATTGGACATATTGGTTTATTCCGTTTTGATTTTAAAAATTTGACTTGTGAAATCGATAACATTGTTCGAGGAGTGGAAAAATATCCTGGGATTATGGGCAATGCTATTTCTTATATGTTAGCCTGGGGAAAAAAAGAATTGGGTTTAAAAAATTATACCTTGCAAACATTTTCTAATAATGAAAAAGCTCTTAATTTGTATCAAAAGCTTGGATTTGTGGAATTTAAAAAAGTTCCCTTAATTCAAGTTAACGAGAAAGGATTTCCTGAATGGATTCCTGCTCCAAAAGGTTATAAAAAAGTTATAAACAAATATGAAATCTATATGAAACTCAAACAAACAAACATTAAACCCCAATTTAAAAGATCAGACAAAAAAATTAGTTTTGCTGGTCCATCGATTACTAAAAAAGAAATTGATTATGTGATTGACGGCGTGAAGCATGGTTTTTATGAAACGTTTGATAAAGATATCAAGGCTTTAGAAAAAACTATTGCAGATTATATAGGAGTCAAATATGCTCTTGCCGGTTTTTGTGCCACTCATTCTTTGCATTTGGCTTGTCTAACTTGTGGCTTTAAAAAAGGTGATGAAGTGATCTGTACCGATTTTAGTTGGGTAGCCACAGCTTATGTTATTAATTATACCGGCGCAACTCCAATTTTTGTTGATATTGATCCCAAAACTTGGTGTATTGATCCTAAGGCGATCGAAAAAGCGATTACTAAAAAGACTAAAGGGATTATGGTGGTAGATTCATTTGGCCAATCAGCTGATTGGGATGCAATCAAAAAAATTGCCAAAAAATATAATTTAAAAATTGTGGAAGATTCAGCTCCTGCTCTTGGCACACTTTATAAAAATAAAAAAGCTGGTTCTTTTGGTGATGTCGGTTGTATTTCTTTCCATGGAGCAAAAATTGCTGCTTCTGGAGAAGGCGGTATGTTTTTAACCAATAGTAAAGAGATGTATGAACAGGCAATTCTGTTAAGTAATATGGGAAGAACAAATCGATTGGCCAATTTTTGGTGTGATATTCTGGGGTACGAATATCAAATGGCGAATGTGACAGCTGCTTTGGCTCGCGCCCAAGTGGAAAGAATAGAAGAATTAGTTCAGATTAAAAGAAAAATTTTCTCTTGGTATTATGAAAGATTAAAAGATATCAAAGAATTAGAATTAATTGTTGAGCCAAAAGGCACTCGGTCCAATTACTGTTATCCTGGAGTTTTACTCAAATCTAAGAAAATTTCCAGAAATGAATTGATTGCCAAAATGCGAGAATATAATATTCATGGACGAGAGACTTTCCCTAGAATGAGTCGTTTTCCCGTTTATAAAAATTTAAAATTATTAAAAAATCCAGTAGCCAGTGAGGTAGAAAAAAATGGTTTCAATCTTCCGTCAGCCGCTAATCTAACTGAAAAAGATATCGATTTTGTTTGCGATGTTTTGGTCAGTTTAATTAAATGAGCAAATACAAAGTCATTGAACCAGATACAATTTTTAGTTTAAATGATGAATATCAAGATGACAAAAGAACGGATAAAATTAATGCCAGCATTGGTATTTATCTTGATAATGATGGTAAAACTTTTGTGATTCCAACTGTAGCTAAAGTAGTATCAGAATTAGATCGCAGCAATTTTAATTATTTGCCAATCAAAGGAGATTTGGAATTTATCGAAGAATCAACTAAATTGGTTCTAGGCGACAAATTATATAAAAAATATAATCATCTTTTAGCAAAGCAGGGAGTGACCGGAGGAACCAACGGGATTTATGTTTGGGCAAATTTGATTGCTCTCAATTTTAAAAAACCAACTATTATTTTGAGTGACCCTACTTGGGATAATCATAATAAAATTTTTAAAAATTTTGGTTTTAAAATTATCCATTTCCCTCAACTTAATAAAAATAAAAAATTTAATTTTACCGCTTTAAAAAAAGCAATGAGAGAAAATCCCAATGCTTTTATTTTATTTCAAGGGGGACCAACACATAATCCAACTTGTGTTAATCCCAGTGAAGCAGAATGGGTAGAATTGACTAAATTGTTTAAAAAATATAATAATACCATTTTGCTTGATTCAGCCTACATTGGGCTTGGTGATGATTTTGAGACCGATTGTTTTTCCGGAAGATATTTACTCGAAAATAAAATAAAAATGGCTATCAATTTTTCTTTTTCCAAAAATATGACTTTGTATCAGCATCGCACAAGTTTGTTAATAGTGTTGGCAGAAAGTGAAAAAGAGAGATTTGCCATTGATTCTTGTCTTAATTATTTATTTAGAATCAGTAATTCCACTCCTCCAGCCTTTGGTGAATCAATTGTTAAAAAAATTCTAACCAATAAAACTTATAAAAAAGAATGGCTTCAATCACTTGCACAAATGAGTAAAAATCTTAAAAAAAGAAGAGAGTTATTTAATAAGCTGACAAAAGGTCGATTTAGTTATGTTTTAGAGCAAAAAGGCTTTTTCAGTTTGCTTGATTTAACATCAGCCCAGATTACTTTGTTAAAAACTAAATATGGTATTTATTTATTACAAAATGGAAGAATTAATTTTGGCGGCATGTCGCTTCAACAAATTCCGGTGGTTGCCAAAGCAATTTTATCCATTATCAATAATTAATATGAGAGTAGCAGATTATCTTATCGAATACATTTACAGTCATGGTACAGAAACTATTTTTACTCTTTCTGGTGGTGGAGCGATGTTTTTAAATGATGCTACTATTGCTCACGGTAAAATTAAATATATTTGTAGTCATCATGAACAAGCATGTGCTTTGGCAGCTGAGGCTTATGCTAAAACCAAAAATGTTCCTGGGGCGGTAATTGTCACTTCTGGTCCTGGTTCAACCAATGCGATTACTGGGCTTTTGGAAGCATGGCAAAATTCTATTTCAGTAATTTTTATTTCTACACAAACCAAGAAGTCACAAATGTCTTCCAGTCTTAAACCTCAACCATTAAGGCAATTTGGAGTGCAGGAAGTAAATATTATTCCCGTCGTTAAATCTTTGACTAAATATGCTGCTGTAGTGGAAAACCCGGAAGATATTAAACAGGAACTTGATAAAGCTTATTGTGAAATGTTGTCTGATCGTCCTGGGCCGGTATGGCTTGATATTCCCTCAGATGTGGCAGGAGCTTTAATTGATGAGAAAAAATTAAAAAGCAAGATAATTAAACAAAACAATAAACCACAAGCAAGTCAAAAAAAGATTGAGGAAGTATTTACTTTACTTAAAAAAGCCAAAAAACCGATTATTATTGCTGGAGGAGGAGTTAGATTAGCTAACGCTGTAGAAATTTTTAGAAAGTTAGTTGAAAAAACTAAAATTCCAGTAGTGACGCCAGATATGGGAATTGATCTTTTGGAATATGATCATCCCAATTATATTGGTCATGGAGGAACAAAAGGAGATAGAGCAGGAAATATTATTATTCAGGATTCTGATTTAATTTTAGCTGTTGGCACTAGATTAGCAGTCCCTTTTACCGGACATGAATATGATAAATGGGCGCCAAAAGCCAAAAAAATAGTAATTGATGTCGATCCATTAGAACACAGTAAGAATACTATCAAAATAGATAAACTGATTTTATCTGATGCTAAATATTTTTTAGAAAAAATTTTAGTCCATGCTAAATCAATTCAAAATAAACAAGAGTGGCTTAAGAAGTGTCAAATTATAAAAAAGAAATATAGTTTATTTTTGCCGAAACCCCAAAAGAAGCTGGTCAATATGTATCATGCTATTAATGCCATTTCTCAGTTTTCCAAAAAAGGAGATCATATTATTACAGATGCTGGTGTGACAGCTTATATTACAACCCAAACATTAAAAATCAAAAAAAATCAGAGATTTATCATCCCTGGAGCAACTTTAACTATGGGTTATAACTTGCCTGCTATTTTGGGAGTGTGGGCAGCTAGCCCAAAGAATAATATTATTTGTATTACTGGAGACGGTTCTTTTCAGATGAATATTCATGAGTTGGCTTCAATTTTTCATCATAAAATTCCGGCAAAAATTTTTGTGATTAACAACCAAGGATATCTTGCAATTCGTATCACGCAAAAAAATTTCTTTAATCAAAGATTGATTGGTGAAGGCTTAAAATCTGGAGTTTATATTCCAGAAACTCAAAAAATTGCCAAAGCTTATGGAATAAAATATTTTAAAATCAATAAAACTCAAGATTTAAAAAAAATTAAAGATATTTTAGAACTTAAAGAAACTGTAATTTGCGAGATTGTTTGTCCATATTGGCAGGATATTTTGACTGTCTCATCGAGAAAAGATGAAAATGGAAAAATGATGTCTTTGCCAATCAATGAAATGTTTCCATTTTTAAGTAAAGAATAAATGAAAGAAATTGAAGAATCACTAAATTAGAAAACAATTTTTATTGTCTGGGAGCAAGATAAATAATTTTTGGTGAAGACATGGTAAATTGGGTTTTTACTATTTTATCTTCTTTTTCCGTTGGTTGATTTATATTATTTTTTATTGGGAAAGAAATTTCTCCTTTTAAGTATGATTTATACCATAACAAAATTGATTGCATGGTATCTTTTATCATTTGTTTTTGTTTCCAGCCCAAAGCCTTGATTTTTTTACAGTCCAAAGCTTGATTAGGAATTTCATTTTTAGCAGTGTTTAAAATTTTATAAGGAATTTTTAAATTTAAAGCTTTTTCGATTTCTTTAATTAAATCTATGACTGATAAATTTTCTTCTGACCCAAAATTATAGGCTTCACCTTTTGCTTCTTCTATTTTTTCAGCAAGGAGTAGATATCCTGCTACGACATCTTTTACATATAAATAATCTCTTACAAATTTTCCATTACTTCTTAATTCCAAAACATTTTTGTTAATTATTGTATTCATAATACCAGGAATAATCCTTGACATATTTAAATCACCCTCGCCATAGATATTGCCAAATCTAGTTGTGACAACTGGCAATCCATAAGTGACGAAATAGCTATGAGCAATAAGATCAGTGGCAGATTTTGAGACATCATAAGGATGATCGCCACACAAAGCATCCGTTTCCATATACATTTTTTTACATAGTTTTCCATAAGCTTTGTCTGATGAAGCTACGATAATAGCTTTTACTTTGGGAAAGAGTCTCCCGCTTTCCACAATATTAATTGTGCCATTAATATTTGATTCCAGTGTCCAGCGAGGATTGTAATAAGCAGTTTCAACAATGGCCTGAGCAGCCAGATGAAAAATAAATTCAGTATTAAGTTTAGTGACAAGATCAAAGACGGCATCAAAATTTCTAATATCTACTTTAGCCATGACTGTATTTTTATCAAGTCCTTTGGTAATAAAATAAGATTTAGGATCAATATATTCATAAGTAGTGACAACATGTGCTCCAAGTTTAATAAGTTCTTCAACGAGATGAGAGCCGACAAAACCGGTTCCTCCTGTGACTAAAACGTTTTTACCATGATAAATATTCATAAGCTTATTTCCAAATTTTCCAAGGTGGTTGTTTTTCTTTCCACCAGGCATTTAAATCCATAAATTCTTTATGAGTGTCCATACAAGCCCAAAAACCATCATGTTTATAAAAAGATAATTGTTTTTCCTTTGACAATCTTTGCAGAGCAGGGTGTTCACTTTCTTCTCTTTTTATATAATCAAAAACTTTTTTATTAAATATCATAAAACCAGCATTAACCCAATCTTTTAAAATTGGTTTTTCAGAAAAGTTTTTGACTTTATTATTTGAATCTACTATTACTACGCCATATTTTGATCTTGGATGAACTCCAGTAATTACTCCAATTGTTTTTTGTTTTTTATAAAATTTTAATAAGCTTTTAATATTTAAATCTGTCACAGCATCACCGTAAGTCACCATAAAAAGTTTATCTTCTTTGGGAATATATTTTTTACATCTTAAAATTCTTTCTCCAGGTAAGGTTTCTAGACCAGTATCAACAAAAGTAATTTTAAAATTATCAACATCTTCCCGATTTTCCATATGATATTGAGTTTTAAAATTATTAGTGTGTAAAGTAAAATCTGAAGTAAGAGCTTTCTGATTTAAGAAAAAATTTTTTATATAATCTGCTTTATAACCTAGAGCTAAAATAAACTCGTTAAAGCCAAAATGAGAATAAATTTTCATGATATGCCATAAAATAGGTTTATTGCCGACATAAACCATCGGTTTTGGTTTAAATTCTGTTTCTTCTTTTAACCTAGTTCCTTGACCACCGCAAAGAATAATAACTTTCATATGATTTTTCTTTAAGTAAATATTTTTTACTATTTACAGTTAAAGCTCCTCCTTAGGTTGAAAATTTATTTTTAGGAAAAGTAATTTTTCTGAATTTTGAAATAATGTAAAAAAATTAGAATAAAGCATTTTTATTTGAAGAATATGGGTTGTTTTCATGGATTTAAACATATCAAAATCGTTAATATATTGCAATGACATCTTACAGTAGAAATTTTAAATTATAAATAACTAAATTAAAGTGAGAACTATTGAAATCTTTTATTTTCCATTATAATAAAACTGTAATGAGATTACAAAATAATTTAATTATTATCTCTATTCTAATTTTTGCCTTTTTAATTCGACTTATTGCTCTTAATCAATCTTTATGGCTAGATGAAGCGATTCAAGCTTGGGCGATACAAACATATTCTTTCAAAAATTTAGTGTTTGAATATCTCAAGGCTGATTTCAATCCGCCATTATCGCATATTTTGACTTTTGTTTTTGTTAAATTTTTTGGTGATAATGAGATAGTTTTGCGTTTGCCTTCGGTTTTGGCTGGAGTGGGGGTGGTTTTTTTCAGTTACAAAATTTTAAATTTTATCTTAGCTAAACATAAAAATGTAGATTTAATTTATTTTGGAATACTTCTTGTTTCTCTTGCACCATTGTTAATTTTTTATTCCCAAGAAGCTCGTCCTTACAGCTTGGCTGTTTTTTTTAGTACTTGGTCAATGTATGAATTTTTGCAAATTATGATTTTAAAGAACAGGTTGCTAATTGTTCATGCATTAAAATATTTTTTTGCGACTTCACTAATGTTTTGGTCTCATTATGTAGCTTGGTTTATTTGGCCAACTCAGTTATTACTATTATGTTTATTTTCTTATCAAGATAAAAAAGAATTATCTAATAAATTAAAAATTATATTTTTACCTCTTTTATCAATCATTTTGCTTTTATCAATTCTTTTTAGTCAACTGCAAATTGGACAAAATACTGCTGGCAGTTTAGCTGTTTGGCAAAACTTGAGCACTTTTTCATTACGCCAATTGGCTTTGATTCCGACAAAAATTTTGATTGGCCGCTTACCTCTCGATTTTAATCTTTGGACTTTGCTTTTACTTTCGATTCCATTTTTGCTTTTCGGTTTTCTCATAATTAAAACAATAAAGAATAAGATTATCACGTCTTTCCAAAGCGATACTCGCAACGACACTTTTTATTTTTTCTTTTTACTGGCTTGGCTTGTAATTCCAGTTTTGCTAGGAATAATTGTTTCTCTTAAAGTATCTGTTTTTACTTATTTTCGCTTTTTATATCTTGCCCCAGCTTTTTACTTGCTTTTGATTTATTGCCTTAAAGATTTTAGTGTTAAAAAAATGGAAGGAATTTATATTATTTTTTTAGTAATTAGCGCTTATTGCAGCTTTACTTATCTTTTTAATCCTGTTTTTCATCGCGAAGACTGGCGCAGTTTAGTCGAGTTTATCAAGCAAAGAGATGTTTCTTCTCAAGTAATAATCCTAAGTGAAGTTTCTCGGCCTTTTTGGTATTATGACAGAGACAAACATCAGTTGATAGATTACAAAGAAATTGAGCAAAATAAACTGGAGAATAAAATTTGGTTAATCAAATATAGTCAACCAATTTTTGAACCAGACAATCATACGGAAGAGAAGTTAGTCAATAATTATGGTTATGAAGTGGTTGAGGAGAAACATTTTCAAGGCGATTTGGTTTTAAAATATTTAGTAAATTACAAAAGACTTTTTGCATATGAAGAATAGGAATATCCTTTTTTATTCGATTGAAAAAATATATCGTTATTTTTTTAAAGGACCATGGTATAGGATTTTAATTTTGTTTATTTTGTTTCTACTGCCTGGAACGCCAATTTTGTTAATTTTATGGTATGGAATAATCAAAATTTTTAAAAAATTTGATTTTAGCTTTTTTACTAAAATTAAAAAATAAAGTGATTATAGGCATCGATATTTCACAGATTGTTTATCAGACTGGCGTTTCCCGTTATACCAGAGAATTGGTCAAAAATTTGTTGCGCATTGATAAAAACAATCAATATAAATTATTTGCTGGTGTTTTTAGACAAAAAGAAGAAATTGAGAAATTTTTAAAGGAATTAGATAGAGAAAAGTTATCTTACCAAGCTTATATCAAGTTTTTTCCGCCACAGGTAGCAAGTTTAATTTGGAATCAGCTTCATTTTTTGCCAGTTAATAATTTTATTGGACATGTTGACATTTTTCATACTTCCGACTGGAGTCAGCCACCGTTTCAATCTGGGATTAAGATTACGACAATACATGATTTTACCCCTATTATTTATAGTGATTATCATGATCCCAAAATTGTTTTTAACTTTGAACATAATTTAAAATTGATTGAAAAAGAGTGTGAGCATGTCATTTGTGTGTCCAAAGCAACACAAAAAGATCTCTTAAAATTTACCAAAATAAACAAAGAAAAAACTTCAGTCATCTATGAAGGCGCAAGTGAAAATTTTCATAAGATAAAAGATCAAGCAAAAATAGAAAAAATTAAAAATAAGTACAATATCAGTAAAAAATATATTTTAAGCGTGTGTACTTTGGAGCCAAGGAAAAATCTGAAGTCAGTGATTCAGGCTTTTCAAGCTCTAAATTTATCTGATTATCAATTAGTTTTAGTAGGAAAATTTGGTTGGGGAGAAGATCTGGTAAAACAGCAGAATATTATTTTGACCGGCTTTGTTTCCGATCAGGATTTACCATATTTATACAATGGAGCCGAAATGTTTGCTTATCCATCTTTTTATGAAGGCTTTGGTTTGCCGGTTCTTGAAGCTATGCAATGCGGTTTACCAGTGATTACTTCAAACCTTTCTTCTTTGCCTGAAATTGTTGATGATGCGGGAATTTTAATAAGCCCTAAAAAAGTTGCAGAAATTGCAGCTGCAATGAAAAAAATTTTAGAAAATAGTAAACTCAAAAAAAATCTACAAGAAAAAAGTTTGCGAAGGGCAGAACAATTTAGTTTTGAAAAAATGGCTAGGCAAACTTTAGAACTTTATCAAAAAATGGAGATGCTGAAATAAATTTAGCATGAAATTTATGTTTATCGGTATTGATGGCAATGAAGCAAATCTTGAGAATCGCGTTGGCTCAAATATTTATGCTTATGAAATTTTGTGGCAACTTTATCATTTAACCAAAGAAAATAAGGATCTGAAATTTAAAATTTATCTTAAAGAATATTTTCAAACTGATTTTCCAAAAGTTGACCAAGCTTGGAATTATGAAATTTTTGGGCCTTCCATACTTTGGACTCAATGGCGTTTGCCACTGAAGCTTTATCAAGAGAAATTAGGTAAAAGTTTACCAAGTCTTTTTTTTACTCCGGGCCATTATGCACCGCGATTTTCACCGATTCCAACAGTCGTCAGTATTATGGATTTAGCTTTTCTTAAATTCCCAAATGAATTTTTATCCAAAGATTTGAATCAATTGGTTGCTTGGACAAAATATAGTGTCAAAAATGCTAAACATATTTTTGCAATTTCAGAGGCGACCAAAAAAGATATTATAGAAAACTATCAAATTACAGAAGATAAAATTACTGTTACTTATCTTGGTTTTGATTATAAAAAACTTGAACATGATGAACAGGATGAAAGTTTTCAAAAATTTGCCATCAATTTTGATCTTCAGTCAAAATATCTGCTCTATATTGGAACATTGCAACCTCGTAAAAATCTAATTCGATTAATTGAAGCGTTTGCTCAAATGAAAAAAAGTGAAGATTATAGAAAATTAAAATTAATTATTGTTGGGAAAAAAGGTTGGCTCTATGAAAATATTTTTGCCAAGGTCAAAGAATTAGGGCTTAGTAAAGAAATTATTTTTACGGGGTTTGTCTCAGAATATGAGAAAATTCAACTTTTAAAACATGCTTATTGTCTGGTTTTACCTTCTCTTTATGAAGGCTTTGGTATTCCGGTTTTGGAAGCGATGACACTTGGCGTGTTAGTTTTGGCAAGTCATGTTTCGTCTTTACCGGAAATTGGAGGAGAAGCAATTGCCTACATCGAAAAACCGCAAAGTACTGAGAATATTTATCAAAGTTTAATAAAAATGCTACAATTAACAGAGGATAAAAGAAAAGACTTGATTTTTAAAGGCAAAAAACAGGCACAAAAGATTAGTTGGGAAAAATGTGGGAAGCAAACTTTAGAAACATAATTAAAAATAGTTTAAATGAATTATAATTTAAATAAGAAATATCAAGATATTTATAATATTGCCCTTCCTTATTATAAAAAAGGACGAGAAGCTGATGATTTGCATCATTTAGTAGTTGCTAAAATGATGCAATATTTATTGAAAGAATATTCTGATTTAGATCAAGAAGTAATGATGGTTGCGGCTTTATTACATGATATTGGTTATTCTAAATTTTCTAAGCAAGAGAAAAAAATACATTGGGCTAATAAAATCAAGAAAATTCATATGCAATATGGAGCTGAATTAGCCAAAAAGGTATTATTAAAATTAAATTTTAGTGAAGAAAAAATTAAAATAATCTGTGAAATAATTTCGGTTCATGATAATCCAGAATTTATAACCATTGCAGAAAACCCCGCACTGTAAGTGCGAGGGATGAATGCAATCAATGAGCACAAAAACGTAAAGCTTAAGTCATTTGATAAGATATAGTTAAGATGATAGAGACAAGTAGTCATAC